>PBSR01000247.1 GCA_002726335.1 Gemmatimonadaceae bacterium
ATCTCAACAGCGGCATCCCGAACCGGGCCTGCTTCCTGATCGCCGAAGCGATCGGGCGCGAGAGGACGGAGCGGATCTACTATCACATTCTCGCGTCGCGGTTGATCAACCAGCGCGGAAACTTCGTCGATATGCGCAATGCGGCGATCCAGGCGGCGACCGAGCTGTACGGAGCCGACGAGGTGGCCGCGGTGGAGGCAGCCTTTGCCGCCGTGGGCATCGTTGGTGACGAGGGGTATCAGCCACCCGAACGCCGCGTCCCGGTACCTGGAGAGGAGTGGATTCTCGTGGTCAGTGCCCAGTCGGGAGACCGCGGGCTCTATCTGGTCAAGCCGGACCTGCAGTCGAATGACGACATCGTCCTGCTGACGCCGACTCCCGTGTACGATCGTACCGGCAACTCCGTGACCGTCGCTGCAGACGGGTCTTTCGTCCTCTTCGTCGACGCGGCCAACAATCTGCGCGTCATCAATGTCGACGGTACGGACGAAACCGTGCTGAGCAGCACACGGGAGTGGGCCAGTATCTCGCTGTCGCCGGACGGCAGGCAGCTGGCGGCGACGACGGTGTTCGAGGACGGCACCATCGTTCTGTTCGATTTCGAAAACCCTGAGCAGAGCCGGACCATCGAGCTGAAGCGACCGACAACACAACAGGGGGTGACCACGAGCGTGGTCCTGTTTGCCGACGCCCTCGACTGGGACCCCTCGGGGGAGTTTCTCATCTACGATGCCTTCAACGCCATTCCCACCGCCACCGGGGACTCCCTCTCCTTCTGGGATGTGAACCTGTTGGAGCCGGACAAGGGCTTCATCGTGCCGTTGCTGCCGCCGCAGGCAGAAGGAGTGCAGTTGGGAAATCCGACGATCGCCCGTGCCTCCGGGCGGCACGTGGTCTTCGACCGCTTCGACAGCTCGGTCGACAGCAACGAAGTGTGGGTCTTCGATCTGGTCACCGGCGACGCCGGGGCCATCGTCAGCACGGGACCCGCCATCGCTTTCCCCACATTCTCAGCGGATGACTCGGAGCTGGTGTACGAGCGGCGCGATCGCACCGGACGAACCGTGGTTGCCCGCATCGCTCTCGATGAGAGCCGCCTGCAAGCGGCCGGCGATGAACGCGAATTCCTCGTGGGGGCGCAGATACCCAACTGGCTCGTCATCGCCGAGGAGCCGCCCGACCCGGCAACATCGGTAGAGGAAGGTGGGGCCACGCCGGCGACATTCGAGCTGCTTGGCGCCCATCCAAATCCCTTCAACCCGGCGACGACGATCCGCTTCCAGCTGGCCACTGCCGCCATGGTGGAACTGTCCATCTTCGACGTACGAGGCACGCAGGTGGCGCAACTCATACGGGGTGACCGCCCGGCCGGGCAACATGCCGTCATCTGGGGCGGTCGCGACGATGGCGGGCGGGAGGCGGCCAGCGGCGTCTACCTGGTGCGGCTGAGGGTGCGCGCGGCCGGGGGGCGGGTGCAGGACCGAACCCACCGGATGACCTTGATTCGCTAGGAGATGGGCCAATGACAGAGGGACAGCAGGTGGATGGCACACGCGGCGTCGTGGTGGCCGAGTCTGCAGGGGTCGCCCGTGCCGGGGGGCGAATCCTTGAAGAAGGGGGTAACGCCTTCGACGCGGTGGCGGCGTCCGGGCTCGCCTGCAGCATGATTCACCCGGACAAGTGTGGTGTCGGCGGTTATCTGCTGGTGGGCGTCGCTATTGAAGGGGCAACTGGCAAAGCCTGGTCTCTCGATTCCAATTCGCGGGCGCCGGCGGCGGCGCACGAACACATGTACGAGGTCGGACCGGTGGCGGCAGGTCAGGCCAACGGCCTGAACGCCAACGAGTATGACTGTGCGGTGGCCGACGACAGCAACGTCTACGGACCCCTCGCCGTCGGTGTGCCAGGACAGCTGGCCGGTCTCGGCACGCTGAACGAACGCTGGGGGCGTCTACCGTGGTCGCAGGTCGTGCAGCCCTCTCTCGATCTGCTCAGCAACGGTGTGGCCTTTGGCGAGGGCCTGGCCGGTTCGGTGCGGTCACTGGAGGCAGTGATCCGCCGATACCCCGCCTCGGCCGCCCATCTGCTGCCTCATGACAGCCTGCCGAAGCCCGAATCGATATGGCACAGGCCGGACATGGAGCGCACTCTCGAGCGTCTGGCGGCGGCGGGCTGGCGTGACTTCTACGAGGGCGCGGTGGCCGGCGCCATCGTCGATGCCCTGGCCGCCGGTGGCGGTATCCTGACACGGAAGGACATGGCCGACTTCGAACCCCGTATCACCGATCCCTATGCGGCGGCCTATCGGGGCGCAGAGGTACTGGGTTCCATTCTGCCGAACGGGCCGATCTCGGTGTTGCAGGCACTGAACATGCTCGACTGCTTTGATCCGTTGGCTGTCGACGATGTCGGCTGGTGGCATCGGATGACAGAGGTCCTCAAACGTGTGTGGCGCGATCGGCTGACCTACCTGGCCGACCCCGACTATGCCGACGTGCCGGTGGAGCGCCTGCTGAATCGTGACTACGCCCGCGGTCTGACGGAAGAACTGCGGCAGTTTCCTGAGGCGGTGGACACGCGACCTTTCGCCGCGGGCGGCGGCGTGCCCGAGACCAGCCACATATCGGCGGCGGACACCGACGGCAATGTCGTGTCGGCGACGATCACCCAGGGGGCCGGTTTCGGTTCGGTGTTCACGGTACCCGGGTGGGGGATCATCCTGGGCCACGGCATGTGCCGACTGGATCCGCGTCCGGGTCGGGCCAACTCGGTGGCCGGGGGCAAACGACCGTTGAACAACGTGATGACGATGGTCCTGCGTACACCCGAACGCGACATCGCTCTCGGCATGCCGGGCGGCCGACGCATCATCAGTGTGGGGCCGCAGATGGTGTCACGTCTTGTCGATGCCGGCGCCACCTGTGCCCAGGCGGCCCTGGCACCGCGCCTGCACGTGACGGGTGCCGAGCCGATGGAGCTGGAGGAATCCGCGCCGGACGAACTGGCCGGTGAACTGGAGAGCATGGGACACAGCCTCATCAGGAAGCCACGTATCGGTGGGGCAGCTGCGGGTGCCGAGTTCGTCAAGGCCAGCGGCACTGTCTGCGGCGGCGGTGGCGGCGTGGCGGTAGCCCTGTGACCGATAGGATGGAGGCTCCGGAACATCACACCGTCATCGTCGTGGGCGGCGGACCGGCGGGGCTGCCGCTGGCGGCGGTCCTCGGCGGCTGGCACCCCTACTACAGCAACAGCGCGATTCTGCGCCAACGATACCCGCAGGTGGCTGAGCCCCTGTCGCGACACCCGGGCAGTCTGCTGAGCCTCGACTTCAAGGAGCTGTTGCGCTCCGGTATTCCGCCAGTCGATCTGTTCCGCGTGCTCCACCACCCGCGGCAGCTGTTCGAGAGCAAGGATCAGATCGCGCTGGAGTTCCGCCGCAATGACGCCCTCGACTGCCTGCTGATCACGCAGGAAGAGGTCGGTGGCCTGTGGAACAACGTACCGGAGGGTCTGCTGACCCTGTCGCCGGGGCAGTGGATGGAGTTCGCCTTCTACCCGCTGGCCCAGCACGTCCAGGAGACAGGGCAGAGCTACGACGTCAACGAGCTGATCATCAAGCAGAGGATCGTCGACTACTATCGACGGGTTCCGGAGCGCTTCGATGTGCAGCACAACGTGCATACGTGGGAGAGGGTGACACGTGTGGAGCCTCACGAGGAAGGCTTCCTGGTGACGGCGGCGGATGTGTCGGACTGGAGAGACCGTGACCCCGTGGCCCTGAGGCGTCCGGCTTTTCCGCAACCGGCGGACGCGGTGGAGGAAAACCACCCGACGCGGCAGTATACCTGCAAGTACATCGTCTACGCCGTGGGGCAGCGCTGCGAGCTGCGTTCGCTGGGTGTGCCGGGGGAGGAACTGCCTTTTGTCACGCAGTACTATGAAAAGCCGGAGCACTTTCCCGGTGAGCGAGTACTCGTCGTCGGTGGCGGGCGCTCGGCGGACTGGGCCGCTACAGAGCTCCACGACGCCAGCCGACAGGTGACCTATGCTATGCGGCAGACCTCGGACAGTCACTGGGGGTTGATCAACCACAGCCGCGTCGGTCTGCCCTACTACGGGCGTCTGGCAGAAATCTTGGAGGATCCGGCGGCGGCACGCATGGATGCTGTCTACGGCGCGACGCTGACGCAGATCGAAGAGTCGGCAGCGGGCGACGGTGGAGTGGTGCGACTGGAGGTCAACGGCGAGACCCGTACCGTAGCCGTCGATCACGTGCTCAAGGAGATCGGCGGTCGCGCCGACTACTCCCTGTTGCAGGGCTTCCCGACGCCACTGCAACTGGTGGAGAAGTACGACAACTATCGGTTCCAGGTGCATCAGGCGAAGGTTCATCCCCACAGCTACGAGTCGGTGGACATCCCGAATCTGTACCCGGGGGGGTACCTGGCAGAAGGACTGGGTCTCGTCGTCATCGCCATGCACGGCACGACGTACGCCATCGCCGCCGACATCCTGCGCAAGGAAGGGCTACTGTAGAGGGACTTCCTACACAGCGACGCGGAAGCCGTAGTCGGCCAGCTGCCGATCCGGAATGATCGCGGACCTGTGGGCGCATCGAGTCACCTTGATGGCGTGTCGCCACGAACCGCCACGGGAAGCCCGTCGCTGGCCCTCATCTGCTCCGGCGGGGTTTCTCTCCGGGGATTCGGCGTAGTATTCGGCATCGTACCAATCCGAACACCACTCGTGTACCAGGTCGGCCATGTTGTGCAGTCCGAAATCGTTGGCCGGATCCTGGGCGACGCGGTCCGGTCGCTCCACAGCATCGCCGCCATAGCGCACATCCATCCAGTCCGGCAGGTCGCAACCCCACGGAAAGTCCACACCCTCCCGGCCACCGCGGGCGGCTTTCTCGCGCTCCGCTTCGGTGGGCAGGCGAAAGCAGCAGGTGGAATCCGAGGACAGCCAGTCGCAATAGGCTACCGCCCCGAACCAGCTGACAGCGACAGCGGGCTGTTGCGGATCGACGAATCGCAGGTCATCCCAGAAGCGCGGCCGTGGATGTCCGGTGGCATCGAGGAAGAGCTGGTACGCAGACCGGGTCACGGGGGTGATGGCAATGCGAAACTCATCGAGCCAGACGTCATGGGCGGGGCGCTCGTTGGCGCGTCCGGAGTCATCTCCCATGCGGAAGGGGCCGGCGGGGATCGTGACGAGTCGGGGTTCGACAGGCAGACAATCAGCTCGCGCCATCAGGCATGGGGCAGAAAGCAGACCTTCAACGCCTGTTGAGAGCGCAGCAACTCCACACCCTCGACATAGTCGCTGAGGGGCAGCTCGTGGGTGACGAGACAGCTGAGGTCCAGACGGCCGTCTTCGACCAGTGCCAGAGCGCGCTCCGCAGCGTCCCGGTTGTGCGATCCGTAGCCGAGGATGTCGACCTTGCTGCGCCACTGCTGCCAGCCGTAGGCGACAGCATCACGCAGCACGCCGAAAAGGGCCACCGCCCCGAGGGTGTGACCCATGAGGAATTCCACGGACGCCTTGGCGCCGGCGCAGTCCACGGCCACGTCGACAGGGCCGCCGGCAGCTTCGGCGAAGGCGCCATCCTTCGGCTCAACGGCGGCATCCACACCCAACTGCAGGGCCCGCTCCCGTCGGTCCTGCAGCGGATCGACGGCGAGGACGGATTCGGCGCCCCAGGCCCGGGCCATCTGCACGGCGACCAGGCCGGCGGGCCCCATGCCTCCTACGGCGATCCGTTTGCCCTCGAGCAGGCCGAACTGCCGCAGGCGGTCGAAGGTGACCTGCACGCACATGGCCAGCTCCAGCGAGGCGATGGACTGCGGCGCCAGGTCAGTGTTTACCTCCAACAGCGAGTCGGCGGCAAAAGGCACGTACTGGGCGTAGCCCCCGAGGCGCACTTTGGCGCCCCGGTCACGCCAGGCAGCGACCCGGGCGCCCACGGCCAGATCGTCCACACCGGGGCCGACCTCAACGACGTTGCCGACGATTTCATGCCCCGGTTGACCGGGCGTGAGCGGATAGTCAACACGGGCACCGGGAAACATGGGCTCGCCCGACATCATGTGCAGGTCCCAGTGCGGGCAGGTCGTGACGGCATCGACTTTGAGCAGCACTTCACCGAGACCGGGTTGCGGCATGTCGACCTCCTGCCACTCAACCGAATCGGCACTCACGATCTGGAGCTGTTTCACTGATTCCGCTCTTTCCTACCAGTCGAGGATGACACCCATGACGGGTTCCGACTTGCTCTCGATGAGACGCCAGGCATCGGCGGCCTGATCGACGGGGAAGTGATGGGTGATGAGGGGAAGGGTCTGCAGATGACCTTCGGCGATCAGCTCGAGAGTGCGTTCCATACGGTCGCGAACGAGACCGGAAACCAGATGTGCGGTCAGCTCGAAATCGCGCGCCGGCTGCAGCGCGAACCGGTCCTCTGTACCGTAGAAACCGGCGGAGACGAAGTGGCCGAAACGGATCATCAGAGGCAACAGACTTTCCACCGCTGGCAGTGAGCCCACCGTGTCGACGAGGGTATTCACCCCCTTCGGAAACAGCCGGCGTACGTTGCCCACCCATTCCGGATCGCGGGCATCGAGGGTGAAGCGCGCCTCCCCATCGGGTTCGAAGCGGGACATGCGGTCCTCGTGGCGGCCCAGCAGGGCGACGCGGGCGCCGCGCCAGCGCAGGGCCTGGGCCGCCCACTGGCCGACGAGACCGTCGCCGATGACGACGGCGGCATCTGACTCTTTCACGTTCGGTCGGGCGCCGCAGTTGTAGCCCACCTGGGTCAGGACAAGGCCGGAGGCGGCGAGCGGATCGAGACCGTCGGGCAACTTGTAGATCCCTCCGCTGGGGGACACCGAAGGGGAGACGTGTCCGCCCCGCGGCTGGTACATGCCCTGCACGTGGCCCTGCACGCAGAACACGGTTTCACCCACCGACAGATCATCGATGTCAGCACCCACCTGTTCGACGACGCCGACTTTCTGGTAGCCGGCGACGATGGGAAAAGGCCAGGGATTGCCTACACGATATGGCGTGTCGCCGGCGCTGCGTTCGCCGCGCAGAAAGGAGCCCTCCGTGCCGTTGCTGATCCACGAGTGGGTGACACGGATGACAGCGTCATCCGGTCCCGGATCAGGGATGTCCACCTGCTGCACCTCGACGGTGCGCGGGGCGATGAAAACGACGGCCTTGGCCGGGGTCATGAAGCTTAGGGTAGGACAGGCGTTCTGCGGCGGCAAGAGAGTCGCAGAGTCAGTTCAGCGTGAGGTGCAGTTTGCGATCTGGCAGCTGCTGCTGGGCGGGTCTCAACTCTTCAGCGCCACGTAGACCCCGGTAAATGTGGCAGCACAACGCTCGCCAACGTGCAGTTGCACGGCCAATTCCACCCGCGACTTGCCCTGATCAGCCAGGTCGGTATCGAAGCGCTGCAACACCTCCCGTTCCGGCATGGCGCACCAGGCCTGAAAGTCGCCATCGATGGGGTGGTCGAACTCCATCTGCTGACGACGGATGACCAGCCCCGTGTCGAAAGGCAGGTCGGCGATGCGGGCGTGCACCAGGGCCCAGCCGCAGAGCATGGCTACCGCTGACGCACTGCCGCCGAAGACGGTACCCCGGTGATTGATGTTGGGCGCCAGCGGGGCGGCGAGGCGGACCCCGGTGTCATCGCAGGTGATGACGCGTGCTTCCATCTGTCTGGCGAGGGGGATCTTCTCCAGCAGGTAGTCCTGGACAGCGTCGGCGCCAAGCACTGTCAGTCGCGCCGACAGCCGGGGAAGTCGCCGCGGAGCCAGGCGTCGAGGCTGAGGCAGCCGGTGCGATGGTGGAGCAGGTGAAAACAGACACCGAGGAGGCACAGGTTCTTGACGAAGTTGGAGCGTTGCAGGATGTCCCACATCCAGCGGCTGTCCTCGGCCAGTTCGGATGGATAGGCGAACAGGGCGGGAGCGTGGACGACAGCGGTGACGACGACGACGAAGGTCCCCAGCGCGATGGCCGCCCAGCGCAGTCGATAGCCCAGCAGGACGAGGGTCCCCCAGCCGACAAGCCACAGTCCGACGACGACGGAAACCGCACGCGGCCAGGGCACCCAGGCGGGCATGAGCAGCCGGATGAGGCTGTCCTCGAAGATGTGTTCCCCGCCGAGGCCCAGAAAGATGACGCAGAACAGGCCGCGGAACGCCAGCTCGGCCAGGTCGTCACGTCGCATCGTGTGGCCCCTCTCTCCCCCAGGTTCTGATGCCTGGCAGGCTCCGGTAGAGCATGGCGTGGTAGAGCCGCCGGGGCAGGAAGCGTCGCAGCAGGTCGAAGATCACCGCGTCGGGCGTGCCGGCGACGCGCAAAGGGGGCCGGCGCCGCTGCAGGGTGTGCAGGATGCGGCGGGCCACCTTCTCCGGTGTGGCCAGGGACAGGCCCATGGTGCGCTCGATGAAGGGCGCCATGTTGCGGTAGTGGTGGTGGTAGGGATCGGCCGGGTCGTTCTCGGAGTGGGCTGCCTGGCTGGTGTAGTGGGTGTTCTGGAAGGAGGAGGAGTTGATGAATCCCGGTTCGATGAGCGTGACGTAGATGCCGAAGGGCCTGACCTCGTAGGACAGCGCCTCGGTGGCACCCTCGAGAGCGAACTTGCTGGCGCTGTAGAGGGGCATGGTCGGCATGGCCATCATGCCACCGACAGACGAGACGTTGATGATGCGTCCCGCGCGCTTGGCGCGCATGCTCGGCAGGACGAGCCGCGCCAGCGCCATGGGGCCGCGGAAATTGATGCCCATCTGCTCCATTCTCTCGGCATCGGTTACGTGCTCGACGACGGCGCGATAGGCGATGCCGGCATTGTTGACGAGGGTGTCGACACCATCCCAGTCGCGTAGTGCCTCGTCGACGACAGCCACCCGCTGATCGTCGTCGGTTACGTCCAGGGGGCGCAGGCGGATACGGTCCGTCTCGTGGATGCCGGCCTCGGCGAAGCGGGGAATCGATGTGGCACGAGCGGTGAGAATCAGGCAGTAGCGCTGCAGCGGTACCAGCAGACGCGACAGGGCGAGGCCGACGCCCGAGGAGGCGCCGGTGAGAAGGATGGTCTGAAGGGGATCGGTCACGTCCGGATCTCTTCAGGTGGCAGCCGTGCCTTTGAAGCTCGGGTCGATGCCGGTATACCCTTCGGTATAGGTGCGGAAGCGCTCGGGCAGGGCCTCTATGAACCGACGGGAAGACTCCGGCAGGTCCCACGGTGCGTCGATGGCATGTTCTTTGGCGCGGAAGCCGACGGCACAGGACAGCCGTTGGTGGTCCTCGCGGTTGGGGAAGGCACCGTGGAAGGTGCGGTGGGCGAAGACGATGCAGTCACCCGGATCGGTGAACAGCGGCACGAGGCCGGGAATGTCGAAGCCGTCATACCGCTTTTCGCCCTCGCCGTCGGCAGGATAGAAGGAGCGCCGGTCCGACGTGAGTCTGAAGCCGGCGGGGCCCTGCCAGTCCTCCACGTGGGAGTCCTCGATGACACAAAGACCGCCATGGGAGGGGCGGGAACCGGTGATGTAGAACCACTTGCCCGACGGCCACGGTCCCCGGTTGAGTACCTCACCGGTGTTTCGAGGTGGACCGTCGGTCTGGCCACACCAGTCCGTATGCCAGCTCACGGGCGCAGAACCCGGGTTGCGGATGATGGCCGCCGAGCGATGAAAGCAGATCTGGTCGGTGCCCAGCAGCGCAAAGTGCAGGTTCATGAAGGGCTGGTGATCGAGCCACGGTTCCCAGGCCACGGCGGCTCCCTCCAGAAAGGATAGGTGAGTACGACTCTCGCCCGGTCCCAGGGTCTGCCCGGGATCGACGACGCGGCGTACCTCGCTCTGCAGGATCTCTACGAGGCTGTCGGGCGCCAGGCCGCGGACGATGCTGAAGCCGTGGGTCTCAGTGCAGTCGACGATGTCATCGAGTTCGTCCGGCTGGAATTCGAAGCGATAGTCCAGGGCCGCCTTCTGCATGTGGCTGTAGTCTATGGTCACGCCGGTACTCCTTCCAGGGGGAGGCGCAGTGGCGGAATGGTCGTTGAAGGCGAGCGGGTCGGCAAGGACTGCCCCGGCTACTCGTACGGCGTTTCGTCCAGCAGGGCGCCGATAGCCTCCATGTCATACGTCGCCGCCAGACGTCGCAGACGCACGACCAGCGGCAGGTAGACGTCACCTGCCTCCTCCAGTCGTCCGATCTGTTCATTCAGCTGCGATACGCTGCTTGCCTCTACCGTTTCTCTCAGCAGGGCATGCAGGTGTCGCGGCAGGACGAGGTCCTCCAGACCTTCTTCGGCGACTTCGTCAGATGCGGCAGAATAGTCGAAGGTCACGCCCAACACTTCGGCAAGGGACTCGTAGATCTGCTCGGCGCGCAGAGGCTTGTCGAGGAATTGTGCGAAACCCATCTGCAGATAGGCCTGGCGCTGATGCTCGAAGACCGATGCCGATACGGCGACGACCCGAGTCGCGCCTGAGCCGTACTCTTCGACGAGTCGCCCCAGGGCCGCGGGGCCGTCGAGGACCGGCATGCGGATGTCCATGAAGACGATATCCGGCATGTGCATCCGCACGTGCTCAAGCGCCTGCAATCCGTCTTCAGCGGTCTCTACCTCGACGCCGATCCGGGTCAGCAGGTGGCTGAGCACATCGCGGTTGGAGGCCACGTCGTCGACGACAAGCGCCCGTATCGATGTCCCTGGCGCCAGACCAGACACTCTCGACCAGTCGTCTGACCGTTCGAGCAGCGGCGCCTTGGCAGGGGGCAGAGGCAACTCGAAACAGAACCGCGCACCCGATCCCGGTGTCGACTCGATCTCGATGCGTCCGCCCATCATGATCACGTGCTGCTGTGAGATCGCCAGCCCCAGGCCCGTCCCCCCCTGGCGCACACCCTCCTCCTCCTGCTGGAAAGGCTCGAAGATCGAGACCTGCCTGTCCGGGGCGATACCGGGTCCGGTGTCACGAATCTCGAAGGTGTAGCGGTCGGGTGCGGGAGTGACCACCCGCAACGAGACCTCGCCCTCGGGGGTGAATTTCACCGCATTACCCAACAGATTGATGAGCACCTGGCGCAGCCTGGCTTCCCCACCGTGCACCGGCGTTGACGGGAGATCCGATTCCAGTCGCCAGCGCAGCCCCTGCTGGGTGCAGCGCATCTCGAACATGAGAGCGAGGTTCTCCAACAACGACTGCAGGTCGAAATCGACCCGGTGGAGCTCTTCACGGCCCGCCTCGATCTTGGAGATGTCGAGAACGTCATTGATCAGGTCCAGCAAGTGCTGACCGCTCTTGCCGATGGTGTCGAGGGCACGACGCTGCGACTCCGAGAGCCCGGGATCATCGTTGAGGATCTGGGCATACCCGAGCACGGCGTTCATCGGTGTGCGGATCTCATGGCTCATATTGGCCAGGAAGCGGCTCTTGGCCTGGTTCGCCTCCTCCGCGACTTCCTTGGCCACCTGCAGCTCCTGATTTCGATTCTCGAGGTTCCGCAGATCGTCCATCCGTCGGAACCCCTCCGACAACACCTCGGCCAG
>PBSR01000248.1 GCA_002726335.1 Gemmatimonadaceae bacterium
CAGCCTCCGGTGCAGGCCGTGATCAGGAGAACGAGGTAGCAGCGCCTCACCCGGAGCGCTTCACAAGCTCCAGATCGCGCTCGACCATGAGCCCGATCATGTCTTCGAAGGACACCTCAGGCTCCCAGCCCAGCACGCGCCTGGCCTTGGAGGGATCACCGAGCAGGATCTCGACTTCGGCAGGTCGCAGGAAGCGTTCGTCCACCCTGACGTACTGCTCCCAATCGAGATCGGCGCAGGCGAAGGCGACCTGACAGCACTCGCGGATCGTATGATCGACACCGGTGGCGATGACGAAGTCATCGGGCTGGTCCTGTTGCAGCATGAGCCACATGGCGCGTACGTAGTCGCCGGCAAACCCCCAGTCACGACGGGCGTCGAGGTTGCCCAGAGGCAGCTCTGTCGCCAGTCCGTGCTTTATTCGTGCTACCCCATGGGTGATCTTGCGTGTGACGAATTCGAGGCCGCGTCGGGGAGACTCGTGGTTGAACAGGATCCCATTGCACGCATAGAGGTTGTAGGATTCACGATAATTGATCGTGATCCAGTGGCCATAGACCTTCGACACGCCGTAAGGGCTGCGGGGATAGAAGGGTGTCGTCTCCGACTGCGGAGATTCCTGCACTTTGCCGAAGAGCTCCGACGTCGAGGCCTGATAGAACCGGATCTCCGGATTCGTCGAGCGGATCGCTTCCAGCAACCGGGCGACACCGAGGGCGGTGATCTCCCCTGTCAGCAGCGGCTGTTCCCACGAGGCGGGTACGAAGGACTGTGCGCCGAGGTTGTAGACCTCGTGGGGTTGCGCCTCCTGGATAGCGAACATCAGCGAGTTCTGGTCGAGCAGATCACCCGACAGCAACCGCACATCATCCTGAATATGCTGGATGCGTTCGAAGTTCACCGTGCTCGAGCGGCGGACCAGCCCGTAGACCTCGTAGCCTTTCTCCAGCAGGAACTCGGCCAGGTAGGAGCCGTCCTGCCCTGTGATCCCGGTAACGAGTGCGCGGCGTTCAGCCATGTCGGGTCCCCTGTTCGGTGTCGGAGGTGTAGGCTTCGACGGGCGGGCACTGACAGACGAGCTGACGGTCGCCGAAGGCATTGTCGATGCGGCCCACGACGGGCCAGAACTTGTGTTCGAGAAGCCAGGGAGCCGGCCGTACCGCCGTCTGCCGCGAGTACGACCTTGTCCAGTCGTCGTCGACGACATCCTCGATGGTGTGGGGCGCCTGTTTCAGGGGGTTGTCCTCCCGGTCCTGCTGTCCCGATTCGATGGCAGCGATCTCTCCCCGGATCGAGATCATGGCGGCGCAGAAACGATCCAGCTCCTGACGCGATTCACTCTCGGTAGGTTCGATCATCACCGTGCCGGGGACAGGGAAATGCACGGTGGGGGCGTGGAAGCCGTAGTCCATCAACCGCTTGGCGACATCGTCGACCTCGATACCGGCTGACTTCTTGAAGGCCCGCAGATCACAGATGGCCTCGTGAGCGACAAGCCCCTCGCGGCCCCGGTAGAGGACGGGGAAATGCTCATCCAGGCGCTGGGCCACATAGTTGGCATTGAGAACGGCAACCTGTGTCGCCCGTGTCAGGCCGTCAGGACCCATCAGTCGCAGGTAGGCCCATGAGATCAACAGGATCACCGCACTGCTGTACGGCGCCGCCGACACCGCACCCTCGGTGTCCGAGGCACTGCCTGCCAGCGGGTGTCCGGGAAGAAAGGATGCCAATGCCTCGCTCACGGCGATGGGTCCCATACCCGGACCGCCGCCGCCGTGAGGTATGCAGAACGTCTTGTGCAGGTTGAGGTGGCAGACATCGACACCGAACTCCCCTGGACGGCAGAGCCCGACCATGGCGTTCATGTTGGCGCCATCCATATAGACCATGCCCCCCTGCCCATGAACGGCCGCGCAGATCGTCCGGATCTCCTCTTCGAAGACACCGTGCGTCGAGGGATAGGTTACCATCAGTACCGCCAGGTGGGCCCCCGCCTCGGCTACAAGCGCCTGCAGACTGTCGACGTCGATGTTGCCGGTCTCATCGCAGGCAACGACGACGACGTCGAGCCCGGCCATGACGGCGCTCGCCGGATTGGTGCCATGGGCGGACGCCGGGATCAGACAGATGTTCCGGTGCCCCTCCCCCTGCTGCTGATGGTAGCGCCGGATGGCGAGCAGGCCGGCGTACTCCCCCTGTGACCCAGCGTTCGGCTGCAGAGAGACCGCACTGAGTCCCGTGATCTCGGCCAGCATCGATTCCAACTCGGCAAACATGCGGGTGTAGCCCGGATTCTGCTCGAGGGGCGCGAAGGGATGAGGATCGGCGAACTCCGGCCAGGTGATGGGCATCATCTCGGCCGTGGCGTTCAGTTTCATCGTACAGGACCCCAGAGGGATCATCGACGTCGTCAGCGACAGATCACGAGCGTCGAGCCGGCGGATGTAGCGCAGCATCTCGGTTTCTGATCGGTACCGGTGAAAGACCTCATGCGTCAGGTAGGCACTGGTTCGCAGAACAGTGTCGTCGAGAATGCCCGCCGCAGCGGGCAGGGCAGAATCCGTACCGAGGACGCCCAGCAGGTCGGCCACGTCATCCTCCCCGGCGGTCTCGTCCAGGCTGATCGTGAAACGGTCGACAGCAAGCCGCCGCAGGTTGACGCGCGCCGAGGCGGCGCGATGGAAGACGGCATCGATGCTGTCAGTGTCGCCGTGCAGGCAGAGCGTATCGAAGTAGCATTCATGCTCGAGCCTGAGTCCAGCCGCCTTGGCCCCGACCGCCAGTGAAGCCGTCAGCCGGTGGACACGCTCGGCGATGCGGCGCAAGCCCTCGGCGCCGTGATAGACGGCGTAGAACGCCGCCACCACCGCTGGCAGGACCTGCGCCGTGCAGATGTTGCTCGTCGCCTTTTCCCGGCGGATGTGCTGCTCGCGAGTCTGCAGCGCCATGCGCAGGGCGGGATGTCCGCGCACATCGCGGGCCACGCCGATGATCCGGCCAGGCATCAGCCGCCGGTATGGTTCGCGGGTGGCGAAATAGGCGGCATGGGGCCCCCCGAGTCCCATGGGCATGCCGAAGCGCTGCGTGCTGCCGAAAGCGACATCGGCGCCCAACTCCCCCGGGGGGGTGAGCAGCGCCAGGGCGAGAGGGTCGGCGGCCATCGCAACGGGGATGCTGACGGCTCGCGCGCGCGCACAGAACGCGGCCAGGCCCACGTCCACGGCGCCGGTGCTGGTGGGGTACTGGAGCAGGGCGCCGAAGTAGCCACCATCGGCCAGTTCCACGGTGGCCGCATCCCCGATGACGACCTCCCAGCCGCGCCAGTGTGCCCGGGTGGACACCACGGCGATGGTCTGCGGATGGCAACCAGCATCGACGAAGAACTTCGTGGCCTCATGCCGGCGCCCCCGGGCCGCATGCAGCATGGCCATGGCCTCGGCGGCGGCTGTGGCCTCGTCCAGCAGAGAAGCGTTGGCCAGGGGCAGCCCCGTCAGATCGATGATGGCTGTCTGGAAGTTGAGCAGCGCCTCCAGACGGCCCTGGGCGATCTCGGATTGGTAGGGAGTATACTGCGTGTACCAGGCCGGGTTCTCCAGGACGTTGCGCTGGATGACGGCAGGCAGAACACAGCCGTGGTAGCCCAGGCCGATATAGGAACGCCAGGCGCCATTTTCGGCTGCCATCTGGCGCAGCATGGAGAGCAACTCAGGCTCAGAAACCGCCGACGGCAGGTCCAGGGGCCGCGGGCTGCGGATGGCGGCGGGGATCGTCTTCTCGACGAGGGCCTCGATGCTGGGCAGGCCGAGGGCCTGCAACATGGCCTCCACATCCTCGTCGCGTGGGCCGATGTGCCGACTGGCGAAGAGTTCAGCGGTGCCAACTCCTCCACTGGTGTTCACTTCGTGGTCTCCCTGGCGCCGTCACGCCGTCTTGCCCGACGTCGCCTGACACGCGCCGGCACAAAGGGCAGATCGACGATCTCGGCCTCCAGCCCGCCGCTGCGACCGGCCACCTGCAGGTGTTGTCCGACGTCGCTGCAATCCGATTCGACGTAGGCCAGACCGATGCCCCGGTTGAGGGTGGGAGAATGGCTGCCGCTCGTGATCTCGCCTACGAACCGCTCCCCCGTCTGGACCTTCTGGCCCGCTCGAGGGATTCCCCTGGCCAGCAGTCGCAGCCCTACGAGGCAGCGGGACACGCCCATCTGTCGCTGGCGGCAGAGGACCTGTCGACCGGGAAAGTCGACATCCTTGTCGAGAGCCAGTGTCCAGCCCAGGCCGGCCTCCAGCGGCGTCGTCCCTTCGCTCAACTCGTTTCCGTACAGGCAGAGCCCGGCTTCCAGGCGCAGGGTGTCCCGGGCGGCCAGGCCGGCTGGCCTGGCGCCACCGGCCAGCAGTGACGACCACAGATCGGCGGCTGCCGCTGCCGGGCAGATGACCTCGAAACCGTCCTCCCCTGTGTAGCCACTGCGGCTGATGAGCCAATCCCCATGGGTGCCGGACATCGTCAGGCATCGAAAGAAGCCCAGATCCCTGGCATCGGCGCACACGGCAGCCGCCAGGAGACCTTCCGCCTCGGGTCCCTGAATGGCGATCATGGCCTCCTCCGCCGTGCGTTCGACCACATCAAGGTCGCTGGTGCCGGAGTGTGAGGCCTGGTCCTTGATCCACGCCAGGTCGAGGGTGGTTCGCGAAGCGTTGACGACGAGCAGGTAGTCGTGTTCGGCCAGTCGATAGACGGCCAGATCATCGATGGCCCCGCCGTCGTGATTGCACAGCACCGTGTACGCCATGCGGCCTGGTGTCAGTCGGGACATGTCGTATGGCAACAGGCCGTTGAGGAACCGACCGGCGTCCGTACCACGGACCGCCACACGTCCCATGTGGCTCACATCGAAGAGCCCGACGTGTTCACGCACGAGTCGATGTTCGGCCTGGATACCTTCGAACTGAATCGGCAGTTCCCAGCCAGCGAAGTCAACGAGTCGGCCGCCGGCCTTCTCGTGTACCGTCCGCAGGGGCGTGGGACGGGGAGCCTTCTCCGTCATCCCGCTCCCGGGGCGTCAGCAAGGTCTTGCCAGATCCTTTCAGCCATCGACCGAAGGTCGTCGAGGCTGCCGTTGTTGTCCACAACCTCGAAGGAGCCGCGTCGTTCGCCGTCTGAGAGCTGCGCTGCGCGTCGCTCACGCACTTCCTCCAGACTCAAGTCACGACTTGCGGCGACGCGGGCATCGGCCACGCCCATGTCGGCGCTGACGACGAAGATGCGGTCGAACCAGTCTTCGATCTTCCACTCGAATACGTGAGGAGCATCGAGTACGATGATAGGCCTGGCCAAGCCGGCCGAAGCCAGTTCGGTGGAAGCCAGTTCGGCTTCAAGGACAGGCTGCAGGTGGGGCCGGATCAGATCCTCCAGCAACTGGCGCCCTGCCGCATCAGCCAAAGCCCGTCGAGCCAGCCCCCGTCGATCAAGATGCCCCTCCTGGTCCAGCAACTCGGCGCCAAAGGCGGCGGCGAGCTGCTGTTGCAGGGCCGTGCTCTCGGTGACGACACGCCGGCTCACGGCATCGGCGTCGACGCGGCAGGCGCCGAACTCCTCGAACATGCGAGCAAGGGTGGACTTGCCGCTGCCGATGTTGCCGGTGACGGCGACGCGCAAGGCAGCTTGCTGCAAGGCAGCTTGCTGCAAGGCAGCTTGCCGCCCCCTACCGCCCCTTCAGAAAGCGCAGGAAGTCAGTGTCCGCCGGTTGCACGAGGATCGTCTTCTCGTCGAGGGAGTTTTCGTAGGCCTCCAGCGTGCGCGTGAAAGCGTAGAATTCGGCAGCATTCTTGTACGCCGCGGCGTAGATCGCCAGGGCCTCGGCATCCCCCGTTCCGCGAGTGCCCTGGGCCTCCTCATACGCCTCGGCCCGAATACTGGCCGACTCCAGATCGGTCTCGGCACGGATCTTCAGCGCCTGCTCCTCGCCCTCGGCGCGGTAGGCTTTGGCCTCTCGCTGACGTTCGGCGCGCATTCGATTGTACACCGCCGTCTCGTTTTCCGGGGGCAGGTCGGCGCGCTTGATGCGCACATCGATGACTTCGAGTCCGTAGGCACCGGCCGCCGCGTTGGCGCGCACCGTAACCGTATCCATGATGGCGGCGCGATTGGTAGCCACCACCTCCGACAGCTCATGCTGCCCCAGCTCCTTGCGCAGCTCGGAGTAGATGATGTCGTCGAGACGGGCCAGGGCCTCGTCCTCGGTGCGCAGGGCCTGCATGAACAGCAGCGCATCGACGATGCGCCAGCGCGCGTAGTTGTCGAGGAGAAGGATCTTCTTGTCCTTCGTGTAGATGGGATCGGCGTCGCTGTCGTAGTCGAGCAGACGCTTGTCGAAGACCGTGACCTTCTGGATCGGGTCAGGCAGCTTGAAGTACAGGCCGGGGTCGGTGATCACATCCCGCGGTTGACCGAACTGGGTGACAACGACCTGTTCGACCTCGTTTACCGTGAACGACACGAGGTTGATGGCGAAAAGGGAGACGACGAGGATGACGACGAGTCCGATGGCGGTCCGCATGGCTTGCTCCCTCCTCTACTGTGTCGGCGCCATGAGGCGCTCGAGGTTGATGAGATTGATGACACCCTTGCCGTCGGCGTCGACGATGTACTTCTGCATCTTGGGCAGGATTCGTTCCATCGTTTCGATGTACAGTCGACGTTCGGTGACATCCGGCGCCTTGACGTATTCGGCGTATACCGCGCTGAAGCGGTCGGCATCGCCCTGGGCGCGACGTACGCGCTCGACGGTGTAGGCCTCGGCCTCCTTCAGCATGCGCTCCGCCTCGCCGCGGGCTCGCGGAATGATGTCGTTCTGGTAACCGCGCGCCTCGTTCACCAGTCGTTCGCGGTCTTCCTTGGCGCTGGCCACGTCCTTGAAAGCCGCGTCCACCTGCTCCGGGGGGCCCACTGACTGCAGCTGGACGGACTGCACCATGAGACCACAGTCATAGACCCTGAACAACTCCTGCAGCTGTTCCTGGATTTCGGTCTGAATGCGAAGCTTGCCCTCGGTGAGGACCTCGTCGATGCCGTGGCGTCCCACGACCTGGCGCAGTGAGGCCTCGCAGGCGTCGTGGATGAGACCCTCGTTGTTGCCCTCGAAGGCGCCCAGACCACGCACTTTGAACAGGGCGTTGGTGACGCTGCTCACCTTGTACTGAACCACCATCTCGACGTTGACGATGTTCTCGTCGCCAGTCAGCATGAGCGACTCTTTCGGTCGCTGGCGGTAGCGTGCCGGTGGCCCCGGGTCGATGGTCTGGAAGCCGATCTCCTCACGATAGACCCGGGTGACGGAGCGGATGATGGCCATCTCGATCGGTGGCGGCAGGTGATAGTGCAGGCCGGGTTCGACGACGTCTTGGAGTTTACCGAAGCGCAGCACGACGGCGCGCTCGTCCGGATCGACGGTATAGATCCCGGACAGCACCCAGAGAATTCCGAGGATGCCGAGGACGAGATACACCGTGCGGGGATTGATGCGCAACTGCTGCACCGGATTTTTTGGAAAGTCGAATTGTTGAGGCATAGGTGTCGATCCTTGAGAGGGCTGACGGCAGCCGGTTCAATCCCGGGCCAGTCTATGAAGCTCGTCGATACCGGTGAGAAGGCAATTGTACGCAGCTGCCCGGTTCGCCTCCTCAAGAACCGTCTGCCAGTCCGCACCCCGGACACGGGCCGCCGTCAAGGCGGCGAGGAACACGTCACCACATCCAGTGGGATCCAGCTCCGGTTGCCCGGCGCCCACCGCGGGGGCCGCCTCGCTGAGGCGTTCCAGTGATCCGTCTGTCCGTCTGGCGGCGGCGACGGATCCATCAGCGCCACGGGTGATGACAGCCATCCCGGGGCCATACTCGAGAAGCGTCGTCGCCCAGTCCATCAACTCCTCGCTGCCGGCATCCGACGGAGCCCCGAGAATGTGTGCCTCCACTTCGTTCATCTGCACCACATCGGCCAGAGCCAGCCACGCATCGGCATTCGCCGGAGCCCGGCCGAAGCGGGTGCCGTCGTCACGGCGCCCCAGGGTGAGGCTGTGGACATCCATCAGCAGCGGCCCATCGAGGCTCTCCCTGACGGCCCTGAGAGTGCCGAGGTCGAGCTCGAGGCCGGTGATGAAGTTGACCACCAGGGCCTGCAGACGGGGCAGGAAGGGTGACAACTCCGCCAGCGTCAACGGCGCCACACCGCCGCTCAGAACTTCGGTCTTTCCGCCCTGTTCATCGTAGGTGATGCGGCAGCGATATCCAGGGTCGGAGATCTCGAACAGTCCGCCGAGACACAGGCCGGGCACGTCTGCCAACCACTGGCGGAGGTGACTGGCAAGCCTGCAGTTGGCTCGGGCAAGGAGCCAGACCCGCAGCGAGCCGCCGCCGAGATGAGCCAGGGCACAGGCGCTGAACAGCACACCGCCGAGGCTCTGCTCGAGGCGACCGTCTGCGTGTTCGATCGTGTCCTGGTTGATGCTGCCGATCACGCCGACATCCACGATGGGCGAAGCAGGGGCAGAATGTAGAGGCATGATCACGACCAACGCTGGAGACGGCGGGCAATGTACCCGCCCTCCCGAAGAGTGTCAACGAAGGGCGGCGCCGGTGGATTCGTTGACACTGTGACGGACGGCGGTTATCCTCAGATCCATCATGGCCATCGTCCCCGTTGTCATCGAACAGACCGGTCGCGGAGAGCGCGCGTACGATATCTTCTCGCGCCTGCTCAAGGAACGGATCATTTTCATCGGCTCCGTCATCGATGACGCCGAGGCCAATCTCATCATCGCCCAGTTGTTGTTCCTGGCCTCCGAAGATCCCAAGAAGGATGTCTCCCTTTATATCAACAGCCCGGGCGGTCTGATCACGGCCGGGCTGGCGATCTATGACACGATGCAACACATCCCGTGTGATGTCGCCACGTTGTGTATCGGCCAGGCGTACAGCATGTCGGCGATCCTGCTGGCCGGGGGCACGCCGGGCAAACGCCATGCCCTGCCGCATTCACGCATCATGCTGCACCAGCCGTGGGGCGGAATCGGCGGCCAGGCTTCCGATGTCGAGATTCACGCGCGTGAGATCATGGAATGGCGTCGGCGTCTCAACCATGTCCTGGTGGAGCACACCGGCAAGGACGGCGACACGATCGCCTCTGTCACCGATCGCAGCTACTTCCTGTCACCTGACGAGGCCAGGGAGTTCGGCCTCATCGACGGTGTTCTCGAATCCGCAGATCCGATCCCTTCCAGCAGCAACTGAATCCCCCAGCAGTCTACTCGAATACGGTCTGATTCCGGCCGCTGCGTTTGGCCTCATACAGGCGCCGGTCCGTCAGCTTCAGAAGGCTGAAATCGTCCTCGACCTCGTCGAGGGGGAATGATGCCAGGCCCATACTGATGGTGATCGAAACCGTTGCCGACGGCACCACGAACTTGTGTTCGGCGATGGCCTCGCGCACCCGCTCGGCGAGGATGGCGGCCCCGAGGCGATCGGTGTGCGGCAGCATGACGGCAAACTCCTCACCACCGTAACGGGCCAGCAGATCCTCCTTGCGCATCTGCTGGCGTATGATGTCGGCTGTCTCGGCCAACACCAGGTCCCCCACCTGATGACCATAGGTGTCGTTCACCTTCTTGAAGTGATCGATGTCGACCAGACCGATGGAGAAGGGCGCGTTGTAGCGCTGCGCCTCGGCCAGGCGGGCAGAGAGCTGCTCATCCAGGTAGCGCCGGTTGTAGACGCCGGTGAGTTCGTCGATGACCGCCTGGGCCCGGAGCTGATCGTGGCGCTCCTTGGACCGCAGAAAGACGGCCACCTGTGCCCTGAGGACATCGGCGTCGATGGGCGTCGTTATGAAGGCGCTGGCACCCTCGTGGAGCAACTGGGCCCACTCCCGCGGCTCCATGGGTGCGCCGAGTATGAGCAGCGGCACCTCGCTGAGGCGGGCGCGGTCGAGGAAGCGCTCGTACAGAGAGGTATCCTCGAGTACCAGCGACCGGTCGAGGAGCATCAGGTCGCACGTCGTCTCGGTGTCTGCCGCGATCTCGAGCGCCTTGGCGCTGTCGGGGGTGACGATGAGGTCGTACATCTCGTCTGGGATCGCCGCCTGTGCCTGGGCACTGGTGTCGGCGTCGGCCGACGCGATCAGAATCCGACTCAGGGACGACTCGCTCATCCTCTCCTCACTGGCCTGATCGTTCTGTTGGGGGGTGTTCGGTTCCGTCCCGTCCACGAAGATTCTGCTCTCCAGTCCTTAGTTTGTCAAAAGGCTACGACATCGTCAATCCGGCAGGCACCGGTGACGAGCATGATGAGCCGATCCAGGCCGAGAGCAACGCCGGCTGCTGGCGGCATCCCTTCCAGATCCCGGAGAAATGGCTCGTCCAGCGGCAGCCACGACCGTCCCCGTCGGCGCCGCGTCTGGCGCTCGTGGCGGAACCGTCGCCGCTGACATCGGGCGCTGGTGAGTTCACCGAAGCCGTTGGCCAGTTCCAACCCGCCAGCATACGACTCGAAGCGCTGAGCCACCGAAGGGTTCCCAGGCTTCAGACAAGCCAGGGCTGCCTGCGCCGCCGGGTACTCCCGAAGATGGACTCCACGCCCCATGGCGGCCAGTCCGGGCTCGACACGCTCCACCAGAAGCTTTTGGAAGGCCGAGCCCCAATCATCCCCCTCGTCGATGCTCCTGCAGCCTTGGCTCTCGGCCTGACGACGAAGAACACCCGTGTCTTGTATTGCCCCCGGCGCCTCGAGATCGACTCCAGCGAAGCGCCGGAAGGCGTCGACTACGGTGATTCGCGGCCACGGTGTCCGCAAGTCTGTCAGACCCCGTGTCCCCTCGGCCACCGTCGTACCCCGCAGGGCGCGGGCGGTGTGGGCAACGAGGCGCTCCACGTCGGTGGCAATCCTGTCGTAGCCGACGTGGGTGCGGTACCATTCGACCATCGTGAACTCCGGCCGATGCTGCGCCCCACGCTCATCTGAGCGAAAGCACTTGCAGATCTGGAAGATACGTGAGCAGCCGGGCCCGGTCCCCAGCAGTCGCTTCATATGGTGCTCGGGTGAGGTGATCAGCCACTCGCCGTCAAGCAACCGACGCGGTTCGAGAAACGGCTCATGGGCCGGTGTCTCGACCACAGTGGGCGTCTCGATCTCGATAAAGTCGAGACGCTGGAAGAAACCACGGACCGCACTCAGCGCCCGGCTTCTGTGCTGCAACCGTTCCGGCAGCGACCGGCGTTGCGGCTTCAGGCCCGCTTCTTCTTGTAGACGAAGGTGGGTGGCCCCTTGTGCTCTATGAAGTCTGCGGTGATGATGCATTCCTTGACATCGTCCTTCGACGGCAACTCGAACATGATTTCGAACATGGCCGTCTCCAGAACTGCGCGCAGCCCCCGGGCACCCATCGACTTGCCCTGGGTGAGCTCCACTACCTTGCGCAGGGCAAGTTTCTGAAAACTCAACGACATGCCGTCCATCTCGAACAGTTTCTGGTACTGGCGAACCAGGGCGTTTTTCGGTTTCTCCAGAATGTCGAGAAGGGCCTCGTTGGACAGCGGGTGCAGCGTACTGACAACCGGAAGGCGTCCGATGAGCTCGGGGATGAGGCCGTACTGAATCAGATCTTCCGGTTCGACCCGGGCCAGCAGCTGACCGTGATCGAGATCGGTGGCATCGTCCTCGCTGGCTCCGAAGCCCATGGCACGCCGCCCGATGCGAGCTGAGATCGTCTTGTCGAGACCATCGAAGGCGCCGCCACAGATAAACAGGATGTTACGCGTGTTGATCTGCACCAGGGGCTGTTCGGGATGCTTGCGCCCCCCCTTTGGGGGGACACCTGAGACAGTCCCCTCCAGGATCTTCAACAGCTCCTGCTGCACGCCCTCGCCCGATACATCACGGGTGATCGATGGATTGCCCGATTTACGGGCGATCTTGTCGACCTCATCGATGAACAGGATGCCACGCTCGGCCTGGGCCACATCATAGTCGGCGGCCTGCAGAATCCGGACGAGGATGTTTTCGACGTCTTCGCCCACGTACCCGGCCTCGGTGAGAACCGTGGCATCGACGATGGCGAAGGGCACCTGGAGGATGCGGGCGAGAGTCTCGGCCAGCAGCGTCTTGCCGGTGCCGGTGGGCCCCAGCAGGAGAATGTTGCTCTTCGACAGCTCCACGTCCGAACCGCCGGAGTGAACTCGCTTATAGTGGTTGTAGACGGCGACGGCAAGAGCTTTCTTCGCCCGGTCCTGCCCGATGATGTGCTCGTCGAGATGAGTCTTGATCTCGGCAGGCTTGGGCAGCGGACTGCCGTCGAGGTTCGGTTCCTGCTTGTTCTCCTCCTCCAGGACCTCGTTGCACAGGCCGACACACTCGTTGCAGATGTGCACCGAAGGCCCGGTAATGATCTTGTCCACCTGGCCCACGCCCTTGCCACAAAACGAGCAGCTGACCGTGTTGCGGGGTTTCTTCAGCATTCGTCCTGCCGCCCGTTCTCAAGCATCGGGAGTCTCGGGAGGGGCGGGTGCCGCCCCCTCTCCTGCTGGCGGAGGGGTGTCGTCGGCAGCCGCTGGCGCGTCGACGGGCGACGGGCCCACCTGGGTCGGTGTCGTGGCGGCCGCCTGGGGCACTTCGGCAGTGGCCGGCGCTTCCGCCGAGGCGGATTCCTGAGACGGTTCCACGGGGTTTCCTGGAGTGTCTTTGCCGTCTTCGGGGGCTGCGGGAGCCGTCGCTGAGTCTTCTGTACCGGCCTCCTTGCCCTCCCCGCCGGACCCGGGTTTCATGACGTTGATGGCCTGGAATCCCTTCGCCGTCTTAGTGACCATGAATTCGACCTCGTCCCCCTGCGTCAGGCTGCGATCCCAGGAAGAGATGTCGCGCCAGTGGACGAACACATCGGCGTCGGCGGCGGTGGAGATGAATCCGTACCCCTTGTCGTTATTGAACCATTTTACCGCACCGCGGACCCAGGTATTCTCTGCCAGCGCCTCGCCTCCCGGCGTATCTGCCTGCGGCGTCGTCGACGCCCGTTTCCCCTCAGCGCCGGCAGCGGGTGACGCAGGCGCGGTGGGCCGGCTACCCTTGGATGAATTGCCTTCGAGCTTGACCACCTGATCCTGAATCTGCTGCCGGGCGGCCGACGCGTCGGTGTCCGCAAGCAGCAGGTCGAGGCCCTGAAACATACCGATCACATACGAGCTGTCCGGCCCGTAGAGCTGCCGAGCCCGCACGATACGCTCGGCGACCGAAGAAATTGTCGACTGGTGTATCTGGAGCGATGCCAACGATCACCCTCCTCTTGTTATACACATCAAACCCCCGGGGGGCCTGCGTCTGCAGCCGGCAGGGCTCTCGGGGGCGGTATCGGGGTCTTGAGAATCCGACTTCTCTAAGTAGCACTCCCCTGCGACATTGTCAACTCAGGTCACGCGGTAGCCCTTGAGTCCCTCGTAGATGGTCTGGCCACTGACCTTGAGGATTCCCGTGACCGGCACCGCGACAAGCATCCCGACCATCCCCCACAGATCGCTGCCGATCATGACCACCACCATGACCACCAGGGGATGCAGATCGACGCTCTTGGCCACGACGATGGGCTGCACGAGGACGTTGTCGATGATCTGGATGAAGAGGAAGAGAATGACGACCTGTGTCACCATCGACGTACCCCCCTCCGTCACCAGGGCGACGGCCGAAGCCATGATGATGCCGATCAAGGGTCCCAGGTAGGGGATCATGTTCGCCAGTCCGGCGACGACGCCCACCGGCAGGGCGTAGTTCATCTCGATAAGGGTCAATCCAGACACCGACATCAGTGCGACGACGCTCACCGCGAGCAACTGACCTCGGACGTAACCACCGATGGAGTTGTTGATCGAGTGCATGAGGTTGAGGGTCATCTCGAAATACTTGTTCGGTACCAACTCGATCAGGCCATGGGTGATACGGTGCCCCTCCTTAAGGAAGAAGAAGGCCACAAAGGGCACGATGACAACGAGCATGATCCCCGACACCACACCGCTCAGCAACTGTGTCGTGCGCCCAAGCAGAACATCGATCAGTTGCGATCCATAGGTCTTGATCAGCGCGGCGAGATCAACTTCCTGTCCGGTCAAGGACTCCAGTTGAGGCTCGAACTCGGCTACCCGCTCGCTGATCCGGCTTACGATGTTTGGTCCGGCAATCCCGAAATCGATCCCTACAGCCGAGAATCGGAGCTTACCCCAGGGCACATCCTGCCGGTAGTTTTCCGCCTTGCCATCGAGGTTGCCCATGAGCGGAATGGGGTAACCCACCCCAGCCGACCCGTAGCGGACGAGGAGTGTCCCGGATACTTCCTTCGTCGCCGAGGGCGCGAAGCGGATGACGACGACCTCCTCGCCGCCGGGCTGAAGGATGGCATGACCATCCTCCAACCCCATCACGGTGAAGGGGTTTTCACTGCCTCGAGAGGTGGTGGAAACATCGATGGGCCACACCTTCTTGTCATCATTCGTGATCGTAATCGTCGCCTCGCGGGACTCCTGACGCATGAACTCTCCCGAGAGGTCGATCATCTCTCCCGTCATCTTCTGGCCCAACGTCACGACTCCCAGAGTCAGCAGACCGAAGGCGCAGAGGAAGATGATGAGGATGCTCGGCGTCCGCTTGAGCCCACGGGCCTCCATGCGGTCCACCAGCGGCGTCAACACGTAAGCCAGGATGAAAGCGAGGACGAAGGGGGCAAGAATCCCGCGGACGGTGTAGACGAACCACAGTCCGGCCACCGATGCGGCGATGCCTACGAGCAGGCGGATTCGCTGTCCGGCGAGAGAGCCCATCAACTGGCCTGGTTGGCGGACTCCGGGTCGGCCTCGGACTCGACTGCCTCTTCGGCCGCTCGCTGGGCCTCCGCCTGCGCCGCGGCCTCGGCACGGCGCGCCTGGTCCCTGGCCTCCTTCAGGAGTCGGTTCGTATGTCGAAGACGGACCGAGATCATATGCGACAGGCGCATCACAATCTTGAGTCCGAGCCGTGGGTTGCGCTCGATCAGTTCGAGAAGATCGGGTCGAAAGAAGCCGACGGCACGAGTAGATGAGCGAGCCACGGCTGAGGCGGTACGGGCAGATTCGTCGAGCAGTACCTGATCGCCGAAGAAGTCTCCCTCGCCGAAGGTGACCAACTCGATCATCTTGCCGTCAGTTCCCTCCTGCAGGATGGCGACTTCGCCGGAGAGGATGACGTACATGCCGACACCCACGTCTCCTTCGCGGACGATGGCCTCATCGGTGCTGAAGCTGCGACGGTGCAGGATACCGCGCATGCGCTCGAACTCGCGGCGACTCAGATCCTGGAAGATGGGAACCTTGCTGAGGATCTCGTAGAGATCGTCGCCGGAACGGTCGCGCCGCGAGAAAAGGTTGCTCCAGAAGGGATCGAGGGCCATGCGTGTCGCCCGCCGTCAGAACGTATGAGTCAAGGTCGGTGTGGTTGCGTTCAATCGGTGCATACATAACGAAAAGACGACCCCGCCGGCCATAGGCTGGCGGGGCCGTCTCCGAAATCCAGCCGCGGCGGACCGAGGCCTTGACTGAATGCTCAGGCGAGCACTCCCTCGAGCTTCTCTGTGATCTGACCTTTGGGCACGGCGCCGATCACCTGATCCGCCACCTTGCCGCCGTTGAAGATCAACAGCGTGGGAATACTCCGAATGCCATATTCCTGGGCCGTCTTCTGGCCACTGTCGACATCCAGTTTGCAGACCTTCGCACGGCCATCGTATTCACCGACCAGTTCTTCGACGATGGGGGCCACCATGCGACAGGGGCCACACCACGCAGCCCAGAAGTCGACGAGGACCGGGGTGTCTGCCTGCAACACCTCGGACTCGAAATTTTCATCGGTCAGGCTGATGGGCTCTGCCATCGATCAGTCTCCCTATCCGGGTTGCACGTGGATTCCGCGACCACGCTGAACCCATACGTAAGTTTTACACATACATCGGCTGCTGACGGTCAGTTGATTACAATCGCCGTAAGTTCTGAATTAACCGTAAGTTACCGGCAGACCACAATATACTGGGCTCACCTGAACATGTCAACCCCCGGTGTTGGGGGTCAACCCGGGATACCGGGGGTCAGCGCCGACAGACAAAGGTCCATCACCGCCCGATACCGGGCTCTGCCACCCCCGGTCTTCAGCAGTTCGTCGGCTCGTCGCAGGGCGAGCAATCCCCGCCAGAGAGTCGACGGTGAGGCAGCACGAGCCTGGCGCCGGTATCCGTCCAGGAAGAACGGGGCGACGCCGAGCCCACGAGCCATCTCGCTCCGGTCCAGTCTCTGCTTCTCCAGTTGCTGCGTGCGCAGCAGCAGTTGGAAGTGCCGCGTCAGCAGGGGCAGGATCCGGTGCGGCTCCTCCCCCTGCTCGAGCAGGCTATGGAGCAGGCCGACGGCTAGAGGACGATCGGCCTTGCCCACGGCGTCGGTGAATTCGAAGACGCTGGCCCCGCGGCAGACGCCTACGAGTTCTTCGACATCCTCAGCCGTCACGTGCCCCCCCTCCCGGTCGCCGATGTAGATGGCGAGTTTCTCCAGTTCATTGGCCAGCTCCGCCAACTGTGCGCCGACGTACAGACGCAACCGTTCCACCGCCTCCGGCGCCAGTTGCAGGCTCCGCTCCTCGGCCATCTCACGGATGACTTCAGGGAGCTTGTTGTCGAAGGGTACTCTGAACTCCACCGCCATCCCCTGCCGGGACATCTGCGCAAACAGCCGCCGGCGCATGTCGAACTTGGCGCCCTCGGCGACGAAGATCGTGGTCTCCGAGGGGGTGTCGACGAGGGGCTCAAGGGCTTTGCAGATCGGCGCCTGCAGACGGTCGGCGTCGCGCAAAAGAACGACGCGATGGGGCGCCATCATCGGATAGGAGTTGTAGAGATCGAGCAGTCGTTCGGGATCGACGCTGTCGCCGTGGAAAACGTCGACATTGAAGTCGGGGGCCACAGCCGGTCGCAGATGCTCGAGAGTCCATCGGTAGAGCCGTTCCCGACCGTACGACTCTTCGCCGTGGAACAGGTAATAGGGTGCCGGCGTGCCGGACTCCACACCGCTGCGGACCTCCTGCGGCGTCACCCGGCGCTTCGTATTCCTCTTGGCGGCGCTCACATCACCATCCGTTACCGGATGTCCGGGCCCTCATCGGCCTCTTCCTTGTGGGTGAAGAACTCGGCACTGACCGCCTGCGTCGGGTCCACGGGCGGCGCCTCCGAGCCATCTTCCGGGTCGCTGACAGGCGGGGATCGCAGGGAGCGGAACAGCTGGTATCCGAGACCGCAGAGGAAGAGCAGCAGCAGCAGCTTGATCATGGGGCGAAAGTAGAGAATCCATGCTCGCGGTCAACGCGGTGCTTTCTTGACCGGTGATCCTGGCCAGATATCTCCGCCAGCCCTGAGGACGGGGGGTCAGCGCCGGCGACTGCCGCCGCGGCGGCCGCGTCCTCCCTTGCCCTTGGGTCGGGCCTGGCGCTGGGCCTGGCGCCGGTCGCGGGCAGAGGCCCGACGTGCGCCCCGGCCGCCACTGCTGTGGCCCGTGCGCCCGCCATCACTGCCCCCCGCAATAATGAGCAGATCCAGGCGCCGCAACTGCGGCTCGACAGTGAGTACTCGCACGCGGACCGATGTCCCCATGGTGAACACGACCCCGGTCTGCTGGCCTCGCTGGCGGTGATGGCTTTCATCGAATTCGAAGTAGTCATCCAGCAGTCGCATGGCGCAGAAGCCCTCTACCAGCCAGTCACCGATTTCGACGAAGACACCGGCACCGACGACACCTGACACGATCCCATCGAATTCATCGCCCTCCTTCCCCACCATGAAGCGAAGCTGCTTCAACCGCAGGTACTCACGCTCTGCCGCCTCGGAGCGCCGCTCACAGTGACTGGTCCATTGCGCCAGCCAGCCCAGATCAGCCTCCGGGGACATACTGTCGCCGGTGAGGTGGGAGCGCAGTGCCCGATGGACGACGAGATCGGGGTAGCGGCGGATCGGCGAGGTGAAATGGAGGTAGCGCTCGGAGGCCAGGCCGAAATGCCCCTCCCCTTCTTCGGTGGCATAACAGGCCCGCATCATGGCCCGCAGGAGCAATTGACTGAGGAGGGCGGCGTCCGGTCGCCCGTGGAGTGCGTCGAGCGCCTTCTGCAGATCGCCGCTCGTGATCCCTTGCGGTCCTGGCAGGCGGTAGCCGAGAGCGCCAGCGAGGCCGCGAAAGGCTTCCAGCTTGCCCGGATCCGGAGGATCATGGATGCGGAACAGGACGCCCAGCTGTGCTTCTGCCGCTTCCTCGGCCACCGCCTCGTTGGCGGCGAGCATGAATTCCTCCACGAGCCGGTGGCTCGAGAGGTGTTCGGCTTTCCCCAGCCAGACGGGGATGCCCTCGTCGCCCATCGTCACCGCTGCTTCCGAGAGGTCGAAGTCGATGGCTCCCCGATCGAGTCTTCGCGCCCGCAGCCGCTGACTCAGATCCGACATCGTCTCCAGCAGGGCAGTATGGGAAGCCGCAGGCCCCGCCCCACGATGATCGTCGTCGAGGGCGGCCTGAACCTGGCTGTAGGTAAGTCTGTCGGCGGAGCGGATGACGGACAGGCAGAAAGAGCGGTGCTGGACCGTGCCGCCACCGTCGATGTCGAGAAAGACGCTCACGGCGAGACGGTCCTCATGCGGCGTCAGAGTACAGAGATCCGCGGCCAGCGAAGGCGGGAGCATATGTACGACCCGGTCGAGGAGATAGGTCGAGGTGGCGCGTTCCCGGGCCTGAGTGTCGACAGCGCCCCCGAGTGGCACGTAGTGGGCGACATCGGCGATGTGAACCCCCAGGCGGGTCTCGCCGCTGGCCAGAGCTTCCACGGACACCGCGTCGTCGAAATCGCGGGCCTCATCCGGGTCGATGGTGACTACCGTCAACTCTCGCAGATCTCGCCTGCGGGTCAACTCCTGTTCACGTTCCTGGCTGGCGTCTGCCGTCCTGGCCGCCGCTTCCCCGGCGGCCTCCGGGTCGTCGATGACCCGAATCCCGTGGGCCAGGGTCACCGTTTCAAAGTCGTGACGCGGGTCGGCGGGATCCCCGAGAATGCGGACGATCCGACCGGCTTGCGACCGGGCCGATCTGCCATCGGCTTCTTCTGCCTCGACGACGACGAGATCGCCTTTCGCGATGCCGTCCGGAGGGGGTGTATCCAGGAAGATGCGAGCATCATCGGTGACGACGAGGCCATGGCGTCCCCGACGTTGGAAGATGCCGCACCGCTCTCGTGCCGGCTGTCGACGAACGGCGACGACCCGCCCCCTCGGCAGGCGCTCACCCCCATCTCCCGCCTCGGTGACCTCCACCTCCACCCACTCGCCGTCGGTGGCATCGAGCAGGAACCCGGCACCGATGAAGACATCGGCCTCGGTGCCTGCACGGCCGACGAAACCGAAGCCCCGTTCGTGCAGCCGCAACCGTCCCCAGGTTCGCGTCAGGGCTTTCGGCAACACGTAGCGTCCCTTGTGAACACGGGTCACCTTGCCCCCGGCCTCCAGCAGATGCATGAGCTGGCGTAAGGGCCGGTACTCATCCCCACTGACACCGAGTTCCCGGGCCAGTTCCTTCAGCTTGGCAGGTCGGTATGAAGGTTCACCGAGGTGGGCCAGAACCCTCTCAGGGTCGATCTGGCTCTCAGGGTCGATCACGTCGGCCGCGTGCGAGAGTCCTGCTATTCAGAGTCCGGCCACTCGAGGGTGAATTCGCCAGGCCGGGCCTCCTCCAGCCAGCGTTTCCGCAACATGTCCACATGGAGGTTGTATCCCTGCTGGATGATTTTGATCTGCTTCAAGGCGCTGATCGTGAAAGTGGGAAAGTCCGGTTCGACGATCTTATTGAGGGAGGTACCGAGCTTGCGTTTCAGCGCGTTGTGTCCCGCCATGATGACCTTGTCCCTGGTGTGCCCGAAGGTCTCAAGCTGAGCGAGATAGGCCTCGATGGTCTGCGACAGGTCAGCCGCCTTGTCGGCCTGGTCCGATTTCAGGAAATAGCGATACTCGACGAGCTTGGCGTTGTACGTGTCGACTTCCTGCAGCTTCGCCACGTAGGGCCCCAACTCGTCGGCACGCTCACCGCACCCCAGAGCGAGAACGGTCAGGGCCAGCAAGGCTGGAACGAGAGCGGTATGAGTTCGGGTTCTCATCGGTTGGCCTCCGGATCGGGGTGCCGGGGAATGCTACGGTAGAGGACGCCGTTCAGCTCGCCTCCAAGCAGCAGCGTAAAGGACACGAGATAGGCGGACAGGAGCATGATGATGACGCCGCCGAGGACACCGTAGACGACATTGTAATAGCTGAAGTTCCGAACATAGTAACTGAAGCCTCCAGCGATCAGCGTCCACTGCGCCAGAAACAGGAGTGATCCCGGCAACACGTCAAGCCACCCCAGACGAACGTCCGGGGCAACGCGGTAGATGATGGCTGCCGCCACCAGCGTCCCCGTGACCCCCGCCGTGTGCCGCAGCAGGCCCGCCAGCGAGGGCACCTCCACCGACAGGGCCCAGTGGTGCTCGAGCCAGAGGTCGAACTGTTCGCTGAAGACGATCAGGTTGAAGAGGACGACGAGGGAAAGGCCGAGACTGATAATGAGTACGACCGAGAGCAGGCGCCGCAGCCAGACGGTACGCTCCTCAGAGGTGCCGTAGGCCCGGTTCAGCGCTGACATGGTCGTCGACATGCTGGCGGACGCGGGCCAGATCACGCCGATGATACCCAGGGCGAAGAACGATTGGGGCGTACCAGCTGCGTGTTTGAGATTGTCTTCTATGAGGTCGATCAGTGGCCCGGGGACAACCACGCCGAAATCGTGCAGCAGCGCGCCGAAGGCCTCCACCGGGATGTCCATGACGGCAAGCAATGCCGTAAGTACTATGATGGCGGGAAAGACGGCAAAGACGAAGTCGAAAGCCATGGCGGCCGCAGCGTCGGCGCAGTCGTGATCATAGGTGCCGCGCACCGTCTGCACGAGCACGTCGCGAATCCGGCTTTCGGGCTTTCCGGAGAGAGGATGGTTCCCGGAGGATCCAGAGGCGCCGGGAGTGGGGTCGCTCATGGCGACATCGGGTAGGTCAGAACCGCGTGCCGTTGTGTACTTCGGCGGTGTTGCCCCCCTTTTGCTTGGCTGCGTACAGAGCCTGCAGCAAAGCGGCATATACCGCATTGGCACTGTCCGAATCCGAACTGCCGGCGGTCTGTTCGACGCTGACGACGCCCGGGCTTGAAGCCAGGGGCATCGTCGTCTCTTCCACACGCACCGTGCTGCCCCCGAGAGCCCGCCGCATCTCGGTGGCCCGCTGGCGGGCGACGTTGGTGTCCATGGGACCGGCGATCACAAAGTTGGCCCCATCCATGCGATAGAGTTCATCTCCCTCCTGCAGGAACTTGCGCAGCCCCTTGGCCGAAGCTCGCAGCATCTTGTCACCCATGAGCCAGCCAAAATCGTCGTTCACGCGTCCGATCTGATCGAGACCGATGGCGATGCAGGAGAAAGGCGACGACGAGGAGAACTCCCGTATCACCTTCGGCAGATGGATGCGGAACAGAGAAATCTTGTTCGGCAGTCCCGTGAGAGTGTCGCGACCGATCAACTGACGCCACTTCTTGTTGTCCGCCTCCAGCCCTTCGAGACGGTCCTTGAGCTGCGCAACTTCATCGGTGAGAACCGTGATCTGCCGCGTCATGCGGTCCCGTTCGGATCCCCCGAGTTCTTCTTCGTCCGCCGGTGCCGGCCCCTTGGCTGCGGATGGTTGGCTGGCCTCCGCCTTCCCACCGGCCACCGCAGTCTTCTTCCCGTTGGCCTTGCCGACGTCGGCCGTCTTCCCGGCTTTGTCCGTCCTCTTCTTCGACTTCGCCTTCGGAGTCGCCTCCTGGCCAACGTCCTCTGCCTCGGCCCCCTCATCCCCCCCGCGCTCCTTGTGCAGGGCGCGCAGTTCGCGACCGCGCTCTCCGGCGACTTCGAGCATTTCCTTGGCCCGGTTGACGAGGCCGCCGACGATGGTCTTGTCCGAGATGATGCTCAGGCATTGCTGCATGGTACCGGAGAAGAAGGTGGCCGCCTTCTTGTGGTCTTCGGCGCTGTTGCTCTGGTCATAGAGCCGGAAGCCGATTTCGGCCAGCAGATAGCGCAGGCGCAACTCATCCTCGACGCCGGCCTCCTTCAGCGTTTCGTAATTGCGCTCGAAGAAGACCCGGGCCATGCGCAATGCCTCGATCTCATTGAGAACGACGCCCGGGGCTACGGGGTAGTCCTGGTGCTCGGGGAGTTCCTTCTTCCAGCGGGAACGGCACTTCTTCAGACTGGCGCTGATGGCCTCGAGGTCGGACTCCTGATAGAAGCGTTCCTGCTCGCGGAACAACCAGGCGATGCGCAGGTAGTACCGGGCAATGGGGCCGGGAGAGATCCTCTTGCGACAGCATTGGGAGAGGATGCCCAGGTGCACCTGGGCGATGACGCTCAATAGCGGATCGTCGTCGCTCACCCGCTTCAGAAGGGATTGCGACGCTCCCTTGCCGGCTGCGAGGGCATCCTTGAACTGATTGAGAGAGGTCTCCTCGAAATCCTTGCGATACGCGTCGGGAGACTTGCCCGCCTGGCGGAAGTCAGCGTCCTCGAGTTCGCCGGCGAAACCACACTTGGCGCAGGTGCCCATGAGGAACTGTTTGGGGTCGACCGTGTCGAAGCCCGGTTTCTGCCACTTGTACTGAAGAGGATAGCCGTCGCCGGCGGTCTTGACGGCGCGGGCCATGTCCCGTTTGAGGCGGTTGAAATCGGCCTCGGAGAGACACACCGGGCAGGTGATCTTGTAGACCCTGCAGATCTGTTGTACTTCCTGTTCGCTCAGCATGTCTTCCAGGTCGGGAACATCTCTGGTCAGGAGGTCTTGTGGCGCCTATGGCAAGCAAATAACAATAGCAGATCCGCGCATGAATCACAAAAAACGGGGTGACGCCTGGCTGGCGCCACCCCGTCTGTCCGAGTTGCCGTTCCGGCCCCGATCAGACCTTCTCGTCGCGTAGATCGTCACCGCCGTCGGGCTGGGCGGAGGCGAGTACTGCGCGCACTTTCTTGCGAAAGACCTTGATCCGATCCTCCACTTCTTCGATCGACCGCAGCAATTCGTCTTCACCGGTACCAATGTCAGGAGACACGGTGGCCACTCCTCCTCGTATGGACGTAGGGGTACGGACTAAAGGCACTACTGGGGAGGGGAGAACAACGTGCTACAGAAAACAGGCCCCCGCGGGGACGGGAGTATTCGGCACTACCGAGTCACATCGACTGCAGAAGTCGGCGTCAGGCCCGACTGTATGTGCGCAACTGATCGCAACGGCTGGGGTGCCGCAGGCGATGCAGTGCTTTCTCCTTGATCTGACGGACACGCTCGCGTGTGAGGCTGAAGCGCATGCCGATCTGATCAAGCGTCATCGGTTCCTCACCATCGAGCCCGAAATAGAGGCTGAGGATCTCGGCCTCACGCCCCACGAGGCTGTCCAGAGCGTTCTCGATCTGGTGCCGGAGACAGCCCTTCATGACTTCGATTTCGGGCGATTCCTGCCGATCATCAGGGAGGATGTCCAGCAGGCTCTGTTCCTCCTCTTCGCGGAAGGAAGCGTCCAGAGAGCGCACGGAACGACCGTGAAGCATCGTCTCTTTCACTTCTTCCACGGTCACGTCGAGCTGGGCGGCGATATCCTCTGGCTCGGGCGTGTCGACACGCTCCTGCATCAGCTTGCGGGAAGCCCTTGAGATCTTATAGAGCAGGCCGACCTTGTTCAGCGGCAGGCGTACGGTTCGTGACTGCTCGGCCAGGGTCTGCAGGATGGCCTGACGGATCCACCACACCGCGTAGGAAATGAACTTGAACCCTTTTCCCTCGTCGAATCTTTCGGCGGCCGTGATCAGACCCATGTTGCCGGAACTGATCAGATCGGAAAGCGGCACGCCGCGATTCTGGTATTCCTTGGCGACGCTGACGACAAAACGCAGATTCGCCTCAACCAGCTCGTTGCGGGCGGCCTCATCGCCCGCCTTGATACGGCGGGCGAGACCGACCTCCTCGGCCCCGGACAAGGGATGGGAATGGGCGATCTCGCCCAGATAACTGCCGAGACAATCCTCGGTATCCCAGGGTGGAGCCTTTGCCTGCTCAGCCATGCGTTCTGCCTCGCCTCTTGCTGCACGCTTGATTCGGGCAACCGATGGCGTAATCTAAGCGGCGCCGCCGCCAAATGTCAAGCGGTCTGCCATCACTTCCAGAGTCCGCAAGCTGCTGTTTTGCCGGCGCTTGACTAGCTTCAGCCGGTTGCAGCCTGCCGCTGTGCCGAGGTGAGCTGTTCGATCCCGGCGGCCGTCAAGTCGAGCAGCGCCTGGGACTGCTCCCGGGAGAACGGTGCCCCCTCGGCTGTGGCCTGCAATTCGATGATGCCACCATCGGCGGTCATGACCGCATTCATGTCGGTATCGGCCTGCGAATCCTCGCTGTAGCACAGGTCGAGGAGGGCCTGACCACCGACGATTCCGGCACTCACAGCAGCGATCTGGCTGGTAATGATGTCACCGTGCTCCAGGCGGCCCCGGTCGCTGAGACTGCGCACCGCCAGCACCAGGGCAACCCAGGCTCCGGTGATCGACGCGGTACGGGTACCACCGTCCGCCTGCAGTACGTCGCAGTCAACATAGAGGGTTCTCTCGCCGACGCGCTTCAGGTCGACGGCGGCGCGCAACGACCGGCCGATGAGACGCTGAATCTCTCGCGCCCGCCCGTTCGGCCGGCCCGTGGCAGACTCACGGGAGACACGTTGCGGCGAGGATCCGGGCAGCATGCCATATTCGGCCGTCAGCCACCCCTTGCCTTTGCCCACCAGGAAGGGCGGCACCCGCTCTTCGATGGAGACGGTGCACAGCACCCGGGTTTCCCCCATTTCCATCAACACAGCCCCCGGCGCCGTGTTGACGTATCCGGGCGTGATTCTCACGGGACGCAACTGCGACGTCTCGCGGCCATCCTGTCGGTCCATCGAGGTCTTCCAGTTCTTCAGCGGCTACTGAGAGAGGAGGAACTGCCGGTAGTCCTGACCGTGCATGTCGACGAGGAAGCACATTTCGACGAGCCTGGAGAATACACGTCCACCTGACTCCTCCATCTCGCTGCGCGACATGTTGGTGGTAACGATTGTGAAATTCTCTTCCCCGTACCGCGCGTCCACCAGATCATAGAGCATCTCAGCCTGCCACTCAGATTTCTGTTCGCCGAAATCGTCCAGTACGAGATAGGGGACGTTGTAGAGAAGCTCCAGGATCTGGGATGTCTGGCCGTACCGTTCGCTGTCCTGTGAGTAGGTGTCACGCAACTGGGGGAAGAACTTCCGTGACATGTTGACAAAGCGTCCGGCTCTTGCGCGTCTCAACATCAATTCATTGAGCATGATGCAGGCCAGCAGTGTCTTGCCGGTTCCCGGTTTGCCAAGAAGCAGGTAGCCTCGCTCCAGTTCGCGATCGTCATCTAGAAGGGCCGTCACATATGCCAGAGATTCCCTCACTCGGCGGCCAAGAACCAGGGCTGTTCCATCGGGAGCGGTGTCCTGGAAGTCGTGGCGAAACTTGAAGCGGAACTTGCTCGGCAGATCGGCCTGGCGAAACAACTCCTTCACATGGGCCAGGCGTCGACGCGAACCGTGGCAGAGGCACCATTGGCGCTGGGAGTCATCGTCCCAGAACTGATAGGGAGGCCTGCCGCCACAGCGACAGTGCCGGGCGATGCACTCACATATGTCCAACTGACCAAAGCGGCCCACCTCGACCCGGGGATCGTACCGGACTCCGTGGCCACCACACGCGGTACAAGGCGTGGGAGAGGCCTCCGCTCGCGGATCGATGGATGACATGTGAGATGCCTCGCTCAACCCTCTGCTTTCTCCGCCAGGGCTCTGTCGATGGCCCGATCCGAGTCTCGTTTCGCGATCTCGCGGCGACGGTCGTACTGCTTCTTGCCGCGGACGATGCCGATCTCGACTTTGGCGATTCCGCGCTTGAAATAGAGCCGTAGCGGGATCAGAGTGAGACCCTTCTCTTCCGTCTTGCCAATGATGCGCCCGATTTCCCCACGATTGAGCAGCATCTTGCGCGCCCGTTCCGGGTCGTGATTGAACCGGTTGCCGCCACCGTACGGTTCGATGCGAACGCTATGCAAGAAGGCCTGTCCGCTCTCAATACGAGCGTACCCGTCACTGAGATTGGCCTTTCCCAGGCGCAACGCCTTGACCTCGGTCCCCAGCAAGGCCAGACCCGCCTCGTACGTATCGAGGATTTCGTAGTCGTGCCAGGCGCGACGATTCTTCGCGATCAGATGGGTTCCTGCCGCCGCCGCGTCCTTGTCTTTGTTTGCCATACGTCGCCTTGACTCCGTCGCCGAGCTCCGGTTACCTTCTCTGCTTGTTCAACAATGCAGGCCGATGTGGCGAAATTGGTAGACGCGCATGGTTCAGGTCCATGTTCCTGCAAGGGAGTGGGGGTTCGAGTCCCTCCATCGGCACCATAAAAATCCGAAGCGGCGGTCCCGGCAGATGGGGCCGCCGCTTTCGCTTGCCCGGAGTGTCGCTGGTTTTGTGCAACGAGCGTGTCGAATGTAGGCCACCCCGGTCTGAGCGCAACCAGCTTCGTCCACTTCTGGTCAATCCATTTCCGCACGAAAGGATCTTTTATGGCTGTGCTGCTCCACACCCGTGTCCGTGTCGGTGATCTCGATCGCTCCATCGACTGGTATACCCGCCATCTGGGCTTTGAGGTCGCCAGCCGCACCGACAAATCCCCGGCCGGCAATCACGTAGCTCATCTCGTATTGCCGGGCAACGAGCATACGATAGAGTTTACCTGGTCTCCAGACTATGACCTGAAGGTTCCCGATGATCTGATGCACTTCGCCATCGGCGTCGAGGATCTCATCTCGTACTGCGACAAGCTCGAGAAAGATGGCCTTGAGATCTGGCCTGCAGACTGGCGCGAGTCATTCCCGGCAGGCAGGAAGATGGCGTTCATCGATGATCCCGACGGGTATGAGATCGAACTGCTCGAACGCAACTGAACGACAGAATCCGGACGCCACCGCTCTTTCCACTCAAGGCTGGCCGCTACACGCCGATAGACTTGGTATGACATAGTATTATCTCCCCGCGCATGTCACAATAAAGACAAGGAGGTCTTTATCAATGGCAGCGCGCAAGACGAAGCTGATCGGCATTGAAGACGCAGCACGGCTGTTCGGCAAGTCGATTCACCAGATGCGGGAGTACAAGTCCAAAGGTTTGCTCAAAGTGGCGGATTGTCAGGGCAACAAGGATCTGTACGATATGGCGGAGGTCATTCTGCTCAAGCATCTGATCCATGAGATGCGAGTGACGGAGGGGCTGTCTCTCTCTCAGATCTCGCGGCGACTCGATCAGATGATGGGGCGGGCGGCTTAGGCCAGATCCACAGCTGGAGAGCGGTACCATACGGGAACGGCCCGCGCTGGTTACACAGCGTGGGCCGTTCGCGTTCTGCTAAGGCCGGATGTTACCTGCGAGCCCGGTCACAGGCAGCGTTGGCGAGGCTGAGAAGCTGGTCGAATACCTCAGCCACCCATGGGGGCAGCTGTGAGATGCGATCAGAGTGGAAGGCGGCGGCGAAACGCCGACGTGTCCTGGCCAGATCCTCCGCTGTGGCATCGGGACCGAGTCCCAGCAACCGGCCCGGATCAGCATCTGCCAGCTTGGCGAGCTCCGCCAGGCTGCTCAGGGGCAGCCCCCCACCCTCCCGCTGTGCACTCTCGCGCATTCTCGCATCCAGCCTCAGGTATTCGTTCTTGAGTCGCTCCAGTTCCTGTGCCACATCGCGGGCCTGGCGTTCGATCCGGATACGCCGAGTGCGCTCCTCGCGCAGCTTCTCCCCGTTCTCCCCTTCTTCACGAGCCGCCCGTCGCAGCTGCGCCACCTCCTCCTGCAGCCTCTCGACACGTGTGGCCGCGCGTTCGGCTCGATTCGTCGTCGCCGCGATCTCGCGATGCAGGCGCTCCTCACGTTCTTCGGCGGCCCTGAGGCGCTCCGCATCGCCACTGCTACCGGCACCCGCCGGCAGTGGTGCAAGCCGCTCCAGGTGCTCTAGGAAGCGGATGAAGAGAAGGCTTTCGGGCTCGTCCGGGGTCGACGCTGCATCTTCCGCCGCCTCCGTGCCATCCTCAGCCTCCTCGCTCACTACCAGCTGGGATGCCCGTTCGCTGATCCAGGACCAGATTCGCCCATACCGCTGACGGAAGAGCTGTGCCAGACCCGTCCTCTGGGCGGGCGTCTCGGCACTGACGAGAAGGCGGACGAGAAGCACCTTGTCTACGGCGCCGGCTACGGTGACTACGGCTGGCTCCGGGTGGTTGAGTTCATCCCAATGTCCGGCGAGCCATTCGCAGGCAGCGATCTCGAAGGCACTGGCCTTGTCTTCGAGGCCGTACACGGAGTCCCGATCCAGCAGGATGCGGCCGAGCCATTGATGCAGCTCGGCCACTGCCCCTCCCTGGCGGGTCCGTTTTCCGTAGTCGAGATAGCGACGGAGCTGGCGCAGGGACTGCCCTTCGACAAGCTCCAGAAACTCGGCGTACTCGGCGTCAGCCAGCATCAGGATAGCAGGAGAGGACAAAGTCCCGTGCCGTTCGACCTCCCACCAGATCGTGGTTGTGCCGCATGCGCCACTTCTGGAATCGATCCAACAGCTCCGCCTCGGGTAGATCCAGGCCGGCACGACGGGCATAGGCCACCACGATCCGGTCGTACTCGGACTTGGTTGGCAGGTCCAGGAAGATCTTGAGGGCGAAGCGATCGTCGAGAGCGCGTCTTTCATCGAGGCGCTGGAATCCCTGGGGGTCGAATCCCCGCCGGACCTTGGACTGGGAGTCCGTGTGGCGGATCTCTCCCGGAGCAGCGTCGGCCTGCATCGCCGGTGGGCCCTGGGGGCGCTCCCCCCCCCGGTCGACGAGATCTTTGAAATTGGAGGTGGCATAGAACACGAGATTGGCGGGTGCACTTTCGAGGCCGCCATCCAGGGCAACCGACAGCATCCTTGTGTAAGGATCGGTCCGTTCCATGGCGATATTGTCGAGTACGGCGATGAATCGTTCCCGGCGCCCGCGTACCAGATCGAACAGCTGGGGCAGATACTGGTAGCTCCTGTGCGGAACCTCGACACCCCGCAGCCCCCCCTCCCAGTAGCGCGTGATCAGACCCCGGATCACGGAAGACTTGCCACACCCCCGGGGCCCCCAGACCAGACAGTTGTGGGCGTGGTACCCGTCCAGCAGATAGCGGGTGTTCCTCTCCAGCACGGAGATCCGTTTCTCATTCCCCTCCAGCCAATCCAGGTCGAAGGCGGCGAATTCCTCGATGGGCTGCAGAAGGGCTTGCCCGCCGCTGCCTTCGAGGCGGAAGGCCACGCACCCCTGGGACGGACCGGCGCCATGGGCACGAACAAAGGCTTCCAGGGGGTCGACGAGAGCTCCCCAGTCCTCGCTGATTGGAAAGTCGGTCAGCAGCTGCCGGCCGGCTGCCTCTGCAGACCACGGATTGCGGCCCCGGCCAAAAGGGTCTGGCGCCACCGACTCAAGCGACAACTCAGACGGCTGGACGGCTTCGTCGAAATCGGGCAGATGGGAGAACACTTGCTGCCAACGACGCAGATCGGCGATCATCTGCTGACGCAGGATCGGCGAGATGGGAGCCCCGGAACTGTCGCTGGCCTGCCGGAGGAACGGATGGGTGTCAGATCGGAGGATGCGTTCGGGGAGAAGACGGGCTAGACTGCCTGTACCGAAACAGCACAGCAACTGCCCGCGGCTGATTTCGAGACGGGGTGACGTATCACTCTCGATCCCCTCCAGGCCAGCCTGCTCCAGGCTCGCTTGCTGCAGACTGGCCAGCCAGCCATCGATGGCGGTCTGCTCCGGTGTGGAGAACAGAGGCCAATAGGAGGACACGACATGGAAGGCGCGTCGTGCCGCCGCCAGCGAGAGGTCCGTTCCCCTCCCCAAGGTCAGCGCACTTCCGCCCAGTATCCGTCACGGTTGCGTTCGACGGTCCGCTTGGCGCCTCGCCGCTTGGCAGGAAGCAGTTCCTGGGTTTCCGGGTCGCGCATGACGATCACCATGACCTCGGGATCGTCGGGATCAGGCATGATCTTGGTTGGGATCCGCCGCGTGTTGCCGGCCACGCGCATCTCCACGCGGCCGATCTGCACACCCTTCTGCAACTCATCAGCCGACAGTTCCTCATCCCCGTCGCCGCCACCGGCGCCCTGGGCCGCGGGAGCGGCCGTCTTGGCTCGCTTGGCTTCGACTTCGGCCTTGCGCTCATCGTGGATGCGCTGCTCGATCTGATCCATCATCTCGGTAGAGCGCTGCTTGAGCTCGGCGGTTTCATCGGCGTTCATGTCGGGAAACATGCGCCTGAGTCGCCGGTTGAGGAAGTTCTCAGCCTGATGCCGGGCCTCGTTCATGTCCGACGTGTTCTTGTAGAACTCCTCCACCTGCCGGGCGATGCGCAGCAGGCGCAGCTCCTTGCGGAACCGGGTGCGCTTGGTGACGTGGTCGATGAGACTGATGAGGCAGCGCATATCGGCTGCAGGTCGGACGCGTTGCTGAGCATCGCCAGAACTGAGTCGATCGGACATCTCGTCGACATCGACCTTCGCCAGGTCTTCCACAAAGACCTCCTCGATGGTCATGTTGCCGATGCGCTCGACCCCACGGTTCATGATGCTGCTGTAGGGGTGCAGGCGCACCGATATCATGCGCAGTTCGTGGTCCTTGCGCTCCATGATATCGGTCACGTCGTCGAGCAGTTCCATGTCCTCCATCAACGCCTTGATCGCCGATCCCTGATCGATGCCGGCGTCATCGGCAGCGGTTACCAGGTTCTTGTGCTCGATCAGGAAGGCGATGGCGTCGTGGTATTTGGGCGAGATCTTCTTCATCGACTCGAATACCTGCAGGTACTTGACGGAGTCGGCCACAGCTTCGCGGACCTTCCGTTCGAGCTTGTCACGAACCTTCGCATTCACCAGGCTGTTGCGGATCTCGGTGGCCTCCGCCTCCGTGATCTCGCCACTCTTGACCCGCTCGTCGATCTTGCGCAGTTCGCGCAGCTGCCCGGCCTCCTCCTCGGTCACCACGCCCTGTTCGACGAGGCCATCAAGTCGTCCGGGCACCTTCTGCTGCTCCTGTTCCTCCAGGGCGGCACGCCGTTGTTCACCGGCCTTGGCCCTCTCGCGGGCGACCTCGGCGTCGACGTCACCGGAGGCGATGGCAGCTTCCGTCTCGGGATCGATAGCCTCAGCCGCGGCCTTGGCAGGCGCCGCCGGGGCGGCCACCGGCTCCTGAGCGGCCAGATCCGGACGGAAGGCGGGAGGCCGCGAAGGCGGGGGCTGAGGCGGGGTATCCTGTCGCGGTGCAACCTGTTCGATGACCTGTTGCACACAGCTGACCATCGACAGCTGTGATGGCGTCAGATTCGCGTCCTCGAGTACGTCCCGCACCGTCTCCAGCTGACTGAAACGCCGCAGTGCGCTGGCGCCACTTGCCTGGATCTTGGCCAGATCCCAGTTATTCTTGCGTACGCCTTCTTCGAAGGCCTTGGCGATTCCGTTCTGCACGGCGCGGGCAAGGTAGGTCTCGGGATGCTCGCGGTTGACGGTCTCCACCATGGACCGCACTTCCTCCTCCATCGAAGCTGGCGGATCCTGTCCCGTAATCTGCTGGTAAATCTCCAGAAGGGCGGTGCGGAAGTGGGCGTTGGAGTACAGCGCTTCTCCCTCTCCCAGCCGGGCTGCGAGAGCAAGCCACATCTCGGTCCGCAGTTCACGGGACAGAAGAATCTTGCCGGGGGCGTTCACTGGGCCTCGGGTATGCTGCGTGAAAGGGAATCACTAGAGCCGCGCGGCGTAAGTACGGCGGTTTGAGATGGGCGACGAGGCGCCCGGGTCGCAAGGCGCGCGAGTGATGCGTATCGGTGGGATACACAGAGCGAGCGCAACGCCGCGAACCGGGATGCATCGGAGCCCATATTCCGCCGGACTTGTGCCGCACGGCTTTAGGGACGCGTCCTAGATACTTCGCGGCGGCCTGGAAGTCAAGCCACAAGCTCCCTTACTCGTTGTCACGTAAGGAGTAACGGCCGTTGGCTACGCGCCGTCCGCAGCCGTCCAGGTCCACGTCGGTCCGTCGGGAGTGTCAGTCAGGGTCACGCCGGCAGCGGCCAGCGAGTCACGCAGTTCGTCGGAACGTTCCCAATCCTTCGACGCGCGTGCCTGCTGGCGATCACGCACCATCCGCGCCAGTTCCTCCGGCAACTCGGGGTTTGGCGGTGACTGATCCTGCGCCCCCTCGTCTTTGCCCAGGATGCCGAGGACGGCGCTGACCTCTTCGAGGAAGGTGCGGATCATGGTGGCTCCGGCGGCAGTGATCCGCCCCGCCGACAGGGCCCGCTCCGCCTTGCCCGCCAGGCCGAACACGGCGGCCATCGCTCTGGGTGCATTCAGGTCGTCGTCCATGGCCTCGATGAAGTCACTCCGCGCCGATTCGATGGCTCCTGCCCAGTCGGTGTCATCGTTGTTCGAGTCTTCGGCAGTCGCCAGGAGTCGGCCATGAAGTCGGTTGAGCCTCTGGCGGGCACGGATCGCCCCGTCCAGGGCTTCACGCGTGAAGTTGAGGGTGGTACGGTAATGGTTCGTGACGACGAAATATCGGAATCCGGCGACATCCTCTGCCGCCTTGCCGGCCACCTCGCCGGTACGGAGCTCCCGCAGGCGCATGTTGTTGCCCACGCTCTTCGACATGCCGACGCCATCGATGTTGAGAAACTCGCTGTGCATCCAGTACTGGGAGAAGGTCTTCCCCGTCGCTCCCTCAGACTGGGCGATCTCATTCTGATGATGTGGAAAGATGAGATCCACCCCTCCTGTATGGATGTCGAAGGTTTCTCCGAGATACGTCATCGACATGCACGAGCACTCCAGGTGCCACCCCGGGCGACCGCGCCCCCACGGAGAGTCCCACGCCAGGTCACCGTCGGTCTCGACCCAGGCTTTCCACAACACAAAATCGCGGACGTCCTCCTTGTCGTACTTGTCCGTATCGACACGGGCTCCGGCCCGCATGCCGCTGGTGTCGAGATGGGCGAAACGACCATAGTCAGGGAAACGGGTGATGGCGAAATACACGGAGCCATCCCGCTCGTAGGCGACATCGTTGTCGATGAGTCGCTGGATCAGGTCGAGCATCTCGGGGATGTGTTCGGTGGCCCGGGGATAGCGGTCGGCACGCAGGATACCCAGGGCGTCGATGTCGTCGTAGAAGCCGTCGATGTAGGTCTGCACATAGTCGTCGAGTGTGCCGTCGTCGCGGTCATTGACCTGCTGTACGATGCGGTCGTCCACATCGGTGAGGTTCATGACATGCTCGACCTCCAGGCCACGGTACTGCAGGTAGCGCTTCAGTACGTCGTAGAACAGGAAGCAGCGGAAGTTGCCGATGTGGGCGTAGTCCCAGACGGTGGGACCACAGCTGTACATTCGAACCTTACCGGGCTCGAGTGGCCGAAAGGTCAGTTTCTTGCGGCTTGGCGTGTCGTAGAACTGGATTGTCATTTGCTCACGATCGATGGCTGGCGTTAGGTTCGCCGACACGGAGTTGTGACCTCTCGTCGACTCCTTGTCGATGTCTTTCACAGAAACGGATTCCCGTGCTTCGATTGCTTCGATTTCCTCTGCACTGGCAGATCCTGACGGCCCTGGTCCTCGGCGCTCTCGGGGGCCTAGTTCTGGGCGACAGCATACTGGTCGTGTCGTTCATGGGCGACCTGTTCCTCAGGGCCCTGCGTATGGTGATCGTGCCCCTCATCCTGACATCGATCGTCTGCGGCGTCTCAGGGCTTGGCGCCTCCGGAAACATGGGCCGCCTGGGTGCCAAGACACTCATCTTCTACACCGTCTCGAGCCTGCTGGCCATCGTCACCGGCCTCATGCTCGTCAACCTGTTGCGCCCCGGCGTGGGCGCGGTCCTCGGTCTGCAGGCGCAGCCGGAGAAGCTGGCCGGTTCGATTGAGCGTTTCGGGTCCTCCCCGTGGCAGGCCCTGGTGCGCCTGGTGACGGATATGGTGCCGACGAACCCCATCGCCTCGATGGCTGACGGCGACATGCTGCAGATCATCATCTTCGCGTTGCTTTTCGGCGTCTTTCTCTCCCGTGTTCCCGACCCCGTGCGACAGCCTCTCGAATCGTTCTTTCAGGGTGCCTTCGCAGTGATGATGAGAATCACTCACTTCGTCCTGGCCTTTGCCCCCCTCGGCATCTTCGCCCTCGTGGCCCGTACCGTGGCCACCACGGGGCTCGAAGTGTTCTCAGGGCTTGGAATCTACGCCCTGACCGTATTCCTCGGCCTCCTCGTGCACGGCGCCGTGACGCTGCCCTTGCTGCTTTTCGTCGTCGGCCGGCTGCAGCCGTTGCGGCATGCCCAGGCCATGTCGCCCGCTCTGATGACGGCGTTTTCCACCTCATCCTCCTCGGCGACGCTGCCGTTGACGATGGACTCTCTCGAGAATCGTGCCGGTGTATCGAACCGGGTGACCAGCTTTGTCGCCCCCCTCGGCGCCACCGTCAACATGGATGGCACGGCACTCTATGAATGCGTCGCCGCCATGTTCATCGCCCAGTACTACGGGTTCGAGTTGAGTTTCGCCCAGCAGTTCCTCGTCGTCGTCACCGCCCTGCTGGCCTCCATCGGTGCCGCTGGCATCCCCATGGCCGGCCTCGTCATGATCTCGGTCATCCTCACCGCCGTCGGTCTGCCATTGGAGGGTGTGGGGTTGATTCTGGCCGTCGACCGGATCCTCGACATGTGTCGCACCACGGTCAACGTATGGAGCGATTCATGCGGTGCTGCCATCGTCGCTCACTTCGAAGGGGAGGCCCCCCAGGCGACCAGGTAGGCCAGCTAGGCCCCCGTGGGGATCTCGTCACGCAGATAGGTCGGCCAGCGGGTGCGGCCGTCCACTTCGCCTTCCGTCGCCTGTCTCATGGTCAGGCCGAGGGCGTCGAGAAAATCGGCAGCATGCAGCAGGCCCCCGCGAAACTCCGCCCCGGCGAGCTTGGCGTCCTGTACCTGGGCCAGCCGCAGGTTGGCCTCCTGGAGGTTTGTCTCGGTGCAGTTGGCGCTGCTCAGATCTGCCATGAAGAAGTTTGCACCCTTACAGAAGGCCGTGGACAGGTCGGCATTGCTGAGCCGCGCTTCGAGCAGATCTGCATCGCGCAGGTCGGCCCGGACCAGGACGGCATGGCGCAGATCCGCCTCCTGCAGATTGGCTCCGATCAGATGAGCCCCCTCCAGTGTGGCTTCACGCAATCGGCTGCGTTGCAGACTGGAGCCCTGAAGGTTGGCCTGACTCAGATTCGCCCGGTAGAGGTTGGCATTCTGCAGTTCGGCCCCCTGCAGAACGGCCTGGCTGAAGTCGGCCCCACGAAGGTCCGCCCCCTGCAGGTAGGCATCCTGGAGCAGAGCTCGATGGAAGGATGCCCGCTGCCCGGCCTGTGCCTTCGATTCGAGCCACTCACGATGCTGGCCGAGCAACTCCTCGACTTCTGCCACCGTCACCGGCTGCGGCGTCGGCTGGCTCTGACGGAAGTCAGGGTCGTCAGGTGGCCTGTCGGTTTCGGTCATCCCCCCCCGTTGCCAGGGCTTCCAGCGAAACGCCGGAGGGGGCGACGGTGGTACCCCTGCCGGGAATTGAACCCAGAATTGAGGATTAGGAATCCTCCGTTATATCCGTTTAACTACAGGGGCTCTTTTTGGCTCTCCACCACCGGGAACACGAATCAGATCAAACGTTCTAGTATAGAATAGCTGTGTGCGACGGTCAAGAAACCAGTCCTCGCCACCGCCCCGACGAAAGGCAGGGAAGCGACTAAAAAACAGTGCGTTAATCGCCCCGACAAAATGCCGGCAGAACTGTTGACACCCGTAAAAAAGGGCTATACTCTTCAGGCGTCGTTCGACCTACCACGCGAGTGCGTGGCTCCCCGAAGATTCAGGCAACCGACAACCGTTTTCCTTATCA
>PBSR01000249.1 GCA_002726335.1 Gemmatimonadaceae bacterium
CATGCCGAACTGTAGCGTACCCTTTGGCCCCACCAGATCGTTGAGGTGTGCTGCCGGGGCGCCGGGTGCCATACCCCAGGACCAGATCAGCGTGTGCTGATCACCCGAGGCAAAGTTGATGATGGCGCTGGCCGTGTCAGCACCGACACTGGTACCGTCGAATTGCACTGAGGATGCCTGCGCCGAGGCCGCGGGGCCGAGCATCTGCAGGGCGAAGTCGTAGTTGTGGATGGCACCGTCCAGCAGTGGGCCACCCCCCTTGGTCTCGTCGCGAAACCACGGATTGGCCGGGCGCCCGCCGGCGGCGAAACGCCAGATCACGGGTGACCCCAGGGTTCCGGCCTGTACGATCTGTCTCATCTTGCCCCACTCTGGGCAGAAGCGGCGCACGAAACCGATCGCGCAGCGCACGTCAGCTTTGACACATGCGGCCTGCATGCGCCGCGCATCGGCGAGCTTCATCGCCATCGGCTTCTCGCAGAACACGTGTTTTCCCGCTTTCGCTGTGTCGATCGCCGGTCCGGCGTGCAGGAAGGTCGGCGTACACACCCACACGGCGTCTACGGCATCCAGCCGCAGCATCTGGCGATGATCTGTGAACACCTGTGCGCCCCCGTGGCCGAAGTCTGCGGCGAAGGACCGTGCTGCGGCTCGAGAGGCGTCGGCGCAGGCGACGATGCGCGCATTGCGCAGCTGTGCCAACTGATTTGCGTGATGCCGGGCGATTCCGCCACAGCCGATGAATCCGATGTTCAGCATGAAATGCTCCTGAAACTGCCTGGGGTCTGACAGGAATGGTGATACTTACGATACTATTCTAGGACTAAGCCACGACGGCGCCAGGATCTGTGGTGGCGTGCACCTGTGGCGAGACCCTAACTGAGGAAGACCCGACATGCCCCTGGTTCCAATGCGAACATTGCTGGATCACGCCGCCGAGAACAACTATGGTGTGGCCGCGTTCAACGTCAATAACATGGAACAGATACAGGCGATCATGGAGGCGGCTGATGAGGTGGAAGCACCGGTCATCGTGCAGGCCTCACGGGGGGCTCGGTCTTACTCCCAGGACGCCTATCTGCGTCATCTGATGCTGGCGGCGGTCGAGTTGTATGATCACATCCCCGTTGTCATGCATCAGGATCACGGCAACAGTGTCGACACCTGCATGAGCGCCATCGACAATGGCTTCACGTCGGTGATGATGGACGGTTCGCTTCAGGAAGACGGCAAGACACCTGGAGACTACGCCTACAACGTGAAGGTCACCTCGGAGGTCGTGAAACTCGCCCTTGCGAAGGGCGTTTCCGTCGAGGGTGAGTTGGGATGTATCGGCTCGCTGGAGACCGGGACGGGAGATCAGGAGGATGGCCACGGCGTCGAGGGCAAGCTGAGCCGTGATCAACTGCTCACCGATCCGGATGAGGCGGAGAGCTTTGTCGCCGACACGGGGATTGACGCTTTGGCGGTGGCCATCGGGACCAGCCACGGCGCCTACAAGTTCACTCGCAAGCCGGACGGTGAGGTGCTGGCCATGTCACGGATCGAAGAGATCCACGCCCGCCTGCCGAACACCCATCTCGTCATGCATGGCAGCTCGTCGGTGCCCCAAGAGCTTCAGGACATCATCAATCAGTTTGGCGGAGCCATCCGGCAGACCTGGGGAGTGCCCGTCGAAGAGATTCAGCGCGGCATCAAGTCGGGCGTGCGCAAGGTCAACGTCGACACCGACAATCGCCTGGCCATCACCGGCGCCATCCGCAAGGTCCTCATGGAAACCCCCGAGAAGTTTGATCCCCGGGACTACATGTCCCCGGCGCGGGCCGCCATGAAGCAGGTCTGCATCGACCGCATGACCGCTTTCGGTCAGGCCGGCCAGGCCGGCAGTGCCCGGGCCGCCTGCAACTGAGCCGGAGCTGGCAGTGGGTCTCATGGGCAGATCCAGAGTGGGTCTGGCGAACCGGGGCGTCAGCCGTCGGGACAACGTCTATCACGCCATGGACCTGGTGCGCGACGACCTGATCCCCAAGGTAGCGGACCAGGTCATGCTCAAGCCGAACTTCCTGTCCAACAAGAACCAGCTCGCCTCTTCGCACCCGGATGCGTTGCGAGGGGCGATCGACTTTCTCCTCTCCTGCCCGAGGCCGCCCTCCGAGATCCTGATCGCCGAGGGCGGCAACGAGGATCACTCCGGCCAGTGCTTCGAAGTCTTTGGCTATCCAGCCATGGTCGACGAGTATGATGTGCCGATCCGGTGGGTGGATCTGAACCGGGAAACCGAGTGGCAGACCGAGACCATCTACCTGTCTGACCGGTCCGAATACCAGGTCCACATGCCGAGGACGGTCCTCGATTGCCCGTGCACCATCTCCATCGCCATCGCCAAGACCCACGACGTCTGTTGTGTCACCCTGGCGCTGAAGAACATGATCATGGGGTCGATCCGGAAAGAGGATCGCACCCGGATGCACGGCTATCCCGATCACGAATCGCGACAGCTGCCGACCGAAGCCCAGAGAATGGCGGTGAACCTGATCCGGCTGTCACCTCACCTCAAGCCGGACATCGGTGTTGTGGATGGCACCATCGGCCTGCAGGGAAATGGTCCGGGAGGGACCGACACTGTGGCCATGGGCGTGGCCGCAGCCGGCGCCGACGTGTTTTCCGTCGACGCCGTCGTCGCCATGGCCATGGGTTTCGAGCCGATGACGCTGGGGTTTCTGCGCCACGCGCAGGAGCTGGACCTGGGTGTCGCAGACTTGGCCGAGATCGAGGTCCTGGGATCGGAGATCGACGATATCGCCATTCCGTTCAAGCCACATGACGACAATGAGCTGCAGCTGCAGTGGCAGGATCAGGAGGCAGACAGGTACCTGTACCCCCACTCGGTGATGGACCCGGTCGGCTAGAACGGCATGATCCGGGGGGCGAAGGGCGGCGTCGCTGAGATCGTCGCGTCGAAGCTCCTCCGCAACAGATCATTCAGCGTGTTCTGATGTTCGGGACGTTCTGACAGATCCTCGTGCTCCCACGGATCCGCTTCCAGATCGTACAGCTCGAACAGATTCTTCCCGTGGTAGCTGACCAGCTTCCAGCGCCGGTCGCGATACATGGTCGCGTGCGTCTGATCGGGGTAGTTGATGGCGCCAAAGAACTCTGTGCGCACGAACTCCCGGTGTGACTCCGTCGACCCCTCCAGCACGCCGGCCAGCGACTGCCCCTGTACCCAGTAGGGTGTCTCCAGACCCGCGGCGTCCAGGAAGGTGGGCACCAGATCGACGAGCTCGACGAGCGAGTCTGATACCACGTCCTTGCGGTATTTCTCCGGCCAGGACACGATCAGCGGCACCCGCACGAGCCCCTCAATGAACCGGCATCCCTTGAGCAGCAGACCGTGGTCGCACAGGGCCTCCCCATGGTCACTCATGTAGACGACGACGGTGTTCTCCCGCTCACCGATCGCGTCCAGGTGATCGAGAAGACGGCCGAATTCGTGATCGACCTGTTCGATCATCGCGTAGTAGGCGGCCTGCACCCGCTTGTGGTCCCAGTCATCGGGATGTTGCGGCTTCGACTGAAAGTCGACGTTGGCGTCCGTCAGTTTCTGCTGGTGCTCGAGATCCCCTTCCGCAAAGTGCGCCCCTGGCATCTGCTCGACGTCGTAGCGCCTGTAGTACTCGTATGGCGGGTCGAAGACAGCGTGCGGGTCGAAGGGATTCACACTCAGCATCCAGGGCTGATTCTCCCGGCGGTTCTTGTCGACAAACTCGATCGACTTCTCCGTGCACCAGTGCGTCTGATGCAGGTGCGGGGGCACATTGTCCTGTTCTTCCGTCGGTTCGTACACACCCCCGAAGCTCTTGACCTTCGCCCCCTGCCGGTACGAATCCATCCGGCCGTATTCGAGCAGGAGCTTCTCGGGATCAGCGCCCTGGGCACGCAGCCACTCGGCATAGTCGTGTCCGTAGTCGTCTGCTCCCTTCGGGGCATGGCTGTACTGGAAGGAGTCGTAGCCGTCATCGACGCGGTTCTCACGCCCATCGGCCGCCCCTGCCAGGTGCAGCTTCCCCACCAGGCCGCAGTGGTATCCGGCTCGGCTCAGGATGTTCGGCAACAACCGTTCGGCGTAGTACTCGGGCCAGACCTCATTGCCATTCCCGTTCACGCCCACGGAGCTGGGGTACATGCCGGTAAGAAAACTCGATCGACTCGGCGTGCAGATCGGGGACTGGCAGTACGCGTGGTCGAAGGTGACCGATTCCTTCATGAAGGCATCGAGTCTCGGCGTGTTCACATGCGGATTGTTCAGTGCGCCAACTGTATCGAACCGCTGTTGATCCGAGCAGTACCACAGGATGTTCGGTCGATCAGCCATGTACGCCTTTCATCCGGGCTCGGCCGCGGATCGGTATGGGGTGCGGCCGTGCAGCAAGGCGTCACAGGCCTCTCCCATGGCAGGAGTTCCCCCGTCGAGACGGTTCAGCTCCTTCGCCTGGGTGACCGACAAGCCGCCGGAGAACAGTTGTGTGAAGGTGTTGATATCGCAGCGAAGCGGGTCCTTGTCGTGACGGTCCAGGATCTCCACGCCTCCCCCCTCCGCCCGCGCTGTCACCTTCAGCGGGCGCTCGGCGTTCACGACCCAATCAGCCACCTCGAACGAGATGCTGGCCTGCAGATCCTGGGGAGGGTGCAGATGGCTCAGTGCCTGCGGGACGTCGAGCACGCGCAGGGCCAGCTCGTGCTCACAGGAAATATCGAAGCGCTCAGCAAAGGCGTGCAGCAGAAGGCTGTCGGGTGGAAGTTCCAGATCCATCAGCGCCACCCCTTCCATCTCGGCCAGTGATCGCAGCAGTGCCGACTGTGCGGCAAAACTCGTTCCGTGCAACTCCTGTACGACGAGCCGCTTTCCCTGGCCGCGATCGCGCGATCTGGTCCTGACGAGCGCACTGCAGGCCAGTCCTCCGTCGTCATCGACCAGGACCTGAACCTTTCCGAGCCACCTTTCCTGCTGCCAGAGAGAGTGCGGCCGAACCGACTGGCAGTTTCTGGTGTGTGCTCCCGCCGTGTACAGGCGGTCGATCTCCGGTATGTCTCCCGATTCTGCCGATCGCACCGTGCCTGCGGGAGCGTCGATCTGGCGCACCAGATCAGGCCACACCTTGAGCGTGGTGTAGGTTGCTGGACAAGACCAGCCGAATTTCCCGTACCAGTTGAAGGAGAAGGGCCACAGAGGACAGACAGAACGTCCCTGATCCCGCAGGTGGTTGATCGTCTGTACCATCAGTCCCCCTGCGTGGCCCCGTCCCTGATGCTTGGGATCGGCGGCCACCCCGCCGATGGCACCGGCCGGGATCTGGGAGGTACCCCACCACAACGACGCCGGCTCAAAGTCGAGGGCACACACCATCGTGCCATCCGCATCGAAGCCCGCCAGGACCTCCCCCGTGTACCAGGTCTCTGCATTCTCGTTGAAGGCGCGGGCGGCGATCAGTCTGGCATTGGCCAGCTCTTCGCCCTCGACGGGCCGAACCAGGAGTTCTCGATTGTAGTGAGGTCGATCCATGATTTCGTTATTCTAGCGCAACGCGATGAACAGTGCCAAGAGACGCACGTCTCGGCAGGCCTCGTGGTTCACCGATCGCGCCCAGTTGGCTCAGTCTCGCCTAAGGGTTCTGGCCTCGGCGTAGAGTTCGCGAAGCGAACTCGGCCAGTCGGCGCTGAATCACCGACCTCTGTGCTTCACCGATCGCGCCGAAGGGTCTCGGGCACCAACCCTCCCAGCAACGCGGCACCGGTCAGTCCGATCCCGGCGATCACGATCGGCGCCAGATGGAGCCCTGCCACCTGCCCCACCTGCCCCACGATCACCGGACCTGCAGCGCTGCCCCCGTCACCGATGAAACGCCACATCCCCAGGAATTCACCGCGACCTCGCTCGGGTGCCAGATCCGCCCCGAGGGTCAGCATGGTCCCCGAGCCCAACCCGTTGCCGAGGCCGACCGCCATCGTCACCAGGGCAAGTGTCCAGAAGCTGCCCGACAGTGGCACCAGAGCCATCGCCAATGACTGGATGATGAAGGAGGGTACGTAGGCCCACTTCCGCCCCTTGCGGTCCATCAACTGACCCGCCGGATAGAACATGAGCATGTCCGTGCCGTACGACAGACTGATGATGAGTCCCACCGACCCGGCGTCGAGCCCCAGTACTTCAGCGGCGTAGAGCGGCACCACGGCATTGCGCGCCTGGCGCACGGTTTGCGCGCACAGCTGCCCCGATCCGGCGCTGACAAGAATTCGCCAGTGGCCGACCAGTACCTGCCAGACGCTCTCGTGCGGCACGGCCTCGACTTCGTGTCGAGGCAGATCACGTTCGACCCATCGCAGCACGGCGACGACGGCGGCGGCGATCAGCCCGGCCTGCAGGAAGAATGGCGCTGTCAGAGATACCCAGGAGGCCAGGACCCCGCCCAGGGCGGGACCACCGAATCCAGAGATGCGCCCGATGCCGCCCAGCACGGCGTTCGTCCGCCCCCGCCGCCCGATGTCGACGGTCTCAGTGATGTAGGTGTGTCGGGCGATATTCCACAGCGCCATCGACACACCCAGCAACAGTTGTACGATGAAAGCTTCATGCAGGGACCGCACCTGCGACATCGCCAGAGCGCAGAGAACCATCACCGCACCCCCCAGCACCATCGACCGTCGAACACCCAGGCGGCGTACGACCATACCCGACGGCACATCGAAAGCGAGGTTGCCCAGACCACGAGCTGCCAACGCCAGGCCCACCATGCCGTACGAGGCATCGAAGGAGAGAGCGAACAGGGGCAGCACGGGAAGGATGAGCCCGGCGCCCACCGACATGCAGGCCGACGGCACCCAGACGGACAGTACGACGTGGCGATCCGCGGTCCGTCCGGATGCGGTCTGACTCAACTGTTGTGCTCGTTACTGCGGAAGGATTCCGACTCGTACCAGGAGAAGTCGCGGCCACCGGTAGACTGCCACCAGGTGGTGACAGCCTGCCGCAGGCGAGTCTCGGTGTCGGCGTATTCGGGGCGGCCGGCGACGTTGGTCAGCTCGTGCGGATCGGTGGCCAGGTCGTACAGCTCCTCCAGGCCGGCGTCATCATCGCCGAAGTAGTGGACAAACTTGAAGTCGCGTGTCCGCGCACCGTAGAACGGATGGATTCCCCAGTAGGCGGCGTGATGTTCGAAGAAGACGATCTCGTCATCGGGGTGGGTGTCGGCTTTGAAGGCAGCACACAGGTCGCCGTGAGGGAAGGCGCCAGCGGCATCGACTCCTGCCAGTGTGCACAGCGAACCAGCCAGTTGCACGGAACAGACCAGGTCGTCGACGACGTCCCGCTTCGAGGACTGGCCCGTCGACTGTTTCACGATGCAGGGCACACGGTACAGCTCATCGTACGGCAGCGTTCCCTTCTTGCTGATGCCGTGGGCACCCATCATGTCGCCGTGGTCCGCCACGAAGAGAACGATCGTGTTCTCCCACAGGCCCAGACGCTTGAACTGGTCGGCCACACGCCCGTAGTGCTCATCCATGATGGCGATCATCGAGTAGTAGCGGGCGAGTTCGTCGCGTGCCTGCACCTCATCTCCGGCGCTGTGACTGCCCTCGGCATGCTCGTTCTGCCACGCCGGCTTCGTCTCGAAAGTCTCCTCGTAGTAGCTGCGGGGCAGCTCGAGCCCGTCGGCGCTGACCGCATGCTTCGGTTCGTGAAAGAAGGGCGGGTGCGGCAGATTCGTAGAGAAGGTGAAGAACAGCGGACGCCCGGGGTCATGCTCGTAGTCCTGCAGCCACGCCACGGCGTCTTCGGCGGCCACGTAATCCCGGCGCAGCGACGTCGGCACGTGTCCCATGCCACGCGCCTCAGCTTCGTCGTCTTCAACACGCCGGCCGTCGTGGTCGATCCCCTCGTCATATCCCAGACCGTCCAGCGGCAGTCCGAAGTGGCACTTGCCGAAGTAGGCGGTCCGGTAGCCGGCATCGCGGAAGGTCTGCCCCAGAGTCCGGTCTCGTGTCGGGTTCAGCCGGTTCTGATGATCGTAGAACCCGTAGTTGACCACCACGCCGCATTCATGGGGCGGCAATCCGGTGATGAAGGACGCCCGCGACGGCACACACTGTCCATGGGCGGAGATCATGTGCGTGAAGCGCACTCCCTCCGCCGCCAGCGAGTTCAGAAAGGGCGTATGAGCCACCGTGTCGCCGGCGCAGCCCATCCGGGCGGCCTGCATCTGGTCGCACATCAGGATCAGGACGTTGGGTCGGGTCATTGAGCTGGGCACTAGGGCTCGACCAGCGTCAAGTCCGCGAACCACTTGCGATAGAAGCCGCGGTCGCGCGTAAGGAGACAATCAGCCTGTGCCATCGCGTGGGCGGCGATGAGGAAGTCGGGAATCATACGCGACCTCTGCCCGCCGGCAGTCCGGTAGGCCTGCCAGATCTCTCCGGCAAGGAAGGAGGCCTCGCGGCTGCATGGCACGAACTCGGCGCCGAGCGTCTCGAACATCGCACTCTCGAGCCGAGTGCGGTCCTGGAAAAGTGGACGCAACTCCGCCAGAACGATGTCACAGACGACGATACGGCCCATCCGCCGTGCAGCCCTCAGAGCTTCCTGTGAGTCTCTCAGATACTCCGGGGACGCTGAGAAGATATCCAGCAGGACGGAGGTATCGACCGCTGTCGTCACACTCCCGGACCCCTGGTCCGATCGAGATAATCATCGACGTCCAGGGGAGCGTCGACGATCCCGGTCACGGAAAGGATGGGGTCTTCCGGCTCGATCTTGGCCCCGACGAGCCGGCCCTTCTCAGTCGTGAACTCCAGCTCCATCCCCACGCGAATGCCGAGTTGATCCCGCAGCGGCTTCGGGATGGTGATCTGGCCCTTCTCAGATACCTTCGTACGCATCACCGGCCTCCTTGTTGTAGATTTCCATATTTAAATGTAGGAATTCCTACCCGCAATTCCTACCTCGCCCTGATCCTGCCGCTCCGCTCTTCAGCGCTCAAGGATCTCCCACATCTTCTCCAAGTAGAACCGGTAGTTGGCCAGCGGCGTGCCGTTGGGGATGCGATGATCGAGTCCCAGCACACAACCGCCGGACGCGATCATCGGTGGCACCTTGCGTTCCAGTTCGGTCGTGATCTGTTCTGTGCTGCCGCGAATGACGTGCTTGTCGAGCCCGCCATAGAACGCGAGACGGTCGCCGTACGTCTCACGAACCGCGACGATGTCCATGCCCGCCGCCGGCTCCATGGGGTGCATACAGTTGACACCGGCCTCGAGAAACGCCGGGATCACGGGCATCATGTCGCCGTCGCTGTCCTGATCGAAAAGACGCGCACCGCATTCCTGGGCCACCTCCCACACCCGACGGTAGTACGGGGCGATGAACTCGGCGATCTGGGCCGGTCCGGCCAGGGGACCCGACTTGCCCGCCATGTCCTCGTGCACACTCAGCAGATCCACCGTGACGCCCGCGGCCGCCACCTGCTCCAGGATCCGCACGGCCGTGTCCCCCATCGTCTGCAGCATGTCGTGCAACATCTCGGGTTGAGCGTAGTAGGAAACACAGATCTCCTCTTCGCCCATCAGCTGCCGCGGCTCATCGAACCCACCCGGCATGCCGACGCAGACCACACGTCCCGCCTCGGCGTGCGCCCGAGCCGCCTCCACCCAGCCTGCCGACAGCCTGGCATCGTCGTATTCGTACCACGACTTGATGGTGAGCCAGTCATCCATGGTCGCCACCGGGTGGGACAGCGGCAGCGGCAGGGTCGCCAGACCTTTCGGCATCTTCATCGTGCGCCCGAGCCTGTCCCGTGTGACGATGAACTCATCCGTCTCCTCGAGAGTCACCGGCTCGTGGCCGCCGAGAAGCCCCGTGTTCAGCGACAGCCGCGCCCGCTCCTCGCAGCGGTAGCGAAAGGCGCTGAAGTCGAGCTCCGCCGCTGTCGCGCCCTGTTCCTCCCACTCTTCCTTCAATCCGACGATGGGCCCGAAGATCTCAGTAAACAGCGGCCGGTCGTTCGTCCGGAAGGTCATGTGATCGAGAAACTCTTCACGCCCCACGCTGGGTTGTCGCTCGATGGCCAGATCGGCGTGGGTGGCCCATTTGAGTTTCCGCCGCGTCGTGCCCGTCGTCATGTCGGAAGCTTTCCCTTCGTGTGCAGCCAGTGCAGGACGAACTCGGCAAAGAGCGAGTTCGACCACGCGAACCATGCCCTCGTGAACGTGGCCGGATCGCCCGGATGAAATCCCTCGTGCATGTACCCCGTGCCCCCGTCCGTCGCCTCCAGCATATCGATCAGTCCATCCATCTCGTCCGTGCTGGTGGCCGTCAGTCCCTGCATGGACAGGCTGATGTGCCAGACGTAGCCGTCGGGTGTGTGGGGGCTGCCTATGCCTCGTGCCTGCGTGCCTTCATAGTAGTAGGGATTGTGGTCGCTCAGAATCAACCGCCGGGTGTTGCCGTAGATCTCGTCGTCCGCCGCACGGGCCCCCAGGTAGGGCAGCGACAGCAGGGACGGCACGTTGGCGTCGTCCATGAAGTGATGATTGCCATGGCCGTCGACTTCGTAGGCGTAGACAGGTCCCCCGATCCCCTCGTCATCGATCACGGCGTGTGCCCGCAGTCCGGCATCGATCTCGCCAACCAGGCCCTCGGCCTGGCTGCTCATCTGCTCGTCTGCCCAGACGGTGCGCGCAATCTCACCGAGATGTCTGAGGGCGACGACGGCGAACAGGTTGGCGGGTACCAGGTAACCGAAGCGGCAGGCGTCGTCGCTGGGGCGAAAGCCCGACCACGTCATTCCCGTGGGCGCCACCGGCGCGCCCAGACCCTCGTGGGTCAGCGTGTCACTCGGTGGACAGTCCCGTCGCTGGAAGCGGTACGGCGAGCGCGCCACGTGATCCTGCTCCACCGTCCACAGCTCGAGGATGACCCGCGCCGCCCGGCGGAATTCGTCATCGAACACGGAGGTATCCCCCGTCGCCTGCCAGTACCTGTGAGCAAGCCACAGAGGGTAGCAGAGCGAGTCGATCTCGTACTTGCGCTCCCAGACCCAGTCGTTCTGATCGGTTTCGTCCGGCGCCCAGCAGGCACCGTCCGCCGTACGGTTGAAGGCGTTGGCATAAGGGTCGATGAGGATATAGCCGATCTGCTTGCGGATCAGACCCGAAATGATCCGGCGTACATCTGCGTCCTGTCCGGCCAGCGACAGGTAGGGTGACACCTGGGCACTGGAGTCGCGCAGCCACATGGCGGGGATGTCCCCGGTGAACACGTACGTCGACCCGTCGTCGTGCAGTTCTGTCGTCGTGTCCAGCGTGTTGGGGAAACAGTTGCGGAACAAGGTCGCGAGCCTCGGACGATCGGCCAGCGCTTCGTCGACGCGGGCCATCGTCTCGGTGACGGATTCGGGACGTTGCACCGGCCCGACTCAGACCTGCAGGCGCTGCTGTTCGGCCTCGGACAGCTCGTCATCACCAGCGGCGGCGTTGGTCGTAGCCTGCTCCACCGACTTGGCACCGGGGATGGCCACCGGCAGCGTCGGATGGGAGATGACGTACTGCAGCGACGTGCGCACCATGTCATCGGGTTCGATCAATCCACGCAACTTGTCCACGGTGCCCATCCGCGCCTCGAAGATGGCGCGATCGGCGCCGCCCTCGTTGTAGCTGCTGCGCACATCGTCATCGAAGGAGCTGGCCGTGGTATAGCGTCCGGACAGCAGGCCGCGAGCCAGCGGACCGCGCACCATCACGGCGATCTTCTGCGCCTGACAGTAGGGCAGAAACTCCGACTCCGGCTCCCGGGCAACGAGCGAATAGTCGACTTGAACCACCTTGCAGCCACCGGCGTGATTGAAGCGCCGCAGAACATCGAGGCTGTTGGTGGAGATGCCGTAGCAGCGCAGGCGACCTTCCTGCTGCAGCATCTGGAAACCTTCGAGGTAGACATCCGGATCTTCGATGTCACCCTCGTGGCACAGCAATACATCGTGGTAGTTGGTCTGCAGGCGGTGCAGCGAGGCGTGGGCGCACAGGCGGATCATGTCCACCGTCGTCTTCGGCACGCCCTGTCCGGTGCGTTTGCCCCAGTTGCCGATCTTGCTGACCACGTAGACGTTGTGGCGGATGCCGGCCAGGGCGACGCCGAGCCGCTCCTCGGACAATCCATTGGGGACGCCGTAGGACTCGGCCGTATCGAACAGGTTCATACCCTCGTCGTAGGCGGCGCGTACGGTGGCCCACGACGTGGCGTCATCTACCTCCCCCCACTGGTTGCCGATGTTCCAGGTGCCCAGCCCGATGGCTGATACTTTCCAGCCGGTACGGCCGAAGTCACGGTAGAGCATTTCACTGACCCCTATCTTCTGGTGGCGATGGAATCGGAAACAGAAACACCGTCAGGCCTGCGTCGGCTGTCCTTCGACCGGCCGGCGTGGCCCTTCAACCCGCAGCGTGTGCCCTTCTTCTATGGTTGGGTCATCGTGCTGGCGGCCACCTTCGGCGTGCTCTGCAGCGCTCCCGGTCAGACCATCGGCGTGTCGGTGTTCACCGACAATCTCATGGTGGCCACGGGGTTGTCGCGCGTGCAGATCAGCCTCACCTACCTCGTCGGCACCCTGGGTGGCGCCCTCTTCCTTCCGCGAGCGGGCAGAATATACGACCGCCTCGGAGCCCGCACCATGACGGTGGTCACCGCCATCGCCTTCGGCAGCACCCTGCTCCTGCTCAGCCAGATTGACGTCGCCATTGCCGCGCTGCGTTACGTCCTGAGCGCCGATCTCTTCGCCCTGCCCGTGTCCTTTGCCGTGATGGGCCTGAGCTTCTTTGCCCTGCGGTTTCTCGGTCAGGGCGTGCTCACCATCGCCGCCCGCAACATGATGGTCAAGTGGTTCGAAGCCCGCAGGGGATTCGCCAACGGGGTCATGGGCATCATGAGCAGTTTCGGCTTTTCCGGCGCCCCGGTACTGTTCGACGTCCTGATCGACGAATGGGGCTGGCAGGCCGCCTGGCAGATCCTCGGCATCACGATCATCGTCGGCCTGACCGTGGTGGCCGGCGTCTTCTTTCGTGACAGCCCCGAGGAGTGCGGCATGCAGGCCGACGGCGCCTGCACCCCCAACAGATCCGGGCAGCGCGCCACCGGTCGTGACCACACACCCGCTCAAGCTCGAGCCACACTCTCCTTCTGGCTCATCATGTTGCCCATGATGCTCTCCAGCATCTACGGCACGGCCATGCCCTTTCATGTAGTGTCCATCTTCGCCGAAGCCGGACTCGACCGGCAGCTGGCCATCGGCATCTTCCTCCCCGCCGCCGCCATCGCCGTGGTCGCCAACTTCGTCGGTGGCTGGCTTGCCGACCGGTCCACGCTTCGCTGGCACCTGGTCCTGTACCTGGTGGGCATCATCCTCTCCAACATCGGTGTCCTGAACCTGCATCTGCCCTGGGGACGCTACGGTATCATCGTCGGCAGCGGCCTCATGGGAGGCATGATGCGACTGCTGTCAACCCTCACCTGGCCACGGTATTTCGGCCGACGACACCTGGGCGCCGTCAGCGGCTTCGCCATGTCCCTCGGTGTATCGGCCAGCGCCGTCGGCCCCAGTCTCTTCGGTCTCTCTCTGCAGGCCTTCGACAGCTACCATCCCGCCTGCTGGGTGACCATCTCTCTCTCCGCCATCCTCCTGATCCTGTCGCCCTGGGCCCGCGAACCTGATTAGCTTATTCCCATGACCGATGTGAAGACCGCCGTCCTTCTATCCGGGGGTGTCGACAGCTCCGTGGCTCTCCGTCTGCTGCAGGAAGAGGGCGCCGACCTGACCGCCTATTACCTGAAAGTCTGGCTCGAGGATGAAGTTCAGACCTTCGCCGGTGACTGTCCGTGGGAGGAGGACATGCGCTTCGTGCGCGCCACCTGCGAAGCCGCGGGCGTGCCCTTACAGATCGTCTCGCTGCAGACGGAGTACTACGAGCGGATCGTCGTTCACGTCCTGGCCGAACTGCGCGCCGGACGCACGCCGAGCCCCGACGTCTTCTGCAATCGGCGCATCAAGTTCGGCGCGTTCCTGGAACGCGTCGGCGATCAGGCGGACATCGTCGCCTCCGGTCACTATGCCCGCGTCGAAACGACTGCGAGCGGCGCCCGCCTGTTGCGCGCCGCGGACCCGGTGAAGGACCAGACCTACTTCCTGTCGCAGATGACGCAGGAGCAACTGCAACGCGCCCGGTTCCCCGTCGGACACCTGCCCAAAGCTGAAGTCCGACGCCTGGCGCAGCGGTATGAATTGCCGTCGCGCGATCGCAAGGACAGTCAGGGTATCTGCTTTCTCGGCAAGATCGACTATCGCCAGTTCGTCGAGTTCCACCTGGGTCAGCGCGAAGGTGCCATCATCGATGCCGACACGGGACAGCGGCTGGGTTCACATCAGGGCTACTGGTTCCACACCATAGGGCAGCGTTTCGGCCTGGGGTTGAGCGGCGGGCCCTGGTTCGTCGTCGGCAAAGACGTGGCGGACAACGCGCTGCACGTGGCCCACGGTGATCGACGGCAGGCCCGGAGTCGCACGGTGTTCGAGGCCGATGGCGCCAACTGGATCGGCGGCCCGCCGCGGATCGACAGGCTGCAGACCAAACTGCGCCACGGACCGCAGTCGATCGACTGTACCCTCTCTCCGATCGACGACGACGCCTGGTGCGTCGAGCTGGACGAAGCCGATGGCGGCATCGCGCCCGGGCAGCACGCCGTGTTCTACGACGGCCAGGTCTGTCTCGGAGGGGCGGTGATCCGCTGATAAACGAATGAACATTGAATTCGCCTTTGGCGTGCCGATCTTCGCCAATCCGGGTCTGGGGATCACACCCGGTTGCGCCGAGCTGGAAACGGCTAGCGCCATGGACGTTGCCCGCAAAGCCGAAGAACTGGGCTACGATGCGGTGTGGGTGCCCGACCATCTGATGCTGGGAAAGGACGACGCCATTCTGGAGGGCTGGAGCGTGATGGCGGCGCTGGCCGGTTCGACCCGTCGGGTGCGGCTGGGCCTGTTGCACCAGTCCAACCCCTTTCGCCATCCGGCCCTGGTGGCCAAGATGGTAGCGACGCTGGATCAGATTTCCGACGGGCGCCTGATCTACTATCCCGACATGGGGAACCAGACCCGCGAGCACCTGGCCTACGGCCTGCCGTGGAGCGACGATCGGGCCGAGCGCATCGCCCAAATGGTCGAGGGGCTGGAACTGTCCCTGGAGCTGTGGAGTGCAACAGAACCCGTCACCTTCGAAGGGCGCTACTATCACACGAGCGCGGCGGTATGCCGACCCCGTCCCGTACAACAGCCGCATCCTCCGATCTGGATGGGGGAAGTTCATCCGGACACGCTGGCCGCCTGCGCCCGCTACGGCCAGGGCTGGCACACGACTCCCGTCTCTTTGCCTGTGCTGGAGCAACGACTCCAGGCGCTGGGTGCGGCCTGCGAAACGGCGGGGCGTTCGGTCGACGATCTGCAAAAAGCGATGGCTACCCAGATCCTGGTGGCTCCGGATCGCGCGACTGTGCGCCGTCGTTACCAGGAGATCTTTAGCCTGACCGCCACCGACGATATACCCGACTCGCTCAACCCGGCCTGGCTCATCGGTACGCCCGACGAGGTCGAAGGAAAGATCCGGGACTATGCCGAGGCGGGCATAGGGCACTTTCTGCTGTGGTTCATGGACGCGCCCCGGGAGGATGGACTGCAACTTTTCGCCGAGGAAGTTGCGCCCCGATTTCGCGAGTGTTCCACGTGACAGAGGAGAACGATAGTACATGGCCTTTTCTCGTCCCAAAGTACTGCTGGTCTGCAATGAGCGGGCGCGCAAGAGGTATCTGGTTCCCGGGGAGATAGAGCGACTCGAAGGCTTTGCCGATTGGACTCTGGGCGAGGGAGAAGGGGGGCAGATTTACGAAGTCGCGAAAGATACCCAGTCGATGAAGCGTTCAGGGCCATGTCTGGAGGATGTCGACGGTCTGATCGTCTGTAATGGGGCACCTGTAATCGATGGACAGATCATGGACCGGGCGCCCGCGTTGAAGATCATCGGCGAACTGGAGGGCGACCGCTTTGCCAGCCGGATCGACGTGGAAGCCGCCTGGGAGCGGGGCATTCGCACGGTGGATACGACCAATGGTTCCTCCTATCCGGTGGCGGAGTGGGCTCTGGGGCTGATCCTGGTCTCACTACGCAACGCCGGGGCCCGTTTCCGCGAGCTCATCGCCGGAGAACCCGAAAAAGCCCAGGCGGGGCGCACCGAGATGAGCGGTATTCTCACTGGCAAACGGGTGGGGCTGATCGGCTGTGGGCATATCGGACGGCGGCTGATTGAGTTCTTGCGGCCCTTCAGGGCCGAAATGTGGGTGTACGACCCGTACCTGCACGGTGAGATGGCCGATGCCGTGGGCTTTCTCCAGACCTCGCTGGATAATGTGCTGTCACAGTGCGATGTCGTCGTCTGTCTGGCGCCGCTGACGTCGCGGACCGAGGGCATGATCGGGCGGCGGGAGCTTGAGCTGATTCGTTCGGGGGCGGTGCTGGTGAATGTGTCGCGTGGAGCGATCATCGATTCGCCGGCGTTGATAGAGCGGCTCAAGCGCGGCGACATCACGGCCGGTCTGGACGTTTTTCACCCGGAGCCGATTCCGGCCGACAGCGAGATTTTCCAGCTGCCCAACGTATTTCTGAGCCCCCACTTTGCCGGTCTTACGGGCGATGCCTATCCGCATTTTCTCAGATTGATGGTCGACGAGTTGGACCGCTTTTTTCACGGCCACGAAACGCGCTTTGACTTGACCCCGCATTCACTGGCCAATCGTCAGGGGGACGAGCCGGTTCGACACAGACGTGAATGAGGTCTCCCTGACGGTCGTACCCATCGCTGGGGGCCTCGGCATCGCTCAAGCGAGCGAGAGTAGTCTCAAGCCCACAGCCGTCGTACCTTGCCGCGCCACCATGGAGGCAAGCAAGCAATGAAGATCACCGCAATTGAGTTGGTTCGTCTGAACCTTCCTCAGACCGCGGCAAAGACACCACCGCGCCGCGCCACCTGGAACCGCACGTCGCCACGCTCCCTGCCGATCAATTACTACCCGGAGTTCTCCCGCCTGCCCGGCAAGATGCCCGGCATGGGCGGCGGTCAGGTCTGTGTACGAATCACCGTGGAAGACGGTACCTGGGGTCTGGGCTTCTGTAGTTTCGGTGCGACCTGTGCCGCTGTAATCGAGTCCATCTACGCACCGTTGTTGCTGGGCAGAGACTGCCTGGCCACAGAGTTTCTCAACGATCTCATGTGGCGTGCCATTCAGCGCCTGGGTGATGCCGGCCATGCAACAACCGCCCGTAGCGCTGTTGATCTCGCCCTCTGGGATCTCAAGGGCAAACTGCTGGATCTACCCGTGTATCGTCTTCTGGGTGGGCCGTGTCGCGAGAGTATCGATCTCTATGCTACGGGGGACGATCTGGACTGGGCCATGGAGCTGGGTTTCGGCGCCTTCAAGGTGACCAACCCGGTGCACTACCGGGAAGGTACCGAAGGCCTGTGCCGACTGGAGGAGAAGCTCGCGGCGGCTCGCGAAACCATCGGCCCCAAGGCCGACCTCATGCTCAACGCCGTCATGTCCTACAACGTCGATTTCGCCGTGCAGGTCGCCGAACGCCTGCGCCCCTTCCACATGCGCTGGTTGGAGGAACCCCTGATCCCCGGCGACCTGGAGGGCCACGTGGAGTTGAAAAGAGCCGTACCCTGGATGCCCATTGCCACCGGCGAAGATCACCATGGTCGCATGGCCTTCCGTCAGCTGGTGGAGCGGCGCTGTGTCGATGTCCTGCAACCTGATTTGAACTGGTGTGGCGGCTTGTCAGAGGCGATCAAGATCTACACCATCGGCGAAGCGGCCGGGCTGCAGACCATCCCCCATGGGGGTGCAAATTCTGCCTTTGGTCAGCACTTCGCCATGGCAATGCCTGAATCTCTACAGGCGGAATTCTGGTTGGGCTCTGATCCAGGTGTGCCGCTGGATGAGGTGGCTCGCATTCCAGGTGTAGCCGTACCGAAGAATGGTCGGCTCACACCATCTGATGCACCCGGCTTTGGTATGGACATACAGGAGGAATGGATCGTGCCACTGGAACACACGCAGGCGACCAGCGGGGCACCCTTTTCAGCTGAGTATTACGCTCAGCCGACAGCCAAAGACCGCTGAGAGGATAGCGTGCTGCTGGAAGCGGCCTTAATCCTCACTGACCGCGTTCCACACCATCGGGCAGCCCTTCGGTCTGGGGCTGAGCGGCGGGCCCTCGTTTATCATCGGCAAGGACGTGGCTGACAACACCCTGCATGTAACCCACGGTGAGCGACCGCTGCCTCCCCTGCCCTGCATCACCCGCCGGGGCGTTCTGCTCACGGCGCTGGGCTGGACGCTGTACGCTGCCTTCTTCACCGCCTACTTCTGCGTCATGCTGAAGCTGTCTCTCCTGGAGACCTTCGGCAGTCAGGTCATCAGTAGTCTGATCTTCGCCCTCTACGGCATCCCGGTCTGGCTCGTCGTCATCCGGGGCCTCGACCGTTCACCCTGGGGCTGGCGTGTCGGTGCCCATGCCGTACTCGGCCCCGTGTACATGGCGGCGGTATTCTACACCTCCTGGGGCGTCTCGGTGGCCCTCACCGGCGAACCGGAGCTGAACATGGACCTGCTCATCTGGCAGCTCCTCGGCATGCTGTTCACCTACCTGATACAGTTCAGCCTGTTTCACGTCGTACGTTCCAGCCAGAAGCTGCGCTGGCGCGAGCAGCAGCAGGTCGAGCTCGAGCGTCTGCTGCGGGAGCAGCAGCTGGCCGTCCTCCGTTCGCAGCTGAATCCCCACTTCCTCTTCAACAGCCTCAACACGATCAGCGCCGTCCTCGGGCAGAATGTGGAGCAGGCGCGTGGGCTCATCGCGCGCCTGGGAGACGTGCTGCGCTACGCCGTCGATTCCATCGACCGCAACGTCGTGCCGCTTGCCGAAGAGTGGACGCTGACCCGCAGTTACCTGGACGTGGAACAGGCTCGGCTTGGAGACCGCCTTGCCGTGCAAGCGGACATACCTGATGAGTTGCTCGCTACGACGGTGCCGCCCATGATCCTGCAGCCCCTGGTGGAGAACGCAATCATACACGGCATCGCGCCCCTCCCGGAGGGTGGACAGGTGCACGTATCGGCGGAGTTGGTATCAGGTCGGGTCCGGCTCGAGGTGCGCAACAGCGGTGCGTCGGTGATCGGCGATCGAGGGGACTGGGACAGCGGGGCACGGCCCTGCGAAACATCCGCCAGCGGCTGGATACCATGTACGGGACAGAGGCAGAACTCCAAGTGTCGGCGCCACCTGAAGGGGGCTTCACCGCCTCCGTCCTGCTTCCCGGAGCGTCCGCCCCATGAGCGAGCAGGTCACCGCCGTCATCGCCGATGACGAGGCGCCGGCGCGTCAACTCCTGTCCGAGTATCTCGAGAGATTCCCGCAGATTCAGGTTGTCGGCACCTGCACCGATGGCGAACAGGCTGTTCGTGTCATCAACGAACAGCGGCCCGCTCTCGCCTTTCTCGACATCCACATGCCGACGCTGTCAGGTCTCGATCTGCTCACCCGCCTCGAGCACATCCCCCGGGTCGTGTTCACCACCGCGCATGCCGAGTTCGCCGTGCGTGCCTTCGAGGTGAATGCCGTCGACTATATCCTCAAGCCGTATGACTTCGAGCGCTTCTCCGCCGCCGTCCATCGGGCTCTGGATTCCGTCCACCAGGACGAGGTGGACCGCCTGGTGTCGTTGCTCCACGATGTACGATCCGCTGACGCTCCCTCGAATCGCCTGTTCCTCAAGGTGGCCGAACGTATCGTCGCCGTGCCGACCGAACACATACGCTGGCTGGAGGCCGAGGGCGACTACACCCGGGTGCACACCCGCGATGGCACACATTTCTGCAGCGGCGGACTGGGGGCGCTGGAGACACGTCTCGACCCATCCCGATTCCTCCGGGTCCACCGGTCCAGCATCATCTGCCTCGATTCGCTGATCGAGCTCTCCAGCGACGGCGAAGGTGGCTACGTCGCCCGCCTCGATGACGACACCCGGGTGCGGGTGTCACGGACCCATGCCAGGTCGGTGCGCGCCCTCATCGATGGACATTGATGATCGGTAGCAGGCGCGCCCATTTCGGATTGTTGCCGGCGTAGTTCAGCAGCCCGATCTGTACACCAGTCAGCTCGCGGCTGAAATTGAAGACACCCATGGCAACTCCGTGGTGACTGTCGTTTACCGCGCGGAAGTCGAGGCTGTTCAGGCTGACCCCGTTGAGCAGCCCCACGGTCAGGCCGCTCACCCGTGTCGCGGTGACCTCGACGCCACCGATGGCGATCCCCTCCAGATCCCCGGCCACGCTCACGCCCCAGGCCCCGGCGACGATGCCGCGGAAGTGCCCTCCCACGGCGGCGCCGATACCGCTGACGACGAGACCCCTGGCGTCTCCGGCTGCGTACATGCCGATTCCGGCGAGGCCCACGCCTTTGAAGTCGCCTCCCACGCTGGCCCCGATCAGGGCAGCGGACAGACCCGTCAGGTCACCCTGCACGCTGGTGCCGACACCGCCGATGCTGATCCCCTTGAGCGTTCCGCCCACGGCGGAGCCGATCCCGCCGATGAGCACGCCCGTGGCATCGTCCCCGACACTGGCCCCGATGCCCCCCAGCAGGAGACCGCGAACGTCACCACCGGCCGCTGCACCGGTAGTGGCCAATACCACTCCCTCGACGCGCTTGGCGTCGAGAGCCAGGATGCCGAGGCCGAGACCATGCACTCGTCGCAGGCCGGGCTTCAGCCCTACGGCGACTCCCACCACCTCTCCCCGTCTGGGCCCCCATGCCGAAAGCAGGGTCACATTCACACCGACGACCCGTTCCAGCCGTCGGTCGACGAGATTGATCCTGACCCCGCGGATGCCCCTGGAATCACCCAGACTCAATCCGGTGCCACCCACGGCCAGATCGAGGGAGGCGGCGACGGCGGGAGCCGAGTACGCCGCCACCACCAGACAGCCCGGCGCCAGTACCCTGCGAATCCTGTTGCAGTTCATCTCTCTCTCCTGTGTATCAGAACGTGAGGCCCCGGCGCGCGACCACCTGCCGATAGGCGTGGGCACTGTCCTTCCACAGCCGATCCTGTGTGTCGAAGTCCACGTGGATCAGACCGTACCGCCGCGCATACCCCGCGGTGTACTCGAAGTGGTCGAAGGCGGACCAGACGATATAGCCCTCGACGGGGACATCCTCGCCGAGGGCCCGGTGTACCTGCCGCAGGTGATCGTGCAGGTACTGAACCCGGTGCCGGTCATGGATCCGCCCACCGACGACGGCTTCATCGTTCTCGCCGAAGCCGCAGCCGTTCTCCGTCACGATCAGTCGGGGTGACCCGTAGTCGTCCCGGAGCCGGAGCAGCAGGTCGTAGAGTCCTTCCGGGTACACCTCGCCGAGTATCGACGAGACCGTGTCCTTGTTGGCGATCACCTCGATGCCGAAGCGGGGAGCGTCGACCCGTTCGCGCACACGCCTCGGCGCGTAGTAGTTGACACCGATGAAGTCCGGAGGCACCTGCGCCAGTGCCGAGATCCCGTCCAGGTCCGCAGTCAGACCCGCGGTGCGGTACTCCTCCAGGACATCCGCCGGATAGGATCCCCGCAGTACGGCGTCGAGGAACCAGCGGTTCAGGATGCCGTCTTCCAGG
>PBSR01000250.1 GCA_002726335.1 Gemmatimonadaceae bacterium
GCCGACTGGTATCTGGGTCACCGTCTGCTCAACACTCCCTATGACCGCCAGGCCCTGCACCTGGCGCACGAAGCCGAGACCATCACTGCCACGGCCGTCGACGGTCTCCGCACACGCGATCCCGACGCCATCGCCGCTCTGACAGCGGGTTTGCTGTTGTCCGGTATGGCAATGGACATCGCCGGCACCTCCGCGCCATCAAGCGGCGCCGAACACCTCGTCAGTCATCTCCTTGACATGCGCCACCATGCCTGCGGCGGCCCCCATGATCTGCACGGCTGCCAGGTCGGTGTCGCCACCCTGGCTGTAGCCCGCCTCTACGAGAGACTGCTGAACTCGGACCTCAGCACGATCCAACCGCCACCCCTCGCGCCGTGGGAAGCGATGAGCGAGAGTTTGAAGCCACACTTTGGCCGCCTGTGGTCCGCTGTCGAACCGGTGGCTCGCCAGGTTCATGGCGATGACGACTCACGTCGAACCCGACGGATTGCCCTGGGCGACAACTGGCCGCAGATCCTGCCCGAGCTGCGCGGTATACTCGGTGCGTCTCCCGCATCCCCGGACAGCCTGCTTCGTGCCGGTGCACCAGTTTGTTTCGCCGAGATCAGCATCGATGCCGACGGCGCCCGTTCCGCCCTCCTCCACGCGCGCTTCGTCCGCACCCGCTACACGATTCTCGACCTGCTTGCCGAGCTCGGCGTGCTCGAAGCGTGGGTCGATGACCTGCTCGCCGACGGTGAGATGTGAAACGCCACGCACTTGCAGCGTTCCTGCTGCTGGTCTGTGCCGGGCTGCTCTTCGCCGTGCTCTGCGCCCGGTATGACGTCCTCCAGGACGACGCCTACATCTCCCTCGTGTACGCAAAGAACCTCGTCGACGGCGTCGGCCTCGTCTTCAACCCGGGCGAGCGGGTCGAGGGCTACACGAACTTCTCGTGGGTCATGCTCCTCACCTTGCCCCATGCTCTTGGCCTGGACGCGGTGGTGGTGGCTCGCACCCTCGGCGTGCTGGCAGCGTCGGCGCTGATCCTGCTGAGCTGGCGCCTGGCCTCGAGCCTCAGTTCCCGCCCGGCAGATCCGGCGCACCTGGCGACGCCCTGCCTGCTGGCGGCCAACGGGGCGCTGGCATTCTGGACTCTCAGCGGCATGGAGACCGCCCTCTTCGCCCTGCTCATCACCGCCGGCGCTGTGCGTTATCTGCAGCGGGGTGAGCTCGACGGCTGGACGGGGATCCTCTTCGGCCTGGCGGCACTTACGCGTCCCGAAGGCTGGATGTTCTTCGGCCTCACCGTGGCTCATCGGGGGGTGCGCCTGCTGCTTGGACCGAGCTCGTCAACAGTGGCCCTGCGCGGACTGTGGCCTCCAACCGTCGGCTACGCCGCTCTCGTGCTGCCTCACCTGCTGTTCCGCTGGTTGTATTACGGCTATCCCCTGCCGAACACGTTCTACGCCAAGACCGGTGTCTCGCTGACCTACCTGGAACTCGGCCTGCGCTACACGGGCGACTTCCTCGCCGACTACGGGCTCTGGGGATTGGCGCCGATCGCCGTCCTGGGTCTGCTGGCACGGCGCCGGACCCGGCCGGGCGCCAGCTATGTGGCCCTGCTCATCTTCGCCAATGTGGCCTACGTCACCCTCATCGGCGGCGACACCCTGGTGGAAAATCGGCTCCATCTGCCGGTGTTGGCTTTGCTCTCGGCCGCCGTCGTGGAGACCGCTCGCGTGACGTTGTTGCGCACCCTCGGCCGCCGCTACGCTCCGACCGCCTTCGTCGCCCTGATGCTGGCCATGGTGGCCGGCTCGGTCACCGGGGCCGATGCGGATCTGCGCCACGCCCGCGACGCCATCACGGCCCACAACAGCAAGCTGCAGGAACTGGCCGACTATGCTAACGAGGCCGGTGAGCCTTTCACTCTTCTGGCCAGCACGGCCATCGGCATCCCGCGCTACCGCACCCAGGCTGCCGTTCTCGACCTGGTGGGCCTCACCGATGAGACCATCGCCCACAGGCCACAGCGCCTTCCGGGTATCCACGACGACCACATCCTGCGCAACTACCAGGTCGTCTACGCCATGGATCGCGCCCCCGATGCCATCCTCTTCATCTCCGGCATCCGTCCCGGAACCCCCGCCGAGCGGGCCCTGTTTCTGTCGCAACGCTTCCGCCGCGATTACCGGTTGACCTACCTCCAGGATCATCGTCCTGTCTACCTGCGGCGGCCCGGCGCCGGACATGCCGAATCACTCCATCACGACGGTGCCTTTATCGAGCGCTACGCGGAAGGTCTGGCCGTCATGCGCCATGATCCCGCACGAGCCATGAGGTTGTTCGGCGAGGCCATCTCCCTTGGCCCGGACGACTTCGCCATGCCCCACAGTTGGATCGGCCGTCTGTTGTACGAAGAGGGTGACCTGGAGCAGGCCGCGGTGTATCTGCGCCGTGCCATGGCCATCGACGAGACCACTGTCATGGCCCTGGCCCATCTGGCTCTCATCGAGACGATGTCAGGCGGACACGGCCAGGCTCTTCCCCTGGTCGAAGCCGCTGTCCGACTGGCGCCGCGCTCACACTTCTGCCGCTACGTTTTCGGCCGTGTGCTGATGTCTCTGGACCGCGCCGTCGATGCGGCGAGTGAACTGGCCCTTGCCGTCGAACTGGGCGGGGCGCAGAGCGCCGATTCCCTGTATCGCCTCGGTCTGGCTTCGCAGCGTGCCGGCAACCCCGGGGGGGCACGGTCCGCCTGGAAGACACTCCTCGAACTGCAACCCGCACACGCGGACGCGAGACGGGCCCTGTCTGCGTTGGGACCACTGTGAATTGACAGTTCTTCGTTGTCTCCCGTTGTAGGGTACACCTCTAGTACCTAATTTTAGTACCTAATTTGCATCGACCTCCTCCCCGCACTGACAGGGCCGAAATCGTGAGCCAGCAGGATTCCACCGAATCACCTGAGGACCGCCCGGAGAGTGACGGCGCTCTGCAGGAGCTGGCACTGTCGGAGGCCCGCTATCGGGCTCTCGTCGAGGGGAGTTCCGATTTTATCTACGTCCTCGACCCTGAAGGCCATTTCTCCTTCGCCAATACTGAGGTGGGTCACCTGCTCGGGTACTCTCCCGACGAGATCATCGGCCGCCACTATTCTGAGTTTCTCGTCGCCGAGGATGCGGAGCGCGTCGGCCACGCCTTCCACGAGCGACGCACGGGTGAGCGCGCCACACGACGGCTTGAGGTACGTCTGCGCTCCCGTGGTGGTGTCACTCGCGACGTCGAGATGGATGTACGCCACTTCTCCATCTCGGCCCACGGCCTGTACCGCGGGGGCTCCTTCGTCGGCACTCACGGTGTGGCCCGCGACATCACGGATCGCAAGTTCCAGGAGACGAAACGCGGCATCATGCAACAGGTGCGCGAGGCCGTCTGGAGCATGGTCAGCGCTGAAGACATCCAGCAGGTTCTCGAGGCGATCCGCACCGGTCTCGACACGATGGGCATCAGCTACGATCACTGCGCCGTCAACGTCGTCGACACCACCGAACCACCCATGTTGCGCTCGTACAGCTCCTTCGGCTCGTCAGGGATCAGCAAACGCGGCGAGTGGATGATCACCGAGTCGGAGGGCTACGCGTCGCGCATCTACGACATCTGGCGACGAGGTCGCACGGCGCGGCGCTGTCGACCTGCAGGCACTCGACAGCGCCGACGAGCTCATCCTGCTCACCGAGCTCTACGGCCCCGTGCGTTGCGTCATCGACCTGCCCTTTTCCTTTGGCACGCTCACGATCCTGTCCGCCGCGGCCGACGCCTTCTCCGATCGCCACGTCTCCTTCTTCGAAGAGTTGTCAGAAGCCCTGTCGGAGGGCTACCGCCGCATGGAGGATCTGCAGGAACTGGCGCGCTCCGAGAAACGCTACCGGACCCTGGCGGAGACGCCCAACTTCGTCGTCATGCTCCTCGACAGCGAGGGCAACTATCTGTACGTGAGTCCCCAGATCGAAGAATGGCTTGGCTACACGCCCGACGACTTCTACCGCACTCCCGCCTTCCGTCGTGACATCGTGCATCCCGATGACGTTGATGTCACCGAGACGTTCCACGAGGTCGACGAGCCGGGACACCGCTCACTGGAGTTTCGCTGGCGCCATCGCAACGGCAGGTACTTGTGGGCGGCGGGTTCGACCTTCCCGATCTTCGAGAATGCTGAGGATGAACAGATTCACAGAGTGAGCATGGTGCAGGTGGTGGCCCAGGACATCACCGAACGCAAGGAGGCGGAGGAGCAGATCCGCGCGTCACTGGAAGAGAAGGAGGTCCTGCTCAAGGAGATCCACCACCGGGTCAAGAACAACCTGCAAATCATCTCCAGTCTGCTGCACCTGCAGTCGGCCCGGCTCGATGATTCAACGTTGCTGGATGCCTTCGAGGACAGTCAGCACCGCATCCGCTCGATGGCCCTGATTCACGAGGAGCTCTACAAGTCGGCGGATCTGGCCCGCATCGATTTCCGCGCCTACGTCACTCGCCTGGTGGACAACCTGATCGATGCCTACGGTCTCGGCGGCCGCATCGCCTCCACTCTCGACATGGACACATCGCTGCTGACGATCGACCGGGCCATCCCCATGGGCCTCATCGTCAACGAGCTGGTGTCGAATGCGCTGAAGTACGCCTTCCCCGACGAGCGCCAGGGGACGGTGCGGATCGAACTGCGGATCGGTGACAGCGATGACACCTTTTCGTTGAGTGTCGTGGACGACGGCATTGGCGTCCCGGAGGACATTGACCTGGACTCCCCCGATTCCCTCGGTCTGCGACTGGTCTCCAGCCTCGTGGGGCAGCTGAAAGCACGCCTCGTCCTCGACCGCACGTCCGGAACCGCCTTCCGCGTACTGCGAGCCCAGTAGTTCAACACTTCAGTGCTACAGAGGTTCGCCGTTACAGGCCAGCACGTGCTGTTTCGGCGCTGGATAACGCCGACGTACGGCCTCCAGCGTCTCCTCTCGCCAATCTGCTACGTGTGCATCGTCTATGATAACATCCTCCACGTCGTGTGCCTTGATCCGCCAGTGTCCGCAGGCCGCGCCGTGAATCTCGTCGCCGATGAGCAGGTACTGGAGCACTTCCCGCCCGTCGTACTGCAGCGCCAGTTCATCGAGCCGCGGCCGCACGAGAGGATCGCGCAGGTGCAACACACGAACGAGGCCGACATCCCCGGCAGTGGGTCTGTCCCCTGACTGCTGCCAACCCTCGAGTCCATCCATCGTCACCGCTTCGACGCGTGCGGACCGCTCCATGGTGGTGATCGTGCTGCCCACGACCCGCTTGCCCAGGCCACTGCCCGCCGCCAGTTGAGCTGTCGTGGCGAACACCTGCGTGTGCAGCAGACGGGCAAGCACCTCGGCGGCAGCCGCCTCCGGGTCGGGCGCCTGCTGCCAGAGATCGGGAAACTCCCGTTCCACCAGGTGCAGCGGCCGGTCCCAGGCGGAGTCGGTCTGATCCTCACACACCACAAAGGCCCGCTCCAGGCGGTGCACCGCAGCCATCAGCGGCCGGTGGGCCAGTCCGGTTTCCTCGCGCAGCTGCCGGGGGGACAGCGGACCGGAGTACGTCAGAGCCCGGATCACGGCTTCCTGCCTGACGTCCAGCCGGGCCATGGGACGGCGATAGGCCGCCGCGTACAGGGCCAGTTCATCAGCCCGGACGTAGCTACCGTGCCGCCCTGGAAACGCCCCTTGACCAGTTGCCGTTGGCCGCGCAGTTCATCGGCGAGCTCGTCATCCGCGCAGCCGGAAGTCCGGTGCATCAGTCTCGGGGGTGAACCCGGATAGGAGTTGGCCTGAGGGCTCACCGGCTGCAGTCGGCTGAACAGGTCGAGATACCCGGCTTCGTCCTCGACCGGTCGCGTCAGGCCATGCCGCGCCAGACGCTCGGCCCGAACCGCGTTGCCATCGAGACTGACCGCACTCACGCCAGGGTCATCTGCGCCAGGGTCATCTGCGCCAGCGTCAGCGTCTCGTAGGGAGAGTCGGCGCCGCGCTCGTACAGGCACAGGACCCCACCCTCCGCCGTGACGGCCAGATCGCTGTAAGCAGCCGGGCCTTCGTACAGACTGCGCAGCGTGGACCACGAACGGCCGCCATCCTCGGTGATACGCAGCGTCAGATCACAGCGCGCCTCGGTGCTGGCGGGGTTGGCGAACAGCGCCAGGTCGGATAAAGCTGCGCCGCCCCTGTCTCCGGGAAGACTGACGAGACTGCCCTGGCAGATTGGTTCGGGAAGATCGTCCTCCCAGATCCGTGGCTGAAAGCTGCTGCCGCCGTCGACGCTGCGGGCGCTGGCCCGTCGTTTCTCGCCGCGGTAGTTCCGACAATTGATGTAGAGCGACCCGTTCGCCGTCTCGATGACGGCACACTCGTTCGTGCCCTCGTCGACGATGCCGCCGATCTGCCAGCTGCCGCCGCCGTCGTCACTGATGATGACGTGGGAATGGTAGGGATCCGTCTTGCGATCGAAGTCCACACCCACCATATGATCGCAGGGTACCACGAGGCGCCCATTCGCCAGCTGAATGCCGTGGGTGGGACCGGTGGCGTACCAGGTCCAGGACGGATCCTTCGTCGTCGCCGTGATTTCCTCTGGTTCGGTCCAGGTCACACCGTCGTCCTGCGACCGCGTCAGCCAGACGGTGCGCGGCGCCTTGCCTTCGGTGATCAGCCCCTCGTGACCTTCGGCCAGATTCTTGCAGAAGAGCAGACAGAGGGTCCCCGTCCTTCGGTCGACCACCGGACAGGGGTTGCCGCAGGTCATGTCCGGCTCGGTCACCAGAACCTGTGTCATGCCCCAGCTCTGACCGCCGTCTTCGCTGCGGCGCAACAGCAGGTCGATCTGGCCGCTGTCGGAAGAGCTGTCCCGTCGCCCCTCACAGAACGCGAGGATGGTATCCTCCCCGGTCACCACCAGCGCCGGGATGCGGTATGTGTGGTACTCTCCCTCACCGCTGACGAAGAGTTCCTCCTGCTGCAACCGGACGATTTCCAAACTACTCCTCCTCCTCAACCTCGTCGGCCTCGGCGGGCAGCATCACAAACCGGGCGTACTGCGTCTGATCGAACCACTGCGAGGCCCTGAGCACGTCCGCCGGCGTCAGGTTTTCGGCCAGGGAGTTGTCGAGGATGAGCAGGGGGTCGACCTCGTGTTTATCCACCCATTCCAGCAGACTCAGCCACCAGCCGTTCTCCTTCAGGTTGACCTCGCGCTCACGGCGACGAATCTCACGCACCTTATTGGTGTAGGTCGAATCAAGGCCGACGGCCTGCAGGCTGTCGATCTGCACGAAGACGGCGTCGGTGAGCTCTTCCACGCGCTCGGGGTCACATCCGAAGCTGACGGTGAGTCTGTAGCTGGGCGTGGGGTATCGCGACGGGCGGGCGCCGACACCGACACCGTATGTGCCCCCGAGGTCCTCACGCAGCACCTCCCGCAGCTTGAGTTGGAAGGTTTCCGCCATGAGGCCGATGTGCAACCGGTCCTCGCGGTTGTCGAAGTCGAAAGGGCCGCTGAAGATGATCCGTGTGGACGCCTTGGGCTCGATGCCGCGCCGTACGGTTTTCTCCACCACTCCCTCGGGGGCCTTCATGCCGATGTCGCGCCAGGTTTCGTTGCGCTGCAGTCCTGGCAGGCTGGCCAGGTACGTCGCCACCAGGGGTTCGATCCCCTCCAGCGTGAGATTGCCGACGAAGAAGAAGCTGAAGTCGGAAGCATCGGCGAAACGATCGCGGAACACCTTCATCGACTTCTGCAGGTCAAGCTCGTCCAGCATGGGCGCCGACCATGGTCGCGCCCGGAAGTGGTGCTGCGCCATGGTCACGTTGACCGTGTCGCCGTAGGCCGTCTCTGGACGAGAGCTGCGGTTCTCGATCATCGCTCCCATGCGCTTGCGCAGAGAGGCAAAGGTGGCGCTGTCCTCACGCGTGGCCGTGAAGTAGCCGTGGATGAGCTGGAACATCGTCTCCGCATCCTGCGGCGACGCCGACCCGGAGGCAAACCCCTCGAAGAGCTCGCCGACGTAGGGGGTGACCCGCACCACTTTACCGCTCATCCACTTCATCATGCCTACCTGGTCGAAGTTCCCGAGTCCTCCCTGGGACACCACCGTAGGTGCCGTGGCAGCGGCGATGTAGTCCTCATCCTCCACCAGCGAGTGGCCTCCCGGGCTGTACGCGGAGAACACAATCTGGTCGTTCTTGAAGTCCGTCGGCTTGATGAAGACACGGGCGCCATTCGACAGCTCCCATACCGTGACACCGAGCTCGGAGATCTCCTCACGCGCGACGACGTGTCCCGGTGTGGGTTCGTTTGGCAGCAGCGGCAGATCGGCGCCCTCGTCGACATACGGATCGACCTGGGCAGCGGCCACGGTCTCGAACGTGGCCAGCAGATCCGCCTCGGTCGGAACGCCCACACCCTCCTTCTCCGGCGCGTTCACGGTGATCACACGATTTTCTGTTCCCGCCCAGGCCTGGGCCAGCTCGTTGACTTCGACCAGCGTGATCGTCGGCATCAGTTCGCCATAGAGCGCATACTCGCGTTCGATGCCCGGGATCGGCTCATCCTCCAGCAGATGGCGGATGTACTCGGCGGCAAACCCTCCGGATTGCAGCTTGTCGCGTTCGCGCCAGGCCTGCTCCATACCGCGCATCATCTGCTTCTTCTGCCGCGCCAGCTCCGTGGGAGTGAATCCGTGCAGGGCGACGCGGTTGGCCTCGGTGAGCAGGGCGTCGAGACCGCGCTCGAAGCCATTGTTCTCCACCGCTGCACCGAGCACGAGAAACTCCTTGGTCCGCACCGACAGGCCCACACCGGAGTAGCCACCCAGATAGGGAGGATCCGCTTCGGTCGTAAGCTCGTAGAGCCGACGGTTCAGCATGCCGTGATAGAGCCCCTCCATCAGGCCATTGCGGTACGCCCGTGCCGTAGACGGCTCGAACACCTCCTGCTTGTGGTAGACGAATACTGTATTGCGCGTCGCCTCGGTGTCGGTGGCGATGGCGAACAGCGTCTCCTCGTGGTCGGGTACAGGCGATTCCGGGCGCACCGTGGGTGTCTCCGGGACAGGTACGCGACCGAGATACTCGACGATCAGACTTTCCACGTAGGCCGGCTCGAAGTCGCCCACGGCGACGAAGCCCATCAGATCGGGTCGGTACCAGCGGTCGTAGAATCCGCGCAACGTCGTGTGGTCAAAGGTGTCAAGCACGGCCTTCTGCCCGATGGGCCATCGCTCGGCATATTTCGAATCAGCGAACAGCGCCGGCAGTTGCTCCTTCAGCATGCGGGTGTCGGCGCCCTGCCCCCGGCGCCACTCTTCGATGACGACACCCCGCTCCTTATCGATCTCTTCCGACTCGAAGGTCACCCCGTGAGCCCAGTCCTCGAAAATCTGGAACGCCGTCTCCATAATCTCGGTAGAATCGGTGGGCACCGTGAGTTTGTAGACGGTCTCGTCAAAGCTGGTGTGTGCGTTCAGATCTGCCCCGAGCCGCAGGCCCACCAGTTCGAGATAATCCCACAACTCCTGCTTGGCGAAATGGGTGGTACCGTTGAAGGCCATGTGCTCGACGAAGTGGGCCAGGCCCTGCTCCTGATCGGATTCCAGGATCGAACCGACGTCGAGAGCCAGGCGCAGTTCTGCCCGCTTCTCAGGCTTGGAATTGGCGCGGATGACGTAGCGCATGCCGTTGTCGAGTACGCCGGTGATCACAGCGGGATCGGTCGTCAGGGCGCGGTCCAGCTCGTCGGTCGGAGCGGCAGCCGGCTGCGGTGCCCGCGGGGCACAGCCACACAGGGCAGCCAGCAGCAGAACGGACAGGAAGCGGGTGACGCTTGCAGCGTGTGGCGACATTGGAGTCGATCCTTCGGTTCGGTCGGTGAGACGCACTGCTGAGGTCCCTTAAGCTGACCAACTTGGTGGCGTACGGCAATGCGAATGGCTTCATTGTTGCGCCTATGGATGACAACGGAGAATTCCGCGTCTGGGTACTGGGATGTTCCCATGTGGGCACCGACCTGCGGCGTAGTGGTCGGGAGAGTCTGGCGGAGGCCATCCGTCAGGCCGAAACCGGGGGTGACGAGGGCGGCCCCCCTTTTGACTGGGACATCGCTCTGCACCTGGGAGACCTGTCCGGCAGCCAGACCGCGCCCGACGACGATGAGGGCGAGGAGGTCGTGCGCCAGTTCGGCGCTTCGACGAAACACCCGCGGGAACACTTCTACAACCTCATCGGCAACCACGATGCGTCAGGCCCCGAGGAGGAATGTCAGTGGTGGTTCCGCAAGTGGGTCGACCCCGAAGGACTGAATACCGGACACTCGGGCGTCGACGCTCAGCGGCGGCCCTTTCCCATCGTCGGTACCTGGGAGCGCTACCAGTTCGGCGTCGGCAACCTGTTGTTTCTGTTGATGAGCGACCGCAACGACGGCGGCCCTCCGGTAGGTCGGGCGGAGCGCGGCGGGTATCCGGCCGGCGCCGTCACGGGAGACACGTTCCGCTGGTGGACGGAGCAGGTCGAGGCCCACACGGATCTCGCCATCGTCACCGCCCACCACCACATGCTCAAGGAGACCACCGTCGCCTCCGGTCCCTGGGAGGGATTCCGCAAGGATGACGAGGGCAACTGGAAGTCACACTACCATGGCTACTTTCCGGACGGCGGACCCGAGGGCGCTTCGTACCTTTACTTCGTCGACGGCAGGCCGGACGCACAGGCCTTCGAGGAGTACCTCGACAGACACAACGGCGCCACCGATCTCTGGCTGGGAGCACATACGCACACCCACCCCGACGACACCCACGGTGGACGTTCACATGTGGAGGAAAAGTGGGGGACTACCTTTGTCAACTGCGCCTCTGCTTCGAAGTATCACGCCGGGCTCACGACCTTGCCCATCAGCCGGCTCTTCACATTTTCAGAGGGCAGCGACGAGGTGCGCGTACAGTGCTACCTGCACACCTCAGATCACGCACCACAGGGCTGGTACGCTCCGGCGGAACGCACCGCGAAGATTCGCGTGGCTTTCCACCGGCATACAGCCAAAGCAACTGGTTGCTAGGGGGCGGTGACGAGGTACGTCACCAGCACGAGCAGGTTGATCACCATCGGCAGGAAGATGCCCACGGCGGCGGCCTTGGGCCAGGAGAAACTCTCGGTGTCCACGTCTCGTCTCGCTTGGTGGTCGGGCTGAGCGCCTGCTTCTTTCTCTTTATCGGCGCCTGACCGGAACCCTCCACCCCCCGTCCATGACCGCACCGCCATCCCACCACGCCGGCGCTTTTGCCGCCATGCCGATTCCGGCGACGTTGATCGACGCCCATGGTGTCATCGTCGACGTGAACGACGCCTTCCTGGACCTTGCCCGGCGCCACAACATCCCCCTGCGCCGCGAAGATCGGATCGGCCGACCCATCTGGGAGTTTGCCGGCGAGGATGACCCCCAGCTCGGCCGGCAGGCCATCCTCGATTTCCTCGCTGACGGCGACGCCGAGCGGTGGCGCCGGGTTGAGCAGGATTCTACCAGACGCGAGGGCTTGCATGACATGCAGCTGCTGGCCTTGCGTGATCCCTCCGACGCCGTCTGCGGGGCACTGATCACCCGTCAGGATGTCACCGAATCCGTTGTCCAGACACGCCGACTCGATGAATCACAGCAGCTTCTGACCGCCCTCCGCACCGTCGGGCATCTCGTCCTGTCGTCGCTGGAACTGGAGGTGATCCTGGAAACGATCTCCCGAGAGATCGTCAAGGCGGGAATCTTCCGCAGCCTGGCCCTGGCCCTCGTCGATGAGCCATCCCACTCCATCGAAATCGTGCGCTCCTACGTGCGTGCCATGGACAGCAACGGGGAACTGATTCCCGGGTCTGCCCTGCAGGCCTCCACCAATGTCGTCGGCCTGCGCTACGATCTGGACGACGTCAATATCACCGCCGAGGTAGCGCGGACCGGACAGTTGACCGTAACCGATGGCCGAGACCCGCGTTTCGACAAGCGCGTGCCCCTTCCCACCACGCCACGGGAGCGGATCTGCTACTTCATTACCCGTGAAGCGGGGCAAGCGTGTGGTGGCAGTGATCTCCACGGGCAGTCCGCCGCAACAGCAGGACGCCATCATGGGGCGGATCGAGGCCATGGGGCCGCTCCTCGACCAGGCGGCCATCGCCATCGAACATGCCCGTCTCTACCACGAAACCCAGCGTCGGGAACGCGAGGCGCAGGTCGGTCTTGCCGTGCAGCAGGTACGCAACGAAATCCTGCAGATGCAGACCGACGCCGACTGGAGCCGTGTCGTTCACGCCCTGCGGCGGGAGTCACGCGTCCTCGTCAACTACA
>PBSR01000251.1 GCA_002726335.1 Gemmatimonadaceae bacterium
CGGGTGAAGAAGGAGGTCGAGCCCGGCACGATGGTCGTCATCCAGCGGGAGTTCGGCGAGATCGGCGACGGCGTCAGCTGCAAAGCCATGGACAACCGGGTCGCCATGTACGTGATGGTCAGAGCGATGCAGGCGGCCGGATCCTTCGGCTTCGAGACATACGCTGTGGCCACGACACAGGAGGAAGTCGGCCTGCGGGGCGCGGGAACGAGCGCCGTGGGCGTCGCCCCCGACGTGGGGGTGGCGCTGGACACGACGTTGGCCGTGGACATTCCCGGCGTGCCGGACCATGAGAAAGTCACCGCTCTCGGCGAGGGCGCGGCGATCAAGATCATGGACAGCGCTTCGTTCTCACACCCGGGACTGGTGGCCTGCTTCAAGGGGCTGGCCAAGAAGCGCAAGATCAAACATCAGATGGAGATCCTGCCGCGCGGTGGCACCGACGCCGGCGCCATTCAGCGAGCCCATGCCGGCGTGCCCGTGATCACCCTGTCGATCCCGACACGCTACATCCACACGTCCATCGAGCTGGTGCACCGCAAGGATGTGGATGCCGCGATCAGACTGCTGACGGCGTTCATCGAAGACGGGGCCGCTGCCGACCTCGATCTGGTATGAGGGAGTTGCGGATCGGACTGCTCGGCGCCGGCGCGCACTCGGTGCAGAATCACGGGCCGGCCTGGCGGGACTATGTCGCCCGCCATCCCGGGACCGTCGACCTGGTGGCAGTGTGCGATCTCGACGGCGGCAAGGCTCGCGACTACGCGGACCGTTTCGGTTTTTCCGAAACCCACACCGATCTCGAGGGGATACTGGGTGAGGGGCTGGACGGGCTGGTGGCCATCACACCGATGGATGTGACCGAGACGGTTGCGGGGCGGATCTTGGAGGCGGGAATCCCCGTCGTCATCGAGAAACCACCCGGTGTGGGGGTGGCCGGCACCCGGCGTCTGCTCGATGTGGCTGAGCGCACGCAGACGCCGCACATGATCTCCTTCAACCGGCGGTTCACGCCGGCCCTTGAGAAGGCACGGGCCTGGATGGCCGAGGGGGGGCGCCAACCCCGGCACGTCATCTCCCGCATTCTGCGCCACAACCGCCTCGAGCCCGATTTCGCCCGCGACACCGGGCTGCATCAGGTGGACGCTGTACTGTCCATCATCGGCGCTCCGAGCCGGGTGTGCGGACACCAGGAGTTTCCAGAGGGTGCCAGGGCGGCCAACTACACAGCACGGATCGAGACCGACGCAGGCGTGACTGCCAGCATCGTACAGACGCCGGACGTGGGCGTCGCCGAGGAGTCGATCGAGATTCTTGGCGACGACTTCCGCGTTTGGCTCGATTTCCAGGATGGGGCAGTTCACATCGACGCCGCCGGCAAGCGCGTGCTGTCCTGGTCGGCGGCAGAAGAGGACATGGAACTGCACGAGGCGAACGGGGCGTACGGCGAGACAGCGGCCTTCGTCGCCGGGTTGCAGGCTGGTGGCGTCCTGACGCCGACGATGGCGGATGGTCTGGTGACGATGCAGGCCATCGTGGCGTTACAGGAGGGTACGACATGGGAGAGTGCCAACGGGGAGCAAGGCAGGTGAAACGACTGGCCAAGCCGGAAGGCAAGTACAACCTGGTGCTGGAGGAAGCACCCATGCCGGAGCCGGCGCCGGGTGAAGTGCGCATCAAGGCGGTACGCTCACTGATCAGCCGGGGTTCGGAGATGGGGGCGCGCTACACGCGGGAGCACGCTGTGAGCCATGAGATCATGGGCTACTCGATGGCAGGTACGATCGACAAGGTCGGCGAAGGGATCTCCCACCTCGCTCCCGGAGACCGGGTCGTGGCCCTGGCGCCACACGCCCAGTACACGGTGCGACCGGCCACGGTGGACAGCCCCGCCAGTCAGCCCCGGGTCGTGGTCCTGCCGGATGACGTCAGCTGGGATCGGGCTCCCTACTTCCCGCTGACTTCCGGCTCGGTGACCTGGGTCGATGTCGAGCAGATCGGCGCCTCGGACACCGTCGTCATCCTCGGACAGGGGCTGGTGGGCAGCCTCATGTTGCAGGTGATGAAGGCGAACGGCAAAGGCCACGTGGTCGCCGTCGACGCCCTGGACAATCGCTGTGCCCTGGCAGAGGAACTGGGTGCGGACCGCGTGATTCACGCCGGCCAGGAGGATCCCGTCACCGCCGTGCGGAAACTGACGAACGGTGCCGGCGCCCACCTGGTGGTCTACGCGGTGGGCGGGCCCGCCGGGCCGAAGGCCTTCGAGCAGGGCCTCGACATGCTGGGCGTGGACGGGACGATGCACCTGATCGGCCTGTACGAAGACCAGGACCTGGCGCTGCCGTCGAGCAAGATCCAGCGGCGGCGGATCCTCGGCGGGTACTACGGCGCCACCATCGGTCAGTCCTCGTACCGGCGGGCCATGTCGCTGCTGGCATCGGGTCAGGTGCAGGCCGAGCGCATGACGACGCACCGCTTCGCCTTCACCGAGGCCGGCGAGGCCTTCGACCTGCTGTGGAACCGACCCGGCGAGGCGCTGGGGGTGTTGCTGGACTGGGAGGAGTAATGTGTTGTGGGGGAGACGTGCCGCAGGCTCCGTAACACTTGCCGTCATCCTCACCGTCGCCGGGGCGCTGCGGGCATGGAGTGTCTTCTCCGGCGAACTGGTCTGGCATCCGGACGAGATCTTCATGGTCATCTACCCGCTGAACCTGTTCAGCGGTGACCTGAATCCCCACGTCTTCTCCTACCCGAGTTTCCATTACTACGAGCTCGGTCTGCTGTACGGTGTCGACTTCCTGCAGCAGTACCTGACCGGTGATGTCGATCTGTTCGACTGGATCGCGAACCGGTATTTCGTCGATTCGGTCCCCATACGCGATCTCGGACGCTGGCTAGGTGTCGTCTACGCCGTCGGCACCGTGGCTCTGGCCGGAGTGCTTGGGGGGAGGCTGGGTTCCGGGAGAGGGATCACATCCGCGGCGGGATTGCTGGCTGCGGCGTTGATGGCGGTGAATGTCGTACATGTGCGGCAATCACCGCTGGCCACCGTCGATACCCCCCTGACCTTCTGGTTTGCAGCCGCAGCCGTGGCCTCGGTGCGACTGCTGAGTGCAGACCGTCGCCGGGACTACCTGCTGGCGGGGGTGCTGGTAGGGATCACCGCGGCGACGAAGTACCCCGGCGTTGCCTGCTGCGTGGGTGTGGTCGCCGCTCACCTCATCAGTGGCCGGCACTTTCTCGATCCCCGCCTGTGGCTGGCCGGCGCCTCTACCTGTCTCACCTTCGCTCTGCTGTCGCCCTATGTGCTGCTCGATTTCGCCACCTTCAGCGATCACTTTCTGTCCCAGGTGGCGCACGCCGAGTCCGGTCGCTTCGGTACCGAGGCGGGACCGCTGTTTCATCTGGGCAACGGCCTGCGTCACGGGGTCGGCTGGCCGGCGTGGGTGCTGTGGCTGGCCACCTGTGGTTGGGTGGTGGTCCGCCGCAAACCCGCTCACCTCGTCGTGCTGGCCATGACCGTGGGTGGGTACGCAGCGGTCAGCTGGGGTGATCTCGTCTTTCTTCGCTACGTGCTGTCGCTGCTGCCACTGCAGGCGGCCCTGGTTGGGAGCGGCGCCGGCCGGGCTCTGGTCACTCTGCGCAACAGGATCCCACAGGTGAGGCCGATATGGTCCTCAGCCGTTGCCGTCGGACTGCTGCTGGCGCTACCCCTCTCCGCGTCGCTCCAGGTCGCCGAGTTCTCGTCCCGTCGGGATACACGCACGCTGGCCCGGGACTGGTTCCACGAGCACGTGCCGGCCGGCGCCTCCGTCTGCAATTTCGGCGGCTGGCCGGGGGACATCCCCCTGCGCACGTACGATGGGCAGTGGTGGCGGCTCAACGGTTTTCTGACGATTTGGCCTCCCGGCTCCCAGGCCCAACTCGCCGAGGCACTGGCGCCCCTCGATCCGCGGGTGCCGTTCTACGAGCAGGCGGTGCGTAACAACAACAGGGAGGAGGGAACCGGCAGCGTCGAGTTGATCCACGAACGCCAGTGCGCCTACGTCGTGACGCACGAACATGCTTTGCCGTACTCGACGATCGACTCCACCTTCGCCGCACGACTGCGCCGGGAAGCCACGCTGGTGGCCGACTTTGATCCTGAGATCGGCGACGGCATCGTCTACGACACCATGGACGGCTATTACATACCCGTGTCGGGCTTCGATGTGGGGCGTCCGGGTCCTCACATCGAGATCTGGGAGATCCCCGCCTACCGCACGTCACCGAAGCCGACGTCACAGCGTCACGTGTTCTCCCGCGTGCTGTCGCAGATGGCGGTCAACGCCCTCGATGACGCCGATCCAGCCGCCGGGATGGAAGCCCTGCGGGCGGCGAGGTCCTTCGATCCAGGCAACGATCACGCCCTCCTCGTGGAGGCGAGGCTGCACTGGGATGCGGGCGACACGGCGGGAGTGAGGCAGAGCCTGGTCGAGATGCTGCGCCGGGACTCGACAGCGACGAGGGCGATGGAAGGTCTGGCAAAGCTTGCGGCGGCCCGGGGCGATACCTCGGCGGCAAGGGATTGGATGGAGCAGGTGAGCCGCCGGCGTCCGCGGGACGCCGGCGGCTCTGCGTCTGCTCGCCGATCTCCGTTGGGAGGCAGGGGATCGAAACGGGGCGATTCTGCTGTGGCACCGGGCGGCCGAGCTGAGGCCGTGGCAGGCGCAGGCGCATCACGATCTCGGCTTCGGACTGCACGCGACGGGAGCCAGTCAACAAGCCCTGTCGCATCTCGAGCGGGCCATCGAGATCGCACCCGATTCTCTGTCCTACTACCCGTGGGTGTTGTCGGCGCTGGAGACTCTCGGTCAGTCCGGAAAGGCGGCAGAACTGCGTCGACGTGTTGGGATGAAACGCGGGGACTGAGGACTCAGGCAACGGCCGCCGGTGCCTGGTCTCCGTCTGAGTTGTCCGTCCGCAGCCCGATCACCGAGTGGGCGGACAGCACCGCCAGGACGATAGCGCCACCCACCAGCGCGGCGGCGCCGGGATGTTCGTCGAGCACGAGCCATACCAGGTACGGGCCGAGGACCGCCTCGAGAAGGCCGATGAGAGCCACCTCGTGTGCGGGAAGGTAACGTGGACCCAGGGTGAGAAGAGAGAAGGACAGAGGAATGACGAGGGCGCAGAGCAGCACCAGGTAGGGGATCTGCGTGGCGACAAGGTCGCCGGAGTGAGCGAAGGGCAGCGCCAGCAGGGCGGCGACAAGACCGCTGATGACGATACATGGGGTCATGTCTACGGCGCCCGCGGCACGTACAGTAGTAAAGTAACCGGCCATACAGAGCACGGTTCCCAGGGCGAACAGGTCTCCCGCTTGGGGCCCGGCAACGGCACCGCCCACGGTCACCACGATCCCTGTCAGGGCCCCGCCGATGGCGACCCACGTGCGTGCCGGCACCACTTCGCCGAGAAACACACGGCCCATCAGCGCCGCCACGAGGGGTGTGCCCCCCAGCAGGATCAGAACATTGGCGACAGTCGTGTAGGTGATGGCTGAGACGAAACAGATCGTGCCGATGCCTGAGAGCAGCCCCGCAAGCAACCCTCGTGAGCCCATAGCGGCGTAGCCGTCGAAGACGCGGCCGCGGTGGCGAACCAGCTGCACGACGGCCAGGGTCGACGCCAGCAACAGGCCACGCCAAAGCGACAAAGTCCAGACGTCGGCGTCGATCAGGCGGATCAGCAGGCTGTCGGGACTGATGGCGATGACGCCGGCAGTGCTGACGGCGATGCCCTTGAGATGGGTGCTGCGGTTCAAGAGAGAACGGGCGTCTCAGTAATCGGCGACCGAGCCGTCCACCAGCCGGTTGTCGGGCCACTCGAACTGCGTGTCTCCGGCCTCTCCCACCTTTCGCGCCATGGCCTCGTCCATTTCGACACCCAACCCGGGTCCCTCGGGCAGATTGACATACCCCTCGTCGTCCATCACCCAGCTCTTGCGGGCCACGCCCTCGGCCATCTGCTGGGTGTAGCCCTCATGGATGAGGAAGAAGGGCACCGAGGCGGCCACGTGCAGGCTGGCGGTGAGCCCCAGGTAGGACATGGTACAGTGGGGTGCGATGGGAACGTGGTGGGCTTCGGCCAGAGTCGCGACTTTTTTCATCTGGGTGATGCCACCGCCGTGGCCGCAGTCGGGCTGCAGGATGTCGATAACCTGGGCTTCGAGAATCTCGCGCACCTCCCAGATCGTGCGGTCACGCTCGCCGGTGGCCAGTGGTGTCGGCACGGCCTCGCGCACGCGGCGCATGACATCGATATTGCCCGGTACCCAGCCCTCCTCGAAGAACAGCAGGTCGTCGGACTTGAGGTAACCACCGAGCTGGCGTACGAGGGGCGGGGGCAGCATGGAGTGGGCGTCGAACATGACAGCGCCCTCCGGGCCGACCTCACTGCGGGCATCACGGATGCGGCCGAGGATCTGCTGTACTTCGACGGGGCTGCCGGCGTGATAGTGGGCACCACCGGGACTGACCTTCTTCGCCCTGGGACTCGGATACATCCAGATCCTGTCACGGCAGGGCCCCCCGAGCAGACGGTATACGGGTACACCGTGGAGCTTACCCGTGATGTCCCACAGGGCCATGTCGATGGCCGAGATGGTATGCACCATGAGGCCGCCATTGCGCAGATTGCGGTGGGAGCGGAACAGGCGCTGCCACAGGTGTTCGACACGGGTCGGATTCTCGCCGACGACGATCTCGGCCAGCGATTCGGCCAGCGCGCAGGCGACGGGGGTCACCATGTTGTTGATTTCACCCCAGCCAGTGACACCCGCGTTCGTCTCCAGCTTCACATACCCTTTCCTGCCGGCCGGGATCGCCGTCAACCGGGTGACACGGATACTGGCGCCACGATCTTCGACTTCACTCGACATTCTGCTGTCTCTTCCCCGTTGCGGTTGCACAATATCGGTGGGCTGTTAGTGTAGTCTGTCTTCGCGGGCCCGTCGACGATCCGCGTTGTCCCTCTCCCCGTTCCCGGATGGACTCTTGACCAACCTGCGAGCCGTGTTCCTCGACCTGGATGACACCCTGTGCGACTCCCGTCCCGCGTGGAGCGCCGGCGTGGCGGCCGCCTTCGATCTGCTGGCGTCGAAACGGCCGGATATCGACCGGCAACTGGCCAGGACCGAGTGGCAGGGAGTGAACGAGCGCCTGCTGGTACACCTGGAAGCCGGCGAGCGGACCATGGTCCAGGTGCGGGACCGGCGGTTTCGCGCGCTCCTGAAACGACTCGGTGCCGAGGATGACGCCCTGGCCGACGAGTTGAACGACGTCCTGGCCCACGTTCGCCTGACGAATATCCGGCTTTTCGAAGACGCCCTGCCGACGCTGCAGGCGTTGCGTCAAGCCTATCACGTGGGGGTCATCACCAACGGGGCCGGCGACGATCACGACGACAGTCAATGGTCGGTGCTGCGCCACCTGGGCCTGCTCGATCTGGTGGACTCAGTGTGGATTTCCGACGAGGTCGGTTTTCGCAAGCCGGACCCGCGCCTCTTCGAGGGGGTTCTCGAAGAGGTCGGTGTCGATCCTTCCGAGGCTGCCCACGTGGGAGACTCCCCGGCGCACGACGTGGCTGGTGCCAATGCCGCCGGGATGACAAGTGTGCTGTTGTGGCGTCAGCAGGGAGAGGTAACCGTAGTCGGTCCGGATCAACGACCGGCGATCGTCGTCCGCAGTCTGACGAAACTGCAGGGCACACTCAGCCGGTGATACAGGTCACCGCGTGATATCGCCACGGCCGGTAGCTTCCTCAAAGCAATCCCAAAGACAAAACACCGCATGATGAAGGAGTAGGGTTCAAATGCTGAGGAAGATATCCACCTACGGTCGTCACCTGGGTCTGCTGGGTGCGGCCATCGCCGTCGTGTCGCTGGGATGCAGCGGCGACAACCCGATGGCAGCCGACACGGAGACGGCAGCCGTGTCGCCGGCAGCCAAGCTGACGAGCCACGATACGCCTGAGGACTGCGAGAAGCAGCGTTCGACTCTGGTGAAGAAGATCGAACGCCTGCGAGGTCTGCGGGAGCGCTTCCCGGTCCTGGCGCGGGTGTACAATCCGCAGATCGAGCGTCTCGAGCAGGACCTGACGGCACTCGACGAGCACTGCAGTCAGCCGGGGGAGGATCCGGCCGCCGGCGGTGAGGACGGTGTCAACGCTGACCAGAGGCGTAAGTGCGAGCAGGAGCGTTCGGCCCTGCAGTCGCGGGTTGACCGGCTCCGCGACCTGCGGGATCGCTTTCCGGTGCTGGCCCGCACGTACAACCCCCAGATCGAACGTATCGAGGCAGATCTCGCTGAACTCGAGGAGCGCTGTGGCCCCCCGCCTCCCCCTGACGAGGATGACGGAGACCCGGGTGATCGCGATGAACATGGCGATGAGGACGACGGCCGTGACGAGGATGACAGCCGTGACACGGACAACCAGGGTAGGAACTGCGAGCAACGGCACGACTCGCTGGTGAAGCAGATCGAGCGCCTGCGCAATCTGCGGGAGCGCTTCCCGATCCTGGCGCGGGTGTACAATCCGCAGATCGAACGGCTCGAGGAAGACATGGCCGAGCTGAAGCAGAACTGCGGCGCCGACGAGGCGGCTAGAAAATGTGAGCAGGAGCTGAAGGCGCTGAAGAAGGAGATCAAGCGTCTACAGGATCTGAAGGAACGCTTCCCGGTCCTGGCCCGCACGTACGACCCGAAGGTCGAGCGTCTCAGGGAGACGTTGGCCCGTATGGAGGACCGTTGTCACCAGAGGGGCGGGGATAGCGCCGCCGAGGATGACGACGCCGCCGAGGATGACGTCGCCGCCGAGGATGACGTCGCCGCCGAGGATGACG
>PBSR01000252.1 GCA_002726335.1 Gemmatimonadaceae bacterium
CGCCGGCAGGCTGCGTCATGGTTGGGACGGTCGCGACGACTCAGGCCGGCTCGTTTTGCCCGGTCTCTACGTCGCTACGGTAGAGGTGCGGGCCGGACACAGAACCGCGGTGGGGCGAACCGTCGCTGCTGTGGCGTACTGACATGGGGTTGCCCCGGCGAGCGTCGTTGTGCCTGGTGTGGTGGGTGGTGGCCCTTTCCGGTGTCGTCGACGCCCAACAGCAGCACGAGGGATACCTGGTGTGGCGCGGCAAGGTGATCGTCGAGGGGAGGGATCACTGGCTGGCCTGGGACGGAGTCGCGGTGGGCCGCCAGGTCGGTGACGACGGTGTATTGCGGCCCAGGTTCCTGCGACGCGGCATTAACGCGGCCCTGAATGCGCCCGAATTCGACGTCAGGATCGGCAGGACGAACCGGACCCGGCCCGCGGGGATTGTAGCCGTGGGTGCCAGTGCGCCCGCTGTCGCCGCACCGATCATCGATGGCGACGACGCTACCTACTGGCAACCTCCCATCCGCGGCCAAAACCTGGAGCAGTACTGGGTTGAAATCGACCTGGGTCGCGGTGTCATCGCCCGGCGGATCGTCGTCCGCTTCGCCAGGGATGGGGATCCTTTCTTGATGTTTCGCGTGCTGGCCTCCGATGGAGAAGAATCCTTCGGCTCGAAGCGGGAGCGGCGGTTCTTCCGTGTCGGCCAGCAGGCCGTGCCGAACAAGTCGAAGTACGAGTTCAGCTACGAGATCCCGCCACAGAGGCAGTACCCGGAAGGTGTCGTCGGTGAAGCGATCCAGCATGTCCGGTTGGAGATGCTGGCCACCGACGGACCCCGGGGCCGCCAGGTGAGCGAGTCGGAGTACCAGCAGCTGCCTCCGCAGGAGCGTGGCGCCATCGATCACTACCTGCGAACCGTCACCGGACGTGAGATCCGCGTCGTCTCCGAGACCTACGACGAGCTGTCAGCCGACGAGCGGGGACCGATCCGCTACTACCGTTGGGAGCGGCCGCGTCTGGCTGAGGTCGAGGTCCTGGCGGAGGGGGACAACGTCATCGGCCTGACGCAGAGACCGGAGTTCGCTGTCGGCGAGTTCTTCGACGACATCGCCAAACGCTTCATCACCGACGGACTGTTCTCGTCGAGCTACTTCCTGCGGGCCTACGATCCGTTCCGTAACCGCAATCAGGTGCTGATCGATCTCGGCGCCCGTTTCTGGCTCGAGCGCGTACGCCTGGTCAGCTCACGGAATCCACCGACATCGTACCAGCTGCGTATCTCCGATGGCTCCCTCGATGCCGCCGGACAGCCTGCCTGGACCGCCTTTCCCGAGCGGCTGAACCGTGAGGTCTTCCTGCATCTGGAGGAGACCTTTCCACAACAGCCGGTACGGCTCATCGAGCTGCGGCGGTTGAATCTGGTGCCGGGAATGGACCAGGGAGAGCTGGCCGAGGTCCAGGGCTTCGGCGAGGGCTTTGTGTCGGATGTGACATTGACATCGCCGCTGATCCGGTTGGGGGCACGGTCGATGTTCTCGCGGCTCAACTGGGAGGGTGAAGCGCCCCTGGGAACATCGGTGGAGGTGCGTACGCGAACAGGGGACGCCCTGCTGGAGATTCCACATTACTACAACCGCGCGGGGGTGGAGATCACCCAGCCGGCTTGGGAGGGGTCGAAGGAATTCGACAGGGGCGAGATCCGCATCGAGGAGCTGACGGGCCCCGACTGGAGTCCGTGGAGCAGTGTCTACCAGCGGGCAGGGCAGGCGTTTCAGTCGCCCATGCCGCGACGTCTCACCCAGATTCAGGTGCGATTGCGCAGCTTCGAGCCACTGCGTGCCGCCGAGTTGCGGCAGCTGTCCCTCGATCTGGCGGCACCGTTGGTGGAGCAGGCGGTGGGGGAGGTATGGCCGGTGCGCGGCATCGTGCCAGGACGCTGGACGACCTTCCGGCTCTATGTCAAACTTCGGCCCGCTCCAGAGGATGCCGGCATCAGCCGACTCCGCCTGCGGACGACCTCATCGACTCCCATCCGACTGCAGTCCGTGCGGGCAGGAGACGATGTGAGTCTGCGCTTCGGCCCGGCACGTACTCTCTATCCGGGGTCCGCAGGACTGTCCGAGTACGAGGATGGCAGTCTCGAGCTGCAGTTCGCAGAGACAGAAGGCAAGCAGGACGTGCAACTGGAGCTGGTGCTGGAGGCGAAGATGTTCCTGCCCGGTACTACCTTCCTTGTGGAGCTGCACAACGACGAACGACCCGCTCTGGTGCAGCTCGTCGATCCGGGTCCGGCGTCCGCCCTGGTGTCGTCGAACTCGCTCATCGTCAGCGCTGACCTGGAGCGAGCCACACTGCTCGACACTCTCCGCGTCGAGCCGGCGGCGCTGACCCCGAACGGGGACGGGATCAACGACGAAATGGCCGTGCTGGTGACCGTCTACCAGGTGGCCGGAGCCCGGCCGATCACGGTGGGTGTGTACGATCTGAGTGGCCGCCAAGTGCGCGATCTCTCCATCGAGCCCGACCACCCCAGCGGCGAGCATCGAGTGCTCTGGGATGGCCGTGATGGCGGCAGACATCTGGTGCCACCCGGGACCTACCTGCTGGTCGTGGAACTGGACACCGACGAGTTCGGCGTACTGCGTCGGGCGAAGCCGATCGGCGTCGTCTACTGACGTTAACGCCGGCGTTGCCAGTCGGCCTGGATGTAACGGGGGACGCTGTCATCCGTGTTCGGGCCGATGATCTCGTCGGCCACAGCACGGACTTCCGGTACCGCGTTGGCCACGGCTACACCTCGGTGGGCGGCGTCGATCATGGTGACGTCGTTGACCTGATCGCCGAAAGCGACGATCTCAGCATCGCCCAGGCCGATGTATTCGGCCAGAGAGCGGATGGCGCGATCTTTGGTGGCGCGTCCATCGTGAATGCTGATCCAGTACCACCCCGGTGAATAGCTGTTGTCCCAGAAGCTGATGTCGATGGCGCCGTCGAAGGTGGCCAGCTGGGCTGCCAGCGGCGCGAGGTTCTCCCGGCGATCGATGACGGTCAGACAGACGACCTGCTCCGAGAGTCCTACCGACACATCGTCGACCTGCTGCAGTCGCCGGTCGCCGACGGCGAGGCGGTCATCGACATACCATTGCATACCTTCGTGGGAGACCGGCGGGGCGTAGAGACGGTCGCGGCGACCGTCGAAGGTGGAGATGAAGGGTGTGTGCCCGTGGTCGGTGATCGCTTCGTAGACCGACGTCAGAACGGGAGGCTGCAGGTCGTTGACCCGCAGGTGCTCTCCCGTGGCAAGGTTGGACAGGAAAGCGCCGTTGAATTCGATCACGGGTAACGGCAGATCGAGGTCCCGCAGTATGTGGTACATCGAGCCGATACTGCGGGCGCTGGCGACGGTGAAGGGCGCGCCGCTATCGAGCAGCTCGGTCAGCAGGGCGCATGCCCGCCGTGACAGGGTGGCATCGTTCTGCAACAGGGTGCCGTCGAGATCGGAGACGTAGAGGACATCGGCCATCCTTCAGAGCCCTGACTCGGCGATCTTCGCCAGTGACTCCCGTGCCCGCTCACGCACAGCGGCGTTCTTCGTCGTGGCGACGATGCTGCCCAGAGCTTCGGTGACCAGCGCCATCTCCGGGGAGCGATGGTTCTGCCAGGCTGGATGGTCGACGCCGGTGATCTCACCCAGGGCCTGGACGGCGACGTGCACGACCTCAGGCGAGGGATCGCGGAGCAGGCGCAGCAGGTCGTCAACGGCGCCGCGGTACTCGAGAGCGCGCAATGACACAATCGCGGCAATGCGGACACGGATGTAGACGTCGTCGAGAGCCTGGTGGGTCAGATTGAGAGCCTGGGCGCTGAGGAGCGGGGCCAGCGTGTCGTCGTGGCATGGTCCAAGGGCCTTGATGGCGGCGACACGGACTGCTAGAGATCTCGACTCCGACAGGCGGCACAGACTCGGGAGTGCTTCGGGTGAGCCGATCCGGGCCAGAGCGTCGGCGGCGGCGATCTGTACTACCTCGTTGTCATCATCCAGCAGAGCGATCAGTGGTTGTGTCGCCTGGCCCGCCACCAGCTGGCCGAGGGCACCGGCCGCCTGCGCCCGAACACCGCCGATGGAGTCACGCAGGGCGACGATCAGATCGGGGATCGCCTCCAACGCCTGAAATCGCCCGAGAAGCTGGCAACTCATATAACGGGTTCGCCACTTTTCAGCGCGCAATCCCTGTCGCAGAGCAGGGACGGCAATGGCGTTGGGCAGGCGGACCAGCTTTCCCGTGACCTGCTGCAACTCCTCGGCGTCGCGCGTCTTCAGCCTCTCGACCAGATCCGCCGCCTGTCTGTCGGCACATCCCAGGATCAACAGGCAGGCAGCGAAGACGAAACGACGGGTCACCAGCTCAGCTCTGTTGCTGGTGCCAGGTCATGGCTTCGCCCCGTACGAGGCGGGCCCGCAACTCGTAGGGTCCGGGCCACTCGACGGGCAGATCGCCGTCGTCCACCATGAGCGACAGGGGATTGACCTTCGTCTTCAACGGCAGGTAGACGCGCTGCCTCTTCCGCGCCGACTCGAAGAGAGCCATCATCACCTCCTGCACGGCACGCCCACGGTCGGCGCCACTGATGGGACGATCCGTCCGGCCCTCCACCCAGTCGATGGTGTCCTGACACTGATGAGCCCAGCTGTCGTGCCACTCGGCCTCGACCTGCTGCCAGCCGTTCGTACTGGAACTCAGATAACGCGCCGTGCCCATCTCACAGTTGTAATTGGCCGACTTGCCCTCAGGCATCCGCATGGGTGCGTCGGAGGGGACCTCCCTGTCGGGATCGCGAGTCGTGGTCAGCTCCATCACACCCTCGCTGCCGATGACACGGCAGCCCTGACCCATGCCGGGTACGAGACTGCCGGCGATCAGCAGGCTGGCGCCGTTGTCGCATCCAGCCAGCCCGAGACAGGCATCCTCGGCAGGAAGGCCCCGCTCGCGGCGGTCGGTGGTGCGCTCGGCGGCACCCATCACCCACTGCACCTCTGGTTCATCCATCAGGAACAGGGCCAGCCGGATGTTGTGCGAGTTCGTGTTGAGGATGTTGCCACCACACTCCAGCTGCACCTGGATGACATCACCGATGACACCCTGGCGGATCAGCTCCCGCGCCTCGAGCCAGGTGGCGTGGTGTGGACGCTGGTAGGCGATGATGAGCTTGACGCCGTTGCGCTCGCAGGCGGTGAGCATCTCGTCCGCCTCGCCGAGATCAACGGCCATCGGCTTCTGGCACAGGATCGCTTTCGGTTGCCGGGCGGCAGCGGCAATGACCATCTCGGCGTGCTGCTGGTGCCAGGAGCAGACATCGACGAAATCCGGGCGCTCCTCATCGAGCATCTCGCGATAGTCGGCGTAACGATGAGTCTCGCCGACATCGAAGAAGTCGCCGAACTCGCGCCTGGCGTCGGGATTGGTGTCGGCCAGAGCGTCGATCTTCGTCGGCTGCCCGGGCACGCCTAGCCAGCCACGGGCGTGCACGCGGGCGATGATCCCGCAGGCGATGATGGCGGTACGGTACTGCGACATGGTGGAACTCCTCTGGGAGGTGGATGATCAGCTGCAAGAATAGGACAGGTGCGCGGGGCGGAGAAGGCCGCTATCCTTCTCGGCATGAAAGAACCGGAACTCGATCCGTGCAGGCCAAGCCTGTGAGCAGGCTGAGACGGCAGACGATCGATCTGGTTCTTGTCCTCCTGTTGGTGGGCTGTGTCGGACCGGTGGCGCCGCGTCCGCAGGCCCCGCAACGGCGCCTGGCACTGCTGCGCCAGGACGTGACCGGTGCTGAGTTGAGGCGCGCTCTGGAAGATGAGGACGTTGTGGTGCGGCGTACCTCGGCGCGGCTGCTGGGCGGCCGAGGTGCTACCGAGGCCTTGAGCGTCGCCATGGGAGACGAAGACCTGCTCGTTCGTCGCATCGCACTCGCCACTCTGCTCCGAGCGGGAGGAGAGCCGGCCCTGAACGCGGTCGGGCAGGCTTTGTCTGACAGCAGCTCACTGGTGCGCCTGCTCGCCGTCGAGCACCTGGCCTCGCTGCGACCTCATTCGGAGCGTGTTCTCGATCTGCTCGAGCTTGCCTGCCAGGACGGCGACGAGAAAGTACGCGAGATCGCCACGCGGGCTACCTGGCCCTTCTTCCGCCGGGCACTGTCGGTGCGGGACGGCGGCACCGATCTCGATATCACGGCGGCAGAGACCATTCGCCTCCCGGCGGAGGAATGGCGTTTCCACCTGGACCCACTCCGTCAGGGGCATCGACAGCACTGGTTTGACCCGGACTTCGATGATACGGAGTGGGCGCAGATCGCTATCGAGCAGACCTGGCAGCAGGCCGGTTACGAGTACATCGGTGTCACATGGTATCGACGGACTTTCGAATTGCCCGACAGCCCCGAGAGCTTCGCTGTGGACATCAGATTCGGCGCCGTCGACGAGTCGGCCTGGGTCTGGATCAACGGCATCTATGCTGGAGATCACGATATCGGACCCGGTGGCTGGAACGTGCCGTTCCGGTGGGATGTGACCGAGTTGCTGCGCTGGGGGGAAGCCAATCACATCACCGTCCGGGCCATGAACACCGCCCATGCTGGTGGCATCTGGAAGCCCATCAACATCGAGGTGTTGCGGCGATGACACGGACATCGTGGACTGGGGTGCTGCTGCTGGTGTGTACCGTGGGCTCGACAGCGGCGGATGGTCAGGGCGCTCTGAGCCTGGACTTCGATGCCTCGCGTCGTGCCTTCGTGCGCATGGAGCCAGAGGCCAGGACGCGCGTCGTGGTGCGCAATCCGACGTCGCGCTCCGTAGAGCGTGTCGTCGCCGAGGTGTCCTGGAACGGGCGCTCACTGTCGTTGGCACTCGGTGATCTGGAGCCAGGTGGCCACGGCACGGTGATGATCGATGTGGATACGAGCCTCCGTCCCGGTGACTACGAACTGGAAGCAGCCGCACGAGGCAGGTCAGCCGGTGTCGAGGTGTCGGCGGATACGTCTCGACTACTCGTGATCACACCGCGACAACCTCCGCGCATGCCGGTGCTCATGTGGGGAGGCGGCGACTCGGAGACCCTGAGTGACATCGGTTTCACGCACAGGCTTGTCTGGTTGCAGGACTACGCCAGGGTCTGGGAAGCTGGTGAGAGTACGCAGGTCGTCGCCGACGAGCGCCTGGCGGCGCAGGGCGAGATCCTGGACGAGCTGCTGACCCGGGGTCTGGGAGGAGCCGTCTATCTGTACCCCGGACGCTGGGTGGGGCGTACCGAGGGAGTGAGTGAAGAGTTCACGCGTGTCGACCGACAGGGCGCCCCCCGGGAGCGGGAGAATGTGTGCGCCCGGTTTCCCGTCGTTCAGGACTACGCCTACAACGTCGGCGTTTCGGTAGCTGAGACATTCGGCCACTACCCAGCGCTGCAGGCCTCTCTGGTGCATTCCGAGATCCGTGATGCCACCGATCTCTGTTTCCACGATCACGACCGTGCCGCCTTCCGTGACTTCGCCGGCGCGGATATCCCCGACCTGGTCGACAGCAAGAGCGGCGTACGATACGCCTCGCTGTCCGGTTTTCCCGCGGATCGTGTCGTCGCCGATGACGACCCCCTGTTGACCTTCTACCGTTGGTTCTGGAAAGACGGCGACGGCTGGAACGCGCTGCACACGCAGGTCCACGAGGGCTTGAAGTCCACGGGCCGCGACGATCTGTGGACCTTCTTCGATCCGGCGGTCCGCGTGCCGGTGCTGTGGGGGTCGGGGGGTGCGGTCGATGTCGTCTCCCAGTGGACCTATTCCTATCCCGACCCGATCAAGATCGGCCAGGCCGCCGACGAACTGTTCGCCATGGCCGCCGGCCGGCCGGGTCAGCAGGTGATGAAGATGACACAGATCATCTGGTACCGGTCGCAGACGGCACCCGAGCTGCCCGAGGAGGAGGCGATCCGGGCCGACTGGGAACACGATCAACCGGAGGCGCGCTTCATCACGATCTCACCCGATCACCTGCGGGAAGCCCTGTGGACGAAGCTGTCCCGCCCGGTGCGCGGCATCATGTACCACGGCTGGGGATCACTCGTGCAGAGCGAGACCGGGTCGTATCAGTTCACCCATCCCGGGACGCGCCCCGCCCTGACCGCGATGCTGAGGGATGTGGTGCAACCCCTGGGGCCGACACTGCTGCAGGTGGACGAGGATCGTCCATCCAGGGTGGCCCTGCTGGAAAGCTTCGCCTCACAGGTCTTCGCCAGCCGCGGAACACACGGCTGGAGCGGGTCCTGGGAGGCTGACATGCACCTCGTCCTGCAGTACGCGCAGATCCAGCCTCAGATTCTTTTCGACGAGACCGTCCTGCGCGACGGACTGGCGGCCTACGATGTACTGGTCATGCCGTTCTGCGACGTGCTCACCGCCGGTGTTGCCGCACAGGTGGAGCGGTTTCAGGCACGCGGCGGCATCATCATCGCCGACGAGACTCTGGCGCCCCGAATCACGCCCGACATCCTGCTGGAGAGTCGGCGGCGATCGGGCCGACCGGACGAGGACAAGGCGGCGCTTCAGGCGCTGGCCGTGGACCTGCGGGACCAACTCGATCCCTACCTCGAGCGCTACGGCGAGTCCGACAATCAGGATGTGGTGGTGCGCTTCCGCCGCTACCGTGACGCCGACTACATGTTCGCCATCAACGACCGCCGCACCTTCGGTGACTACGTGGGCCATCACGGCCGCGTGATGGAGGAGGGTTTGCCCGCATCGGCGCGTTTCAGCCTGCGGCGCGATACCGGCACGGTCTACGATCTGGTGGCTCATCAGCCGGTCCAACTGCTGCCGACAGCGACGGGGATCTCCTTCGAGGCGAATCTGCCGCCAGGTGGCGGGGGGATCTACCTGGTCGTTCGCCGGCCGGTGACTGGCGTGGACCTGTCCGTCGTGCCGACGGCAACCCTCGGTGGATCCGTGGATCTGACGGTTACCGTGCTCGATGCGGAGGGTCCGGTGCCGGCTGTCGTGCCGGTGCAACTGGAGGTCGTCGACCCGGCGGGCAGGGAGGCGGAGTTCACCGGCGATTACGCGGCAAGGGATGGCAGCCTGACAGTGCAGCTTGACCTGGCCGGGAATGACCTTCCGGGGCGCTGGACGATTCGTGCGACAGAAGGAGCGTCAGGTCTGGCTGCAGAGCGTGCCGTAGACGTCCAGGTCAGTTCGCCACAGCGATGACGGCGAATTCCTCGCCGTTGGCATCATAGGGATCACCACAGACATTGGCGCAGGTCTCGATGATACGCAGACCGGCGGCGGCAAATTCTGCCTGCAGACTCTCCGGACTGAAGTACTGCAGCCAGTTGTAGATTTCCCATCGACGCTCCGGCTCGAAGATCGTGTAGTGATCGAGTCCGATCCTCTCGTCGTCGTAACGGAAGGACCGCATGACGCCGTAGTAGGGTCCGGCAGCCCAGAAACCGTCCAGCAGTCGTTCATCGAAGAGAATGGTCTCCTCCTTGCTGGCAAGGGCTACCAGGGAGACGACGTCGAGCAGCAGATGGCCGCCATCGGCTATGAGATCGCGAAAAGTGCACAACAGTCTGTGGCGACTGTCGGGTGGCAGGGGGCACAGATCACAATAGATGAGGGTTACCAGGTCCGCGGTACCCCGGGGTCGGTAGCCCACGTAGTCGGCATGGACGTAGTCGATGTCGAGGCCGGCGGCAGCCGCGCTGCCACGGGCGTGATCCAGAGATCTCAGAGAAAAGTCGATACCGGTAACGGCTGCACCCCGCCGGGCGAAGCCCGTGGTGTAGAGGCCGGGACCGCAGCCGAAGTCGACGACCCGCTGGCCCGGGGCCAATCTGAAGCGCTCCGTGATCCAGTCCAGCGAGCGCTCGATGAAGGTACCCGGCCGGGAGGCGGCCGCATCGTCAGGTTGGAGATGATACCGCAGCATCTGCGCAGAGATGTGCTCATCCGTCCACAGCGTATCGGTGGTGACGACGGAAAACGGCGCTGGCCGACCCATGGCTTCGGCGAGGGCGGCATAGGTAGCCTCAGGCATGTTCGAAGGGCTTGCCATATTCGGCTATCATACCCGGATCTCGGAGGCAGGCAACCATGACGATCAGGAGGAGTGGAAGATGCAGGCTGTGAATGAAGATCCCTTCGGAACGGATCGCGACTGGACGGCGAACACTCCCGTGTCCTACCCGGATCCGGCCTGGGAGGTGATCGATACAAGATTCACGGCGAGACAGGGCAACGCCACACTGCAGCGGATCTGGCACGGCGTCGGTCACGATGCCGCGTTGTGGGCGGAGGGACCGGTGTGGATGGGGGACTGGGGCTGCCTGATCTGGAGCGACATTCCCAATCACCGTACCCTGCGCTGGTGCGAGGAGGACGGCCACGTCAGCGTGTTTCAGACCGAGTCCGACTACGCCAACGGGCACACGCGTGACAACCATGGCCGGCTGGTTGCCTGCGAGCACGACACGCGCCGGGTGACCCGTCGGGAGTACGACGGCAGCTGGACCGTGCTGGCCGACTCGTACGAGGGCAAACGACTGAGTGCGCCGAATGACGCAGCGGTGCACGCGGACGGGTCGGTGTGGTTCACCGATCCAGGGTACGGGATCCTGTGGCCGTACGAGGGTCACCTGGCGACGCCGGAGTTGCCGACCCGGGTCTACCGGGTAGATGGCAGGACGGGAGTGTTGAGCGCCGTCGCCGAAGGGCCGATGCATCGGCCGAACGGGATCTGCTTTTCCCCGGACTATCAAAAGGTCTACGTCGTCGACTCGGGGGCCTCCGACGGCCCCGACTACGCGGCGAACATCATCGAGTTCGACGTCACGGCCGATGGCACGGGGGCGACGGAACCGCGAGTCTTCGCGGACTTCGCCCCCGGTTTCACCGACGGCATTCGCAGCGACACCGAAGGCAATCTGTGGTGCAGCTGGGGTTGGGGTGGCCCGGATACGAACGGCGTACGGGTGCACTCCCCGGACGGTACGCTGCTGGCCATACTGCACACGCCCGAGGTGATTGGCAATCTGTGCTTCGGCGGCACCAAGAAGAACCGCCTGTTCATGGCAGGCAGCACATCGATCTATTCGATCTATGTGAATGCGGTGGGAGCCGCCTTGAGCTGATCGGGGAAGGGGTCTTGCCGCGACGAGATCGGCGAAGTTGCTTGAGGGCAGACCGTACGACACGCACCTGGACTGAGACAGATGAGAAGGAGTTCGAGATGACGACGCAGACACCGCAGCAGCTGGGTGTGTGCAGCTGGTCGATGCTGCCACAGAACGCCGACGACATGGCGCGTATCATGGGTGAGTTGGGCCTGAAGAAGCTGCAGCTGGGTCTGGTGCCCCATCGCGACGACGCCGGCATCGTCGACGGTGTACCCGAAGCGCTGGAGAAGGTGGGCGCCCGCGTCGTGTCCGGCATGTTCGGGACCATCGGCGAGGACTATACGACGATGGAAACGATCAAGGTCACCGGGGGCATCGTGCCAGACGAACACTGGGAGGCCAATCAGGAGGTGGCTCGAGGCGCGGCGGCTCGAGCGAAGCGTTTCGGCCTGCCCGCCGTGATGTTCCATGCGGGTTTTCTGCCGCACGACATGGCCAGTGCCGAGTTTCAGAAGCTGGCGGGCCGGATCGAGGCGGTAGCGGGCATCTTCGGCGAGCAGGGCCTCGACATGATGTTCGAGACCGGGCAGGAGACGGCCGACGACCTCTGGGCCTTCTTCGACCATATGGAAGAGCGTGGCGTGAGCAACATCGGCGTGAATTTCGATCCGGCGAACATGATCCTCTACGACAAGGGCGAGCCCATCGAGGCGCTGCGCAAGCTGCTGCCGCGGGTGAAGTCGATCCACATCAAGGACGCCGTGCGCACGACGACGCCGGGTGATTGGGGTGCGGAGGTGCCTGTCGGGGAGGGGCAGGTCGACTGGCATGCCTTCCTCTCCGTGCTGAGCGAAGGCGGTTACACCGGTGACATGCACATCGAGCGCGAGGGTGGCGACGATCGCATGGGAGACGCGAAACAGGCGATCGATGTGCTCACCAGGGTGATGGCGGAGGTGGGCTGACGATGCGCTTCGAGCACGAACCAGCCGACGACGATCTGGCCTCGATCCGTATAGAAGGGCTGGAACAGGATCTCACGATCCTGCATGTGACAGACAGCCACATGGCGGAAGGGGATGATCGCGATCCGGATGCGGCCGATGCGGTGACCCGTCTGCAGAAGATGTTCCAGGAG
>PBSR01000253.1 GCA_002726335.1 Gemmatimonadaceae bacterium
CCTCCGACAACACCTCGGCCAGCTCGCGCAGCATCTCGATGTCCTCCGATCGGTAGACATCGGGCTGCCGGCTGCTGACCGCGAGTGTGCCGTGGGAGAAGGGAACATCGACGATCGAGCGCAACCCTTCAGGCACGTGGACGAGCTCATCGAAGGGGTCGTCTCTCTGCAGGTCCGGCCGGTAGACGACCTCTGCTTCGCGCCAGAACTGTAGCAGGAGAGAAGAAGCCGGTGTCAGCGTTCCATGGTAGATTCACTCGCCATCCCGGGTCATCGTATAGGTCCGCAGCTGGGTCTCTTCCGCCTCGACAACATTCGCGCCGAAGAACTCGAAGGTAATATCCATGTCCTGCAGCGTGTCACCTACGGCGGCGATCACCTGTTCGATGTCACCGGCGAACTGCATCTCCCACACGCGGTCCCGCACGCGGAAATGAGCCAGCTGCTGCTGCCGCAGCCGTGTCGTCCGATGTCGCTGTCGGTACGCCCGCCCACCCAGCAACACGGCGAGGAGGGAGGCACCGACAAGGGATCCCCACAGAGCAATTTGGCCATACGGCCAATGAATCTGAAGTACTACACGGGCCGCCTCGACCGAACGGTCGAGGTCACGATCGATGGCCTCCACCTCGAAGGTGTAGTCTCCCCTCGGAAGGTTGAGGTACTCAACGCGCGGTGCCCGGGTGACCTGCCAGCCCCGTTCATACCCCGCGAGGCGGTAGCGATAGCGCATGTTCGCTGGCGGGGTCTTGAAGCTCAGACCGCGGAACTCGAAGGCCACCAGCGGCTGCGTCGAGGGGAGGCGCAGTCGCGTCACCGGTCCGTGCCGCCGGTCGCTCACCACTTCCGTAATCCTGACGGGCGGTGGCGATCGGCTGGGTCGATAGCGGATGAGTCCCCGGCCGCGGACGGCGATCCACATCTCGCCATTTCGGTCTTCGAGCAGGGCTGTGATGCTGGGTGCCCCCAGCCGGTCACGGTTGAGCAGACTCTGAAATGTGACGCCGTCGTAGCGGCTGATGCCTCCCTCGGTACCGATCCACAAGTGCCCACGTCGATCGACCTCGAACGTCTGGATCAGACTGTGCACCAGGCCCTCGGCAGTCGAAAAGCTGGTGAATCCGACGCCGTCGAATCGCGACAATCCGTTCGTCGTGCCGATCCACAGATTGTTCTGGTCATCGACAACGAGGCGCTGCGTCGCGTTGTGGACCAGGCCATCGTCGGTGGTGAAGGTCTTGACCTGCACACCGTCGTAACGACTGATACCCGATCCCCACGTAGTACACCAGAGGCGGCCGAGGGTGTCCTGGACGACAGCACCCACGGAGTTGCTCGGCAGGCCGTCCGCCGTCGTCAGGCTGCTGAAGTCTCGACCGTCATACCGGGTGATCCCCCCGCCAGCTGTGGCGAACCAGAGAACTCCGTCTCGAGTCTCGGCCATGAATCCGGCATTGTTGTGTGACAGACCGTCGCTACTGGTGAACGACGTGAAACCGGCGCCATCGTAACGGACAACGCCGGCGCCGCTGGTACTGGCCCACACAGCACCGTGGCGATCGACGAGAAGCTCACGCACGGCGTCGCTCGGCAGGTCGTCGTCGGCGGTGAAGGTCGTGAACTCGAGGCCGTCGTACCGTACGAGGCCAGCATCCGTTCCGATCCACAGGTTTCCGGACCTGTCCTCGGCCAGCGAACTGATGTCACCGGGCACGCCGTGGCGTCCATCAAACTGCGTCACGTCTCCGGCGTCGTAGCGGACGAGGCGGCTGCTCGTGCCGATCCAGACGTTGCCCTCGCGGTCCTCGAGCAGAGACCGAACCGTGGCCAGATCCACGACATCCGAGAAGTCGGTGAGCTTCTGGCCGTCGTAGCGGAAGAGACGACTGGAGGCCGAGGCCGCCGACCCGCTCTCTACGGTGGCGATCCACATGCGGCCCTGCCGGTCTTCCGTGACGGCCTGGACGCGCTCGCCCTGTTTCAGCTTCAGTCTACGGCGTGGCCTGTCCACATCGTTGACCAGGATCAGGCCCTCATCCACCTCGACCCAGAGACCGCCACCCGAGTCCTCGAAGAGTGCACCGACGTTCCCGGTGCCGAGCGGTTCGTCGAAGGGGATGAGCCGCTTCCCATCGAAGCGCCACAGTTTTCCCAGTGCTGATATCCACATCCTTCCCTGACGGTCTTCGAGCAGGGCCTGGACCGATTCATGCAGGCCGGGCAGGGCGGATAGATTGGTGAACTGGTGTCCGTCAAAACGGCTCAATCCGCCCTGCGTATTGACCCAGATCTGTCCCCGGTGGTCCAGCAGAAGGTCGTACACCTGAACGTCGACCAGGCCATCGCGGGTCGTATAGTTGACGAAGGATTCGCCGTCGAAGCGGATCAACCCTCCTTGTGTGCCGATCCACAGGTCACCCTCCCGGTCCCGCAGCAGGGCATTGATCTCGTCGTTCACCAGCCCGTCCCTGGTGGTGTAGTTCGTGAAGGCGACACCGTCGTAGCGAACGAGACCTCCCTGGGTGCCGATCCACAGATACCCCTCGTCGTCCTGAGACAGGGCCGTCACCGAACCATTACCGAGGCCGTCGGTGGCCCCAAAGCTGGACCAGGTGCGTTCGCGGATGCCGTCCGCCGGGACCGTGGTTCCCGGGCCGCGCACGACGCGCTCGCCATCGGTGGGCTCCACCATGAGATCGGCCCTGGCGAGGGCACCGGTTCGTACTTCGACCCGCCGTGTGGTGTTCTCGCCATGCCCCAGTTCGACGCTGACATCGTATCCGCCTGTGGGAAGCTCTACCGTGTAGGCTCCGGCCATATCGGTTTCGAGACGAGTCCAGACCTCCGGATTCGCCACAGATCGAAGTCGAACATGGGCGCCGCTGATGGGGCGACCATCGCGGTGCCACTGGATTCGTCCGCCAACCCGCCCGGTCTCCGTCGACGGCGGGAGAAGTATGACATCGCCACGGCGATCCGGATTGTCCGTCTTCGCCTCGTTTTTTCCCCATGCCATCCACGAGTACGAACCGTCGGCATCCTTGTCACAGACGACGACATCGACGCTGATCGTCCGGCCTGACCCGACCGGGGAATGACCTAGCCCGGCCAGCGAGATCTTCCACTCGTACTGGTGTCTGCCCTCCTGACGTCGCCAGCGCACGTACGCCTCGCCGTCCCCATCCTCGGAGGGAGCACCCAGGCCGCTGCCACGGATCACGTGCTGGCGGGCGAAACTGTTGTCGCCATGTGCCAGGTCCACGTAGATCTCACAGCCGTCCTCGGTATCCCAGTCTCTGGCAGCCGACGAATCGATGATGGTCGACTCGTCCTCGACCTCAATGCCGATATACAGGGAGTTTTCGGCAGCGCTGTACCCGACTCTGAAGAACGCCTGAAAGTCTTCATGATTGTGTGCGTCACTGCCAGCGGCGGCCACGGCAACGGGGTACCCCATCAGGTCATCAGGCCAGTCCGACAGATCACCGTCGACAATGATGTCATCCACGGGCAAGGCGATGGCGACGGCGCCATTGTGCGCCTCGATCGATGTCGCGCGGAAGATGAGCAGAGCGAGCAGAATCGGACAGGTTAGGCGCCGCAAATGCACCTGCTGGTTGGGGTCAGACACCGGGGCTGCTGAATATAGAGGATCGAGACAGGCCTATCCGTCCGCTGCGAAGCTGCACGATGCCCGTTCCGGACCTATTTTCAGGTGGTCAACCCTCTTCCTCTCGATCAGGAACGACGTGTCCATGGCCGAAGCAGGCGGCGCCGGGAGTCTGCAGGATGTCAAGATTCTTGTCGTCGATGACGTTCCCGCCAACATCGACGTGCTGTATCAGCTGCTCCAGACACAGGGGGTGAACGTGCTCGCCGCCACCAGCGGCGAACAGGCACTCGCTGTCATCGAGGCGAATCGTCCCGACCTCATCCTGCTCGACATACGCATGCCGGGCATGGATGGCGTAGAGACCTGCAGACGACTGAAGGAGATGGACGGCATGGCGGATCTGCCCGTCATCTTTCTCACCGCTGAGGATGACAGAGAGAAGATTGCGGAGGGCTATGAGGCGGGCGGCATTGACTATGTGCCAAAACCCGTGGAGAAGGACGCCCTGCTCCAGCTGGTGCGGAGCCTGCTGTAGCCGAAAGCTTGCTCAGTTTTCGGCTATGCGGATCTCGTCGGCAAATATCCACGCAGGGCCACCGGCCCCCGGATGCCAGTCGGGACACACACCCATCGATCGGGCTCGAATCCGGATGTAGCGAGCCCGGGCGCTGGCCGACCTCGCCTCCAGTTCTTCAATGACAGGGCTCGAGGCGCGTTCGTCCACAGTATGGTCGGCCGTGACAAAGGGACGGAAGGTGCGGCCGTCATCCGAAAGGTGAACCTCCATCACCCGGGGCAGCCAGATCCACGAGTTCGGATTCTGCAGAAAGCGAACGCGTACCGTGGACACATCCACCGGCCTGCCCAGGTCGATGACGGCAATCAGATCCTCGCCCTCAAAGCCCTGCCAGCGACCGTCGGTGAAGTGATCCGTGCCGAGGATACCGTCGACGAGGGCTCCCGGTCCCGCGGCGGGATAGCGCTGTGAGTAAGGGTGTTCCAGATCGACGAAGCGACCGAGGGCCTGGTGATGATACAGGTCGAGCCCGACCTGCGAAATCGACCGACCGCCGTCGAACATCCCGACGCGTAGCTGACCGCCGCCGAGGATGGTGATAGGCCCGTCATACTCCGTGTCGGCTGCGGTTGCCTCTGTCCCATCTAGGCGAAAGCGCAAGGTCGCATTGTCGACGGCCGCTTCCAGGCGGACGGTGTGGCCGGCAGAATCGGGCACGGCGGTGATTTGCGGTGAGATGTCGAGCAGCTCCATGTCATCGATCCAGGCCGTGCCGGCGGCAGCCAGGCCCACCGACAGCCAGGCGCGCGTCGACAGGTTGTCAATGGCGCTGTCGAGAGTGTAGCGCCGCCACTCACTGGAGACCTCGACGTCGATGGAGTCAGCGCCGCCGCCGTTGCGCAGACGCAGGATTGCACCCTCCCCGTCACTGCGAGCCTGTACCGAGAAGCGATAGGTGTGCCCGGGGACGACGGTCGGCGCGTAGGGCCGGACACTGATGAGCTGACCGTCGCCGGGGGCATGCAGGCGCAGGGATCGATCGCCGTGGGAGGCGTTGCGGCTGTCGACGAAGTAGGTGGCGCCCCGGCCTGTGCCGACATCCGCATAGACGGCGGCAGGTACCGAGGGTGCCGCATCCCACTCGAAGCTGGGATCGATGAGCATGTTCAACGGGTTGTTCGACAGTTCGGTAGCGCCAGCGAAGCGATAGAGCCGGACGCCGTAGGCATCGATGATGTCGTCGAAGCGCACGCCCGTGGCTGTGTCACCCGAGCGCAGCAGTCCGGTCAAGAGGCCCACAGGTTTCAGCAGGAGACCGAAGGGACCGGTGCGCGAGGTCTGCCTGACGGCGACGACACGGTCCTCGTAGAGCACTTCGGCATCGCCGCGATCCCAGACCAGGCCGGGAAGCGAGACGGCCATCTCCACCGGCAGGTTTCTGGTATTGACGACGGCAACGACGACGTCACCATCGTGGCGCCAGGCCGTGGCCCGCAACATCTCATCGCCGGTTTCGACCATGGGCCGCGCCTCCGGTGACAGCAGGAATGGTGTCAGCGCTGCCACCTCGAGGGCGGCGCGACTGGCGGCAGCCCAGGTGTCCGGCGACTTGGGGAAGCCGCTGAGGCCATGGCGGATGAAGTACTGGATTCCCGTTGCACCCTCGACGATGCCGAGCCAGGTCATCAGTCGCAGTTCCGCCGCGGTCGGCTCCCGCGACCACCACTCGTTGCCGCCGAAGGCCTGGGGCACGAGCCACAGCGGGATCCGTGGTGCCACGGCGTCGTGCACCGTACGGACCGCGTCGGCAACACCCCCGGGAGGGGCGTTGGGAATCGGGTAGGGATCCGTCATGGCCAGATCCATGGCACCTGAGAAGCGTGCCGCAGCCCCAGGGTTGAGAAAGACGATGGTCACGGGATGGTACGGATCGAGCTCGCGAACGACGGCTGCCGCCGTCTCGAGTTGTTCGGGCGTGGCGCCGTGGCCGGTGGGCTCGTCGGAGATGTACCACGCCAGCAGGGCCGGGTGATCGCGGAAGGCCTCCACCTCAGACCGCAACCAGGCCTGCCGGCGTGTGGCCGAGGTATCCGGTGCGGTTCCCAGGTTGACGCCGCCGCCGCCGGAGACACTCAGCAACTGATAGTGCACCTTCATGCCCATCTCGGCGGCGCGGTCCATGTACCGACGGCGTTCGTCGACACCGGCCGGGTCATTCGACTGGTACGGACTCATCAGATTGAACCCGCGAACCGTCTCCTCCTCTGCCAGTGTCGGCTGTACTGGCGAATAGCAGTAGAACCCGAAAGGGAAGAAGGGCAGGTCGCCGACGATGAGGCCGCCGCTGAGACGATCGATCTGGACGGCGTTGGCTTTCGTCGGGAGGCGTCTCACCGTCGTCGAGGCGGAACCCAGGTGATGGCCCTCGGCACGCAGATGCACCTCGACCCGCGAGTCGCCCAAGGGCAGGTCCCGGGTGGGAAAGGCAACCCAGGGCAGGCGTCCGCGACGGACGACGGCGTTGCGTACGAGGGTGCCACCAGCCGTCGACACATCGGCGTGCAACCCGGTGGCCTCGAGGTCCTCGGGCAGGTCGACAAACAGCAGAACGGCCTCCTCCTCCGCCATGTAATACGACAGGGAGGACAGCGTCTGGTAGGCGTTGACGGGAGCCGCCGCGAGCAGGACGGCAAGGAGCCAGAGGTACAGAGATCTCATCGTGCTACGGCGCCACGTCGACGACCCGGCTGCTCGTGCCGGGCGCGTTCCGCGGCGAAGACCATCAGGTGGGTTTCCAGCGTCTCTTCCGGTCCGGAGAGGATGTGGGAGGAATCGTCGTGGCGTACGGCCTGCACGAAGCCATCCATGAGTCCGAAGTCACCACCACCATGTCCCCCGAGGATAGAGGAATCGACGGCGGCCGTATCGATCCTCTCGGTCTGATCGGTGAGAAAATCGAACACCTGCAGGTGGCGGCCGTCGCCGCGAATATGGCCACGGCTGCCGAACAGTTCCGTGCGGCGGCCTGCCGCTTCGGTGAAGGCGGTCATGGTGAAGGACGCCGAGCGTGACCCTTCGAACTCCATGTTCACCACCTGATTGTCGACCACGTCGTTGTCGCAGCCGTAGACACAGCGGCCGTAGGGGCCCTCCCGCAGAGCTGTGGTCACCGTCGCTGTTGTCGGCTCGGGAGTGAGTACGTCGAGGGGCCACCCCATGTGGCCATCGGCGAGCTGTTCGAGGTAATAGCGCGGGGCCGAATAGGGACAGTCGGATTCGACGGAACAGTCCAGGCAGTTGTCGGCGGCCCCTTCGGGCGCTGCCTCACGGCGGAAGTGCCGGAGCGAGCCGAAGGAGGACACGGCGCGGCAGGGGACACCCATGATGTGGCGGATCCAGTCGAGGTCATGGCAGGATTTGGCCAGGAGCATGGGCGAAGACTCGGTCTCATTGCGCCAGTTGCCGCGAACAAAGGAGTGGGCCTGGTGCCAGTACCCCACCGGCTCGAGCCGTTGCAGGCAGACCAGATCGCCGATGGCACCGCTGTCGACGATCGCCTTCAGGCGCCGGGTGAAGGGCGTGTATCGCGTCACGTGGGCGACGGCGAACAGCACACCCGCCTGGCGTACGGCAGTGACGATCTGCCGACAGCCGTCTTCGTCGGTGGCCATCGGCTTTTCCAGCAGGATGTGGTACCCGGCGTCGGCGAAGGCCACGGCGGGCTCGACGTGCATGGCGTCCTGAGTGCAGATGAGGACGGCATCGGCAAGCTTCGGCGCCGCTGCCAGGTCACGCCAGTCAGTGAAGGCGTGATCAGGGCTCACGCTATGCCGCGCCACGAGGGGATCACGGTAGGCGTCGCGTGGTTCGGCCACGGCGACCACGCTCGCCTGATCGGGGTGCTGCTCGGCGAAACCGGCATACCCGGTACCGCGGCTGCCGGCGCCGACGACGGCGAGGGTGACGGGGGCCATGGGGCCGTTCAACCGGCAGCCTCTGCCGCTGGCACCTCAGGCCGGAACTGATAGTCAGGTTCGACCTGCTGGCGCTCGACGATAGCGAAGATTTCGCGCCATGTGGCGATGAGGCCGGACGGCGTGGGAGGGAGATCATACTGCATGGCTGTATGCAGCCGGCCCAGCCGGTAGCAGGGCACGGCGGCGTACATGTGGTGCTCGATGTGGAAATTCATGTGCCAGTACAGAAACCGCACGATGGGATTGAGATAGATCGTGCGCGAGCACAGGCGAAAGTCCGGTACGTTGTCGGTGAGCCCGATGTGCTGGGCACTGTTGCAGAACAGGAAGAGGATCCCCCCGTAGAAGGAGCCGAGGGTGACCAGTACGGGAAGCTGCCACCAGCCCAGGTAGAGCGCGCCGGCCACGAGGAGGACGTGGCCAAGTGTCATGATCCGGTCCCAGCGGAACAGTCGGCGGCGGCCATCGACATTTTCGGGAGGGAACAGTCGCTGATCCCAACCCGGGTTCAGTCGACCGAAGAAGCCGCGGCGGATCGTGCCCAGGATCCGGGCACGGGCGCCGTGGGGACTGACGATGCCGTTGCGCAGAAAGTCCTTCAGCACAAGATGGACAGGAAAGACGACCTCGCCATCCTCGGGCGGGTGCAGGGTGTATTTGTGGTGCGCCGTGTGGCTCGCCCAGAAGTGGATGGGGTTGTACCAACCGAGAAAGCTCAGCACATACAGGAAGAACGTGTTGAGGGGCTGGGTGCGGAACACGGAGCTGTGCACCAGCTCGTGAAAGCCATTGATGATGAAGGCGTAGCAGATCCCGTGCAGAAAGAAGGCAGGAATCGACCAGTACCACACCAGATGTAGTGTCGTCCACCATGCCAATGCGCCGGTGGCTGTCAGGGTCCCCAGGTACCCGAGAGTCTGCAGAAAACCGAGGATGTTGCTGCGCCGGTTCAGATCCGCGAGGAGTTCACGCTCGATCTTGGTTCGATACCAGGGGATTCTGAGCTTCTGCTGTGTTTCGAAATCATCCATGCACAGGACTCCATCTCGAGGCCGGTTGACCGGGAATGTAGTTCGGTGAGCGACGCCGTCCATCCCGGTGGGACAGCAGGGGCTGACTACCTCTTGATGAAGGTGCCGTCATTCAGCTCGGCCCAGGCCTGGCGCAGTTCCTCCTGGGCATTCATCACGATGGGGCCCCGCCAGGCGACGGGTTCGCGCAGAGGCTGACCGGAGACCAACAGGAAGCGGATGCCTTCATCGCCGGCCTGCACCGTGATCTCGTCACCCGAATCGAACAGGATGAGGGACCGGTTGGCCGCATCCACTCCGGCTTCGCCCTGCTCGTCGAAACGTTCGGTGACGACACTCTGTGGATCGGAGGCGTCACGGAAGCCTCCCGAACCGTCGAAGACGTAGGCGAAAGCGTGGCGAGAGGTCTCCACGGGGAGGCTCTTCTTCTGCCCCGGTGGCACATAGACGTCGAGGTAGTTCGGATCGGCGGCGATGCCGTCCACCGGGCCGCGCTGCCCCCAGAACTCGCCGCAGACGACGCGAACCTTCGTGCCGTCGTCGTCGGTGATCTCCGGGACGTCAGCGGCGGCGACATCCTGGTAGCGAGGCTCCGTCATCTTGTGTGATCGCGGCAGGTTGGCCCACAACTGAAAGCCGTGCATCAGGCCCCCGGGATCGCCTTTCGGCATCTCCTGATGCAGGATTCCCGAACCCGCCGTCATCCACTGGGCATCACCGGCCCCCAGGGTCCCCTTGTTGCCGAGACTGTCGCCATGCTCGACGGTGCCTGCCAGTACGTAGGTGATCGTCTCGATCCCGCGGTGGGGGTGCCAGGGGAAGCCGGCGCGGTACTTTTCCGGATCGTCGTTACGGAAGTCGTCGAACAGCAGAAAGGGGTCGAAGTCATCGGTCCTGCCGAAACCGAAGGCGCGGTGAAGGTGTACACCGGCGCCCTCCATCTTGGGTTCGGCCTCGATGATCTGTCGTACCGGTCGAATAGACATCTGCGAGCTCCTGTCGATTCAGTTCCATCACGTATTTCTGGTCCTTGCAGAATGTATCGATGAGGCTCGTCTCCGCATCAGTGCAGCGGTCTGCCGCGGCCCGAGTAGGTGCGGCCGGTCACGACGCTGGCCATCACGGCGCGGGCACGAGCGCGAAGGTCTCCTCCACGATGGCTCGATCCTCCGGATCAGCGATGGCCGCCATGGTGGTCTCTGCCTCGGCATAGGCGCTGGCGTGAAGATCGCCATCACCGGCGACGGCGGCGGCCTGGGCCAGAATGGCGTGAGTGAATGCCAGTTCCCAGTCCGGGGTCTCATGGGTGGTGAAGTACTCGTGACAGGCTTGGGCGTAGCGCAGGGCCGTATCGCCCATGCCGAGCAGGGCGTGGACGTGGGCCAGCAGCTGGTCGCCCGCATGTGATGGATCGTTTCGCCCACGGCGGCCCAGTGGTAGGCGGCGGCATGGGCCATGTGCAGCATCTGCGCGTCCTGCTCGGCAGTGCGTTGGGTCGTCGTCAGGCCCCAGCACTGGTTGTTGCACTCGGCGGCATACCAGCGGTGGGCGGCCTGCTGCTGTGGTTCGGTCAACTTATCAGCCATGGCGGACTCCTTTCGAGTGGCAGATCGAGCGGTTCAGATCGCCGCTTTCGAACATCTGACGGTAAAAACCAACGCGTGACATACTGGATCGGTCGCGCAGCTGATAGAGCTGAGCACGTGAATCAAACGGCTCTGCGGCATTGATCTCGAAACGCCAGGCCGCTCCGTGGATGCCGGCTGCGGCGTCGACAATCTGCTGGCGGTGCCACCAGAACATATCGGCGGGCAACTCGTCCACCGGGAACCAGCGCAGGTCGAGGACCTCACTCCCCTGGGGCAGCAGATCGCCGCCCACCGGTGAGCCGCGGAAGCAGACAGAGTGCAGCTCCGGGTTGAGGGCCGACCCCATGTAGCAGCCGACGAGCCCGGTGATCTCCACTTCGAGTCCGGTTTCCTCACGCGCCTCGCGGACGGCGGTTTCGGCCTGACTCTCGCCGGGCTCCGTCCCGCCTCCGGGCATGGCCCAGACTTCGAAGTCCTCGCGCTGCTGCAGCAGGATCGTCCCCTCCCGCAGGATCGCCATATTGGCGCCGACGGCCGGCATCAGGACGGCCCTCCCGCGGCCTGGTTGACGACACGCATGGCTGCCGCAGCGGAGCTGGCACCGCCGGCGAGCACGTCGTCTTCCGAGAACCTCGTCATCAGGATCTGCTTCGCCCCGCGCCGGTCGTAGTCGTAGGTCAGGAAAACCGATCCACCGGCGGCCTCTACACCATCGGGGTAGGAGACGCCGGTCCGTTCGTCGAGCAACAGGCCTCCCTGCCACGACAGACCGTCGTCATCGGACAGATAGGCCGTCAGGTGCGAACGCTCGGTACGTTTGGCCAGAGGACCGTGCTTGACCAGCAGCAGGCGTGTTGAGGCCAGGCGGCGGATGAAGAACCGGGTCACGGGATGAGCGAGGGCAGTGGGCTGCACCGGACTCCAGCTGTGGCCGCCATCCGTCGATGTGCTCTCGCCGATGCCATAGGTGGTGCGCACGAGCATCCACTGACTGCCGTCCAGCCGCTCGACGAGCATATGCTCGTCACAGCTGCGGTGCTCTTCGGGGACGCTGGCCGCACCCAGTCGCTGCCACGAGGCGCCGTCATCGTCAGAGCCGAAGACGACGCAGCTGCCCTCGGTGCGCCAGCGGGCTGCCGCGATCAGCCACCGACCGGAACTGGCGACGACGGGCTTGTTCATCATGATCCCATCGCACAGGCGGCGAGGCGTCGACCACGATGGCCGTTCGTCATCGGAATCCGTTGTGGTGATTGCCCAGACGCCGGCGGCGGCATCGGCGTGTTTCTCATACCCCTGGGCCCACAACAGCCACAGGCGCCCCCCGGGATCGTGCCACAGACACGGGTCGTAGGCACGCGTGGGGCCGTCGCCGTCGGGATCGACGATCAGGCAGGGGGACGACCAGGTGTCACCGTCGTCGTCACTGGTGGCCAGCAGCACGTGGTTGAGATGGTCTTCGCCGGGGCCCCGGCCACCGTACCAGGTGGACCACAGACGGCCCGATGTCGCTCTCTCAATACCCGGGATGCCCTGGAACTGCCTCGTGCTGTCAGCGTACTCGGGTCCCGGGTCGAGGATGACCCGGGGCGACCGCAGGTACGCTTCGGTCACGCCAGCCCCAGCCGCTGGAACTGGTCGGCCGGTGCGTCGCATTCGCGCATCAGCTCGGCCATTCTCGCCGACAGGCGTTCGACGACACCGTCATCAGCCACGGGCGTCTGTTGCTGCGGGTCGGCTGCCACGTCGTAGAGCAGGTCACCCACGGGGCCGCCCACCGGCTGCGACAGGCTGCCCTTCGTCGGAATCCGCAACAGCTTCATCCCCCTGGTGAAGGAGAAGGGCTCCGCCAGCTCGACGTCGGTGAGATTGCCCTTGAAGCCGCGCATCGAAGCGGGCATGAGCGTGTGCGTGTGCAACGGCTGGTTGTCGTCAGAGCGGCTCGTGCGCAGGTAGACGTAGCGACCGTCAGTGATATTCACTCGGTTGCCGTGATAGCCGAAGATGGCAGCGTCGCGCACCGGGCTGTCGTCGACCACGACTCCGGCCAGGTCGTGGCCCAGCATACGCTCCGTCGGCTCCTGGCCGAAGAAGCGCAGCAGCGTCGGTCCGATGTCGATGGCCGGCTGCACCAATGCCTCACGTCTCTGGCCCGCGGCGCCGGGGGAGCGTGGGTCCCAGACGAAGAACGGCGTGTGCGCGATCTCTTCATACAAAGGCGGCCAGTTCTTCGCCCAGCCGCCATGCTCACCGAGAAGGAAGCCGTGGTCGGTGCAGACGATGAGCATGGTGTCCTGCCACATCTCGTGCCGATCCATCAGGTCGAGGACGTGGCCGAGGCTGTTGTCGCACTTCGACATCAAAGCCGCGTAGTTGCGCCGGGCCTCGTCACACTGTTCGGGAGTCTCGGTGGCCTCGCCGTACCCGGGCCAGTCGAACAGCGGTCCGTCGTAGTCGGACGGGTACATGTCCTTGTAGTGCCGGTGGCTGACGAAAGGTTCGTGCGGATCGAAGCATTCCAGCTGCAGGAACCAGTCGTCCTCGTCGGCGTTGCGTTCGATGAAGCGGCAGCCGGCGTCGAAGGTCTGCGTCTGGGAATGATCCTGATCGCGCGTCTGGTGCTGCCGGTTGACCCAGTCCGGGCGCCGGCCCTTGGGGTTGATGTTGTCCGGGATCACCGGATCGGCCACCTGGCCGATGTGGGGGTCTCCCTCCTGACCGCGGTAGAACTCCCACGAGGAGTAGCGCCCGTGGTAGGTGGAGCCGCCATCTTCCCAGTAGTGGTAGTGATCGGAGCACAGGTGAGTGTAGACGCCGGCGTCCTGCAGCATCTGCGGTACCGAGTCGTCGAAGGGCTCCAGCGGACCCCACGGGCAGTGCAGGAAGTTCGGCCGCCCCGTGTGCAGGTCGCGGCGCGCCGGCATACACGGCATGGAACAGACGTAGCTGGTGTCGAAGGTGGCAGTGCGTCTGGCCAGACGGCTGAAGTTGGGTGCCAGCACCGGCGTGGCCGCATTGTACGGCGGCAGCAAGTGTCGGTTGAGCGAGTCGAACATGACCATGATGCACTTCACGCGGGTCTCTCCTGAAGGAAGGGATCAGCCGGTCGAGCCGTTGCTCTTGGCCTTGACGATTCCGGCGATGTACTGCTCGACGCAGCGCTCCGTGTGCCAGCCCAGACTTGTGGCTTTGCTCGAGTCGAGGGCCGCGTCCATACGATTGCCCCGGCGTTCGGGCAGCATGTGCGTCTGACCGCCGAACAGACCGGCGATTTCGAGGACGGAATAGCTGGCGTCGGCGCCGAGACCGTATTCGTCACCGCTGCCGTGCTCGCCCACGAGAATGAGGCCACGGACGATGTCGTCGACATGGGTGAAGTTGCGGCGCTGCGTACCCGGGGAGACGACCGTGAGGGGCACACCGGCCTCGAACTGGCTGCGGAAGATGCCGAGCACCGTGGCGTACTCGCCACACGTGATCTCGCGTGGACCGTAGACGTTGTAGAAGTAGGTGATGGCGAACTCGAGGCCGAACCACTGGCCATAGTTCATGACCAGCTCGGTGTTCGTGGCTTTGGTCCAGGCGTAGGGGCTCTGGTCCCGCCCCATCCCGCCATCGGCGAACTTTGTGCTCGAGCCCGCGTAGACGAGCTTGCTGCCGCGCTGACGGCAGTACTCGACTACACCGAAGGTGCCGGCCTTGTTGAGATCCCAGACGAGGGCCATATCCTGGAAGCTCTGTTCGACGCGGGAGTACTCGCCGAGATGGAACACGAGGTCGGGAGCGTCGGGACAGAGATCAGCGATGTCCTTTGTGTGGCCCTCGATGTACTCGACGCCGGCCACGTGGTTGTCACGCGTGCCGGTGAAATAGGTGTCGAGAGAGAGGACGCGATTGTTCCCTGTGGATGCCAGGGCCTGCACCAGGTGGGAGCCGATGAAGCCGGAGCCACCGGCGACGAGAATGGTCTGGTTCTCGAGCATCCGTAGATAGTAGGGACAACCGCCTGACTCTGACAGGGCACTAGCCCGCCTCCGGGACTCGGGCGGCCGAGATGTTCATCGTCGCCGGCGCCAGTCTTCTCAGATTCTGTGCACCCAGCGCCAACTGTGCTCCCCTGTGCGGGGGGCCCTGAAGGTGCACCCGTACGATGGCATCGGATTGCAGCTGGTGCAGCCTCCCCAGCAGTTCGGCTTCGAAGGCTTCGCGCGCCGGGGCAGATCGGACGGTGAGATCCACCATGGGACGGGCGTGCAGAGGCACCCACTCGACAGCACACGGTCCACGCGCCGAAGCTCCCGACTCGTCCACCGTCACGACGGCGCAGACCTTTTCCTCACCACGCTCGGCCCAGGACGTGCGCTCCACCGAGCCGGGGTAGATGACGGGGGCGGCCAGTGGCACACCGTGGAGGTTCTGACGAAGCACCTGGGCACGGTGGATGTGGCCTGAGAGGACCGCGTCAAACCCTGGCGGAATGTGGTGACCCCGAACGACGTCAGTCCCGTAGCGGAAGGTGAAGTCTCCTTGGCCGCCATTGCCGACCCGCGAACCCTCCACCGCCTGGTGAATGCACAGGAGGGAGACATCCGCCTCAACTCGCCGTTGGTCCGTCGCCTCGATCAGAGAGGTGAAACGGTCGCGTACGTCGCGCACGAAGGGGAACCCGGAGAGGGCGACGGTCCGATCGCCCACAGCCTGCAGGAATGTCCTGGGCCGATCGAAAATGTGGATCAGCGGGTGGCTGGCCCACAGGTGCATCGGGATCTGCGATCGTTCGTGGTTACCGGGGACCAGATAGACGGGGATGCCGGAGGCGGCCACCTGCATCAGCGGCTGCATGGCCATCTCGACGACACCCGGTGGAACCTTGCTGCGGTGCAGCAGGTCGCCGCCATGGACGACGAGATCGACCTCGCCCGCAAGAGCGGGCTGGAGGGCGCGCCGGAAGTTGGCGAGAAAGTCGTGGCCGCGACGCCGACGTGTGACGCGCGGACGGGACGGCAGGTCGAAGCCGATGTGCGTGTCGGCCAGCAGCAGGATTCGCATACCGAATGGCTACCGCACCGGTGTTACCGGGACAAGCGCTTTCTGCGACGCTCTGCCAGGGACAGCTATCGGAAGCGAAAAGCGAACAGATCGGCATCGCGCAGCTCGAACCGCAGACGGACAGGCTGCCCCGCAAGGGTGCTGGCATCAGCACCCTCTCCCCAGCCGATGGTGCCGGCGATCTCGTCGCCGAACAGCTCCTGAGAGTCGGCGAAGGTGAACCCGGGCACGGCCACGCCCGAGGCATCCTGCAGCTCGGCCTTTGCGCAGCCAACTGCTGATGTCGAGTAATTCAGCTCCAGCTTCGTGCCGGAAAAGACGAATGGCCTCGTCGTGAAG
>PBSR01000254.1 GCA_002726335.1 Gemmatimonadaceae bacterium
CAATCTCGCCGTCGACAAGGCGGTTGAGCGATTGTATCGGAAGGGGAAGAGGAGGCAAGCCACCTAGCCCCCGAACCCCTTCATCAGCACAGACGCCACCTTGGCGGCCGCTCGAATATCGTCATGTCAATCTCCGTGCGTTGCGCTAGCCGTGCCGCTCTCAGTGTGTGTCTTGTTCAAGGCCTGGTCCAGGTCGGCGATGATGTCCTCGGCGTCTTCGAGGCCGACCGACAGTCGGGCGAACCCTTCGGGTATGCCCTTACGCGGCTCGCACTGTCGCCCATAGACCAGTGAGCCGGTGTCGCCAAGACTGACCCAGGGACGCACCAGTTGCAGGGATCCTGCGAATTGATGTCCCGCGCTCTGTCCTCCCTTTATCGTCAGGCCGACCATGCCCCCGCATCCCTTGGGGAGCAGCTCTTCTGCCGTCCTGACGTCGGGATGGGATTCGAGTCCCGGGTATCGGACCTCGCTCACGGACGAGTGACCGGAAAGGAATCTGGCGACCTTCATGGCATTGGTGCCGTGCTGGTTCATACGTATGGACAGTGTTTCCATACCCCGCATGATAAGAAACGCGTTGAACGGGCTGATTACGCCGCCCTGAAGATTGCGCGAGCGGTAGACCTTGTCGTAAAGCTCAGGGTCGTCCATGACCGCTACCCCGCCCAGCGCATCGCCATGGCCATTGAGGAACTTTGTTGCTGAGTGCAGCACAATGTCGGCGCCATGCTCGAGTGGTCGCAGCAGGGCCGGGGAGAGAAACGTGTTATCCACCACAACCAGCGCGCCGGCATCGTGCGCGACGGAGACGATTGCGCGCAGGTCGATCAGATCCAGCCCAGGATTGCTCAGGGGCTCAAAGTAGACGATGCGTGTATTGGGGCGCAGGGCATCAGCAAAGGCTTCTGCATCGCGCAGATCGACCTGGGTGGTCTCGACACCGAAGCGTGGCATCTCATCGCGCAGCCACCAGTCGGTCCAGTCGTAGACACTGCGGTGACAGACGACGTGGTCGCCCGATTTGAGCAATGACAGCAAGGTCTGGGTAATGGCCGCCATGCCGCAGGCACAGGCAATCGCTTGGTTGCCACCTTCCAGAGCCGCAATGGCCTGTTCCAGGGCCTCGATGGACGGATTTCCGCCCCGCGTATAGTATCCTGCGGCTGTCGCGGCCACGTGAATGGGCGTGGACGAGTGTCTGGCATCTCTGCCGGCGTGAATGGCCTCTGTGTTGAATCCGTTGTTACTCATGTCAAATCCTCCAGGTATGTCCGCCACCAGTCGCCTTCGCCGGTGCGCCAGGTGGTGTCGTCCTCCTTGAGCCGCGCTTCTACGGTTGCCAGACGGTCAAGGACATCCTTGTCGACGTGTTCGTCGGTATCGCGCCGGGCGAGGATCTGCTCAACCGTCTGATGAGCCCGGTCATAGACATCCATGAAGGAGTCTTCAGTACGCCCGGTGAAGGCGGAGTAGTGAACATCCCGCTTCATATTCGCCAGCGTGTGGTCGTCGGCAAGGAAGTTGCCGTCCCCATTGCAGACCCGGTCGATCACGTCCAGAGCCAGGCTGTCGGCATCGGTGGCCACGGGTTTGGTGATGTTGCGGACCTGGTTGATCAGTTCGTCCACCACGACCAGATGCTCATAGCTGATGCGGATGGTTGAATCGAGCAGTCCGGTCGTAATGATATTTCCACCGGCGGCCGCTCCGAGATATAACCCCATGGCGGTTTCCCCATAGGCCCGGGGGCCTGGACGCACCTGGGATGTATTGCCCGGAGATATGCGGGACGGCAAACCGTAACGGTCGGCCAGTTGCACGGCGGCGGCATCGAAAAGGGCCGTTTCAAAGGCCCCATGGTGCGTGTCGGCGGTATGCATGTCCATGGGAGCGCTGACACACCCGTAGATGCAGGCCGACCCCGGGCTGGCGAATTGGCTGAGTAGGACACCTGCCAACACTTCTGCATTGTGCTGCACAAGTGAACCGGCCAATGTCACGGGGCCCGTCGCGCCCCACATCACCTCCGGCGAGATCATGTTCATGCCTACACCTGAGCGCGCGGCGGCGATGATGGCGTTGGCTTCGGAGCCTTTGATGCGCAGCGGGCTGAGGGGGTTGCACCAGACAAAGCTCAGCTGGCGTTTCAGCAGGGCCTCGGTTGACTCAACCCCCTCAAGAATGGCTCGACCAAGAACGGTCAATCGAACTTCCTCCTGCGTCGTGTTGATACAGCCAAAGGGCATCGTCTTGCGGCCGGGCACGGCACGGCCGCGGACCCACTGGCGCAGAAAACGCGTTCCCGCTTCTGAGTTGTCGTACGGTCGGGCAACAGGGTCAGCGATGCCGCGATCGTGAGCCGTGAAGAGGTTGCAGCAGTCATAGTCGAAGTTGGGCAGGGAATCCAACACCAGAAGCTTGTCGTTGACGTCGGACTCCAGACAGCTCCGCGCCTCACCGGCTTCATAGTCGTGGATGGTGAACGCATTGCCGATCAGGCCGAAACTGACATCGCCCTGTCCTAACGAAACCGGTCCCGTAAAACCCAGGAAGTGGTTGTAGTAGTCGAGACTGTCCCGGTCGGGGATGCGTGCGAGCCCTTCCGTTATCACCTCGTGCGAAAAGTGAACCCGCTCGTCATCCACCCGGCAACCCGCAGTCCTGAAGATCTCCAGGGCTTGTGGGCTGTCCTTGAACCCGACGCCGGTCTTGGCCAGCACCTTCCGTGTCGCTTCGTGAATACTTCCCACATCCTCATCGGACAGAACCTGCGACTGCATCGAATGTCCCTCGTCTTGTGGTCGTAATTGGCGCACAACAGCCCGAAAGCACTGTGGTGCAGACGGTCCCGTTGCGCCGGGAATTGGCGCCACTTACCATACCGCTGTCGTAACCGTTGTGTGTATTGGTGTTATTGGAACTGAACTGTGGTCATATATGGAAACACCTGAACACCCCCGATGGTCAGTACCGCTACGTCTTGAGCCGGAGGCGCTCGCCGTGGGATACTCGCCCGTGGGAGTCGAGCGCGTTGAGCGATACACGCCGGCGCCCACCTGGCAGTTGGGATTGTTCGAAGGGCCGACATCGCTGGTGCTGAGAAAGGGCCGGCGGCGGTGGTGTCTGATGATCAAGACCCATGACCTTGTCATCATCCCGCCGGATTCGGACCGGATCTACACCACGGAACGACCGGTGAATCACTTCTACCTGGAATTTCGCTACGGTTCAGTGACCACGGCGTCGAACTCGGTCGAACTGCCGGCGATCATGCCCTGTGGGATGTCGGCCGACGCGATGCTGCGGGACTTCGCCGCCTGCATGGAATTGCGGGAGACCGACCGCCTCGAGAGTGACCTGCTGGCGCGGCTGCTGTTGTGGCGCCTGGTGCGGATTGCCCGGACGGCCGAGGCGGGACACCAGGACCGGGCGCACATAATAGAGGAGGTACAGAGGCGGATCCGCGAAAACACCGCCGACGCCTCACTGACACCCGAAGCGCTCGCAGAGGCCGTCGGCTACTCCCGGCGCCGGCTCGACCAGCTCTTTGCCGAACTCCTCGGCAAGCCGGTCTCGGCCTGCATCCGCGACCGCCGTGCCCAACTGGCCGAGGACCTGCTGCGCCAGAGCTCCCTGCCGATACACGCGGTGGGCGCCCGCGTCGGCATTCCTGACCGCCACGGCTTCAACAAGTTCATGCGCCGCAACCGCGGCCTGAGCCCCACCGCCATTCGTGCCGGCCAATAGTGGATGCGAGTGCGGCGGAGCGACGCCGGATCACGGCGTTGGCACATCGCTCGTGGCGCTTCGGGCTGGTTATCGAGCATGGCTCCGGGTCAGGGACGGCACTATCCTGGAGTCAGACCGCGAGCCATACACCGATGCGAAATCAGGACGATGGCAAAGAGAAGCCCCTACGCAATGCCAAGGAACGTCCGGAGCGCGTTCAAGAAGGACCTCATCCAGTTCGCGATCCCTGCGATGGCCGTCTTTGTCTTGGAGTTGAGTTTCCTGACCCGGGACGCGCTCAGCGGATTGTGGTGGCGACTCTGGGATTCGATCTCCCACCCGAGTAGCATGGCCGAACTACCGGCCCTGACGGTCACCGGGATGTTCCTGTTCGTCATTGGGTTGGGGATTATGTGCTGGGGGCAGATTACGCTGTACAAGAATTACTCCGCTTCGGTCGTCATCCGCGAAGACCACAGGCTGATCACACACGGTATCTACCGCATCGTCAGGAACCCGATGTACTTCGGCCTTATCGTTGGCGTCTGCTTCGGCCTGCCCGCCTATGGCCATAGCCTGACCGGTGCGCTCGCCGCGGAAGTCAGCGCCCATCCGGCTTGGGTCGAGATCATGCCTGTGGTGCGAAGTCGCTGACGTAGGGCCACTCGAAGTCGGGGTCGCGTCCGACATTGCGATCCTGGTCGCACACCCGGTCGTGAACTCTGCGGAAGCCCATCAGCTTCTCCGGGGCGAGGAAGGGGTCCTGTGTTTCCTGCCGCCATGTCAGGAGACGATCGATGAGCCCGTCGCGAATTGTGCACATGGTCGGGTCATCGGCCAGGTCGTGCCATTCACACGGATCGGTATGTAGATCATAGAGCTCGAAGGCGGGCGGGTTGCGCCAACGGGCGTAAGCTGCACCCACGTGACGCGGGGCGGCATCGATCTCCTGCTGCGTACAGCCAGTGTCGATGCGTTGCTGCTTCGTGTAGTATCTCTCCGTCGGGTTGGCTTCGCCGTGCAGCAGGTTGTGCACGAGTTTGTAGCGGTCGTCGCGAACGGTACGGGACGGGTAAAAGAGGCCCTGATCGAGTTTCAAGGAGTGGCTCACATTCCACTCCGCAAAAAGGTGTGTCCGCCACTGCACCGCCGACCCGCCATCGAGGAAAGGACGCAGCGACTCCCCGGATCCCTTTGCGGGCGACTGGAGGCCGACAGCGTCGAGAATGGTCGGCAGCACGTCGACCTGCGACACTAGAGGATCGGCGACGGTGCCCGGCATTGACACTCCGGGCCAGCGCATGATCAACGGGGCTTGCAATGCCAGTTCGGTGACGCAGCATTTGCCGCGCGAGAACTGCGGTCCGTGATCGCTTACGTAGATGACCAGCGTCTCGTCGGCCTTTCCGGAAGCCTCGAGTTCGGCAAGCAGAAGGCCGACGCCGCTGTCCAGCCGCGAGACGCAGTTGTAATAGTCGGCGGCGTGCTCGCGCAGGCGAGGCGAATCGCAGCCAACGGCTGACGGCAGGCGCACATCGTCGGCGTTGAGAGGGACGCGGGGAAGGCCGGCTTCCTGCCGCAGCCAGGGAAGATGTGCGTCGGCGTTACAGACCATCAGGAAGAACGGTTCATCGCCGTTATTGACGAAGGCACCCGCCTCCCGGGCGACCTCCGCCACGTCGCGACTGCCGAAGCTGTTGGCGGTGCTGCTGGTCCAGACGTGATCGAAGGCGAAAGCCGACTCGGGCAGCACGTGCAGCTTGCCGAGGCGGGCGGTGCGGTAGCCCGCCTGTTTGAGAAACGTGGGTACGCTGGGCCACGGGCGATACATGGCGAACTTGTGAGAGGCCAGGCCGATCTGACCGCACTCGTGCGGGTAGAGACCGGTGAGAATGCTGGCGCGGCCCGGCGAGCAGACCGCCTGGGTTACATAGGCGCGGGTAAAGCGGCAGCCATCTGCCGCCAGGCGGTCCAGGTGCGGCGTGCGGACGTTGGGGTCCCCATAGCAGGAGAGTTCGAGACCCGTATCCTCGGGGACGATGAGCAGGATGTTGGGGGGCATGGTCTGTTCCTCGTGGGCCGGCGGGGCGGGAGCCCTGGTTACAGTATTCCGAAGTTTGGCGAGCGCCTCAGGCTACGGTCAAACGTGAGGGTTCGCAGGCAGCCCGCTCGGGCCCCGATACGCCCGATCAGGTGGTCGGAGAAGTCCCCCTTGCCGGTCCGATAGTCGGTCAGTGCTTGCCAGAGCAAGTCTTTGTCCTCAAACCGGAACTGACCGGTACGGAGAATCTGCTCAAGTGCCGGCACGACCAGATCCTGACCGTAGCCGTAGGCACTCTCCATGACCCAGACCAACTCACACAGTACCACCGAAGTAATGTAGAAGGACGCCTCCTCCTCCCCCTTCTCGATGATCTGTGTGGCCTTGCTGGCCTGGGTGGGATGGTCCTGAACCAGATAGCGGACGAGAACATTGGTGTCCAGACCGATCATCACCTCCCACTTCCGCGCTTGCGGACCGCCCTGTCCATGTCCTCGATGGATACCGGTCTGGCCGGCTTTGGCAGGATGCCTTTCAGGGCCCGGACATCACTGACCGCGGGCCGGACGATGACCTCGCCGTCGTCCTGGATCAGGAAATCGACACGATCTCCTGGCTGAAGGTCAAGGTGTTGCCGGACCGGCTGTGGAATGACCAGCTGTCCCTTGGAGGTGAGTTTGGCGGTGGGCATGGAGTCACCTTGATCTTACCTGAGTTATGAATTCTTACTTAAGCATAAGAATCTGCTCGGGCCACGGCAAGGGGGATGGTCTGTTGGCGACCGGTCCAGCCCTGCCCGGCGCGGGCTGCCAGCACGCCGAGCAGACAGGCACCCAGGGCCAGACCGGTAAGGGCCATCGTCAGAGCCGCGGCGTAGACGAGGGGAACCCAGCCGCTGATGATGGCCCCACAGCCCAGCACGAGAGTCAATGCGTGCAGCCAGTAAGCGACCGTGGCGCGCCCCACAGGCAGCATGCGCCGCATGGGCGGTACCGGTTCCAGGCCGACAAGCGCGGCGAAGCGATGGAACCAGACGAGAAACGGGACAATCCGTGTCAGCATCCCGTGAACGATCATCCCGGCCCAACCCCAGATCGCCAGCCACCCGAAGACCAGGGGCCAGCGCGGGTCGTCGAGCCAGAGCGCGGCGAGAGCGGCAGCAAAGACGACGGGGGCACAGCCCAGTCCCGTGTACCAGAACCGCAAGCTGATGTCGGCCCGGCGTCGCCGCCGCCGTCTCAGTCGGATCGCCGCCACCACCGGATGGAGGAGCCAGATTGCCGCGGCGCCGGGTCCAACGGCCAGAGAGACCGTCTGCGCGTCCGCACCGATCAACAACAGCACGGCCGGGATCGTCGCGGCGGAAAACGTCAGCCATAGAGACAGGATCCGCGACACACGAGGCAGAGGGTCGGCCAGGTAGAACATGGGCAGCACTTGCCAGGAGACGGCCGTGATCAGCCCGCCGACCCAGACCACGAGTCCGAACGAGGCATGGGCGACGGTCCAGGCGAGCCAGTCGAGGTTCAGATCGGCGGTGAATCGACTGCAGACTGCTCGGAGCCCGAATCCGGAGACCAGGGCCAGGCCGATGACGGCGACGCGGACCCCGGTCACCGTGTGACTGCGGGTCGGCGCACGAATCAGGGCGATGGCGACGGGGATCAGGAAGAGGACGAGGGCCGCCGTGAGACTGCCGCCGGCAACCAGAAAGGCCACCTTGCTGCCGCCGAGGAATGCCAGGACCAGGGAAACGACGCCGAGGACGAGACACAGGTGGACAACGTGGGCCAGGCGCAGCCAGGGCACCGTACCTCCCGCCACAACGGGAATGATCTGATAGAGAGCGCCGAACATGACGGGGCAGAGAAACCCCAGAGTGCCCACATGGGTGAAGGCCAGAGTGGCCGGCACCCAGCGGTTCCAGATCACCGTGTCGCCATGGATCAGCAGCAATGCGGACGCCCCTACCATTGCCACTGGCGCCAGGAAGAAGAAGCTGAGAGGAACCGCCAGGGGAGGTCCCTGCTCGGGACTGAGTCCCGCCATCGGCATCGATCCACTCATCGCGGCTTTTTCACTCTCAGCAGGGCGGTACCGTCCGGCTCATCGTGGACCGCCCACAACAGACCACGGCCGTCGAGGTGTTGGATCAGCAACCGCGGATAGCGGGGCAGACGGGCGATGTAGACCTCACCTGCCGGCAACGTGGCCGTCACATGCAGCACGCGTTCCAACGGTTCAGGCGCTTCCAGCTGACGCAGGTCTTCGATCTGCCCGCCGTTGACGGAGATCTCCACCGACCACGTCTCCTGGTCGATCTGACGGTCGCTGACGACGTGGCCCTGCGCACCGAGCAGGGCCAGTAGGGGCTCGGGCCGAAATGGCACGGTGAGGATGACGATTCCCCGTGGTCCTGCCGCCGCGACACCGGCCAGGATCTGGCTCAGCGGATCCTCCCCGTCGGCAAGAATCGGCCGCACATCGAGCTCGACGATACCCTCTTCCCCCGGCTCCCCCTGGCCTGCCGCCACCGGTTGGGATCCGGTGGCACGGACACCATCGAGCCACAACGCCATCAGGGGACCGGCCTGATCCACCAGCGGTGTCCGGCCACCCGAGCTCTGCCACTGCAGGACCAATCCCTGAATCAGCGCAACGAAGGCCCGGCCAGCCTGTTGAGAATCGACGTGTCGATCGAAGGCCCCCTGCCGTTGCCCCTGACGGACGAGCTCGGCCACCAGCGACACCTGCATGGCGACCAGCTGACGCAGGGCGGTCGCCACCTTTCCTGGCTCGGGCAGGGAGAAGAGCAGCCGCGGCAGCCCGGGGTTCTGCTCCACGTATGCCAGCAGCCCGGCGGTCAGAGCATCCAGCTGTGACGCGGGAGATTGGTGACCGTCAATGATTGCCGCCGCCACCGCCCCGAGCCTGTCCCGGGTGCTGTCGACGACGGCCAGCATCAGTTCATCACGACTGCGGAAGTGACGGAACAGCGCCGGCTGAGAGATCCCCAGCTGACGGGCGATCATGCGTGTGCTCACCGATTCCAGGGGGGTGCCATCGAGCAACTCCAGGGCAGCAGCTACGATCTGCTGCGGTCGATCGATGGATGGCGTCCGCTTCTTCATTGCGCAGATGTTATCGAGTGATAACTTCATGCGCAACCCACTATGGAGACTGACTGATGAGCGATGCAGCGTCGAGTGACCCAAAAGCTTTCTTCACCGCCGATCACCACAACTGTGACGAGCTGTGGAGCAAGGTGGAACAGGCCGTCGACGAGGGAAAGCAGGACGAGGCCCGAGCGCTGTGGCAGGAATTCGAGAAATCCATCCGCAGGCACTTTGCCATGGAAGAGGAGCAGCTGTTCCCTGCCATCGAGGACGCGATGAACATGCACGGCGGCGGACCGACGGAAGTGATGCGCATGGAACACCGGCAGATGCGCGCTGTCCTCGATCAGATGGCTGAGTCGGTGGCCGCCGGTGATCTGCAGGGAATGGCGGATCACGGGGATACGCTGTTGATGCTGACGCAGCAGCACAACGTCAAGGAAGAGGGTATCCTCTATCCGATGGCGAGCCAGAGTCTGGGTGCGCAGTGGCAGGAACTGGCCGCCCGTCTCGGATCCTACTGAGTTGGCCCCCGTGATGATCCCGACTCTTCGACGACTGCCGAGTGGCGCGGAGCGCCTGCGGCTCTTTGAAGCCATGGAGGGTCGATTCTCACTGCAGGCTCGCGCCGTCACGCTCGTGACCGGCGGTGCCGGGTTCTATATGATGGTTGGGCTCGACGCCTGGAGTCGATACCTGGATCCGTCGCTATGGTGGACCCACCTGATGACGTTTGTCTGGCTCGTGTTTGCTCTCGTACTGTTCGTCTTCGAGCCCCTCTTCCTCCATCGGTGGTTCAAGGAGTTCGCAGAGCGCGACTCGGATCGGGCCTTTCGTCTGCTGCATCGATTCCATGTCCTGCTCTTGACTCTCAGCCTGCTGGCCATCGCTGGTGCTGTGGCCGGAGTGCGTGGGTTCCTGAGGTTCGACTAGAAGCGGGAAGGACAGACATGACCGAACTCTGGCAGCACGGCGCTGGCGAGCTCGCCGCCATGATCCGGGAGGGCGAGACCAGCTCCCTCGACGTGATCGACGCCCACCTTCGCCGCATCGAGCAGGTAAACGGTTCGGTGAATGCCATCGTGCGGGTCCTCGCCGACGACGCGCGCGCCGCAGCGCAGGCCGCGGATGCGGCCCTTGCCGCCGGCAAGGACCTGGGTCCGCTGGGCGGTGTTCCCTTCACCATCAAGGAAAACATCGACGTCGCCGACCTTCCTACCACCCATGGGCTTCAGGCGCTGGCCGACGCCATCGCTCCGCTCGACGCACCGGTGGTCGAACGGATGAAAGCCGCCGGCGCCGTCCCTCTGGCGCGCACGAACCTGCCTGACATGGGACTGAGAATCCACACCGACAGCGAGCTCCACGGCCTGACGCTGAATCCCTGGCATCCGGAGCGAACCGCAGGCGGAAGCTCTGGTGGCGAGGCAGTTGCCCTGGCCACGGGAATGTCGCCCATCGGGCTGGGCAACGACCTCGGCGGATCGCTGCGAAACCCCGCCAGCTGCTGTTCGATTGCCTCCATCAAACCCACGCTTGGGCGAGTGCCATCAGCCAGCACCTACCCCGGGCCCGATGCTTCGATCACCTTGCAGTTGCTCGCGGTGCAGGGGCCGATGGCCAGGACCGTGGCCGATGTCCGCCTGGGTCTGGCCGCCCTGTCCGGGGCGCATGTGCGCGATCCGCAATCGGTTCCCCTGCCCCTCACGGCACCGGAGCCAGCAAGGCGTCGAGTGGCCGTCATGGCAGAGCCACCGGGTGGCACGACCGATCCCCGTGTCGCCGCAGTGACCCGCGCCGCCGCCGCCGCCCTTGAAGCGGCCGGGTGCCACGTCGAAGAAATCGACGGCCCCCGCTTCGACGAGGTCGTCGACTGCTGGCAAACCCTCGTGCTGGGCGAGGTCGTCATGGCCCTGCCGCTGCTGGAGCCGATCCTGTCGCCGGAGGCAACGGCGTTCCTGCGCATGGCCGGTGAGTTGAAGGCTCCGCCCACGCTCGAGAGCCTTGGCCTGGCATGGATGCAGCGTCATTCGCTCATGCGCGACTGGAATGTCTTCTTCAGCGACTGGGACGTGGTGCTCACACCGACCTGGACCGACCTCCCCTTCGTTCACGGCGTGGACGCCGAGTCTTCCGAGAGTTCGCTGGCCACCTTGGTGGCCGCCCGAGCGGTGACGCTGGCCAACCTGTTGGGCCTGCCATCGGCCGCTGTGCCCGCAGGCCTGGTGGACGGTCTGCCGGTGGGTGTGCTGGTCAATGGCCCGCGCTGGAGTGAGCTGCTGTGCCTCGAAGTGGCGGAGACCCTCGAGGGTGCGGGACTGGGGGCCATCACCCCCATCGACCCCACCTTCTGAACAGGAGACACGATGTCATCACAACCCTACGAGCCGACCTTCCCATCGCTGTCCGACTACGAATGTCCGGAGTGGTTCCGTGACGCCAAGTTCGGTATCTGGAGCCATTGGGGGCCGCAGAGTGTACCCATGTATGGCGACTGGTATGCGCGCCACATGTACATCCAGGGCCATCCCCAGAACCTGTATCACGTACGGCACTACGGGCATCCCTCGACCTTCGGCTACAAAGACATCTGTGCTCTGTGGAAGGCGGAACGCTTCGATCCGGAAGCCCTGATGGCGCTCTACCGGAAGGCCGGGGCGCGCTACTTCGTGGGGCAGGCCATGCACCACGATCACTTCTTCAACTACCCCTCGAAGCTCAACCGCTTCAACTCCACGCAGGTCGGCCCCATGAAGGACATCTGTGGGTTGTGGAGAGCCGCGGCGGACAAGGAGGGCATGGCCTTCGGCCTGACCGAGCACCTGGGCGCCACGTTCTCCTGGTGGCGGACGAACAAGTGGTGCGACACCGAGGGCCCCCACGCCGGCGTGCCCTATGACGGCAACGACCCGGAATACCGGGACTTCTACCTCGACAACTACGAGCACGTCGAAGGCGTGGACCGCACCCAGACACAGGCGCGCCCATGGTATACGCCGAACGAAGGCTTCCGCGACTACTGGCGTTCCGTCATCAAGGAGGTCATCGACCTCTACACGCCCGACCTGCTCTACTCGGACGGCTCGCTGCCCTTCGGATCACCCGACGTGCCACCAGGTGATCCGGACTTTCACCACGGTCTGGATGTGGTGGCCCATCTCTACAACACGTCCGCCCGGAAGCACGGCGCGTCACGGGCGGTCTACAATCACAAGGACCGCCGCACCGAGGTGAACTGCGTCGGCATGCTCGACATCGAGCGCAGCCAGCTGCCCGGTATCAACCCGGTGCCCTGGCAGACCGACACCTGCATCGGCGTCTGGTTCTATGACGTGCGTCGGGAGTTCAAGAAACCCGGCCATGTCATCGAGATGTTGATCGACATCGTCGCCAAGAACGGCAACCTGCTGCTCAATATCCTGCAGAAGCCGGACGGCTCGATCGACGATGAGACGCACTTCCTGCTCGATGAGCTGGCCGACTGGTTTGCCATCAACGGCGAGGCCATTCACGGCACCCGCCCCTGGCGCGAATCCGGCGAGGGCGACAGTCTCGTCGCCATCGACGGTTTCAAGGAGGAGCAGGTGGCCTGGAACTCCTCCGACTATCGGTTCACGCAGAAAGAGAACACCCTCTACGCCTTCATGCTGGCAGCCCCGTCGAACCGGGTCGCGGTGGTCAAGAGTCTCACGGAGGCTGAGAAGGTGACCGGCGTGCAACTCCTGGGCGCGGGGCCCTGCCAGTTCAGCCAGGCTTTCGGCACGCTCACGGTCCAGCTGCCGGAGGCGTTGCCCTCCACATATTCGAACGTGCTGGCCATCGATCTGGCGGAGTGAGCTGTTGAATCCGCTGGATCCGCTCACCGAGCAACTCGCCTACCCGGACGGTTATGTCGTGGCAGGCTGGCGGCTGAGCGCACGATCGACTCAGTTGACCATCTGCATCAGGCGCTGGGTGGTTGAAGCCCGCCGCTGGATGAACTTGGTCACCATGGGCCGTAGAGCCCTGGCCTTGGTTGCACTGTGTGTGTCGCACAGGATACACAGGTGGGTGCCGTTGACGGCAGCGAATGCTGCAGATGGGCGGTGGGTACTCTGGTGTCGCCGCTGGTCTCCGTCTTGCAGCCGTGGGTGGCATGTCATTCGCCCACACCCATGCCGATGCCCCTGCCTACCGCCGCCGCACGCCCGAGAAGGAGCCCCTCTACCAAGTCCTGGCTGAGCATCTGG
>PBSR01000255.1 GCA_002726335.1 Gemmatimonadaceae bacterium
AGATCGCTGCTGATGGCGGTTTCCCGCTCGGCCAACCAGGCGACTAGCGCAGCGATATTGCTGCCTGCATTACTCGCCGAGAACAGGACATTGGCATCGAGAAAGACCCGCATGCGATGTCAAGGGGACTTGGGCAGATACTGGCCGATGGCCTCTTCGTCGCTGGCGAACTCGTCGATGCGCTCTTCCGTATACAGTTCAATGGGCACGCTGACGGCCGGGCGCAACAGAATGCCCCCTTGGCACTCTTCGACGATTAACTCGTCGTTGGCCTTGAGATCAAATACCTGGCGCAGAGCGGCGGGAATCGTGATCACGCCTCGCTCGTTTATGGTGACTTTGTTTTGCATGAGTTCATTATACCAGTATTACAGTAATTCTGCAACTCGCTGATCGCGGGTGGGGCCAATGTAGACCGCGGGCAGTGTCTGGGTCGTCACCAGCGGCGACGGTCGCGTCGCTGCAAGGCTACCGCGTGAACGTGGCCAGCAACGGCGCGCCCTACGTCGTGAGGGACGATGGCAGGATCGTCCTCTATGTCGGCGATCGGGACGTCGACAGCCCGGAATGGGTCCAGGTGAACGGCAGTCTCGGCGTCGAGATCGTCGCCAAGGACATCGGCCTGGGCGGTCCCTCCATCTGGGCCGTCGCAGAGGATGGCGGTATCTATCGATGGGGGGCCGAAGTCAACGATTGGGAGCTGACCAACGGCCAGGGCTCCTGGGCGATCGCCGTTGACCAGCACGGCCACGCGTGGGTGGTCGAGGCCGGCACCGGCAGGCTCCTACGCGGCGTCGGGCAATGAGCGGCTCTGCTGTCGAGTGCCGCCCGGACGGCACGCCGTGGGTCGTGCAGGCGAGGGCGCAGATCTGGAAGGGTACCCCGCAGTAGCAGATCGACGCGCTGACTCACAGCCGCCAACAGAAACGCCCGGTCTCCCTCGTGGGGACCGGGCGTTTTGGTGCTCCGCGGGCTTTGTTAGCCGCGCTTGCGGCGGCCCCAGTAGGCCATCGGGTAATGTCGGCGGATGTTCGCATCCTTGGTCAGCAGCGGCGCCCCCTCGACAGCCGCCTGAGCCGCGATCATTCGATCGAAGGGATCGCACGTCCACTGGTTGGACAGTGCGGCGCGGACGATGTCATGAAACGCAGTTTCGCTGAACTGCAGTCCCACCGATTGCCTGAGTTCGCCTACAATGTCGATGGCGGGCACAGTCACCCGGTCGATCTCGAACAGGTACTGAAGCTCGAGCTCAACAACCGGTGACACCACCAGCTGGGACCCGTTCAGATCGCGACGCAGGGCAGGCGGGAACAACCCCATGTCATCAAGGTAGAGCCAGACGACTACATGAGTGTCTAGAGTCGATCCGCCTGGCAGTCGATACAAGCCCGCCGGCGGGCGCCGATACCTCCACGAACGTTGTTGCGCCGCCACGTGACACTGCGTCTGCTGCACCACGACAAGGCCAGGCTGTTGGCGGGGAAGATCGCCGCGCTGCTCGCCAGGCCTTTCACCAAGGGGCGCGACCTCTACGATCTGGTCTGGTACCTGTCCGATCCATCGTGGCCGGCGCCCAATCTGACCCTGCTGAGGGAGGCGTTGCGGCAGTCGGGCGAGCAGAGCATTGACGGGAAGGCCGATGACTGGAGGAAGTGGGTGATGGAGCGGCTGGCCGGGATCGATTGGCCGTCGGCGACGCAGGACGTGCGCCCGTTCTTGGAACGGCCCGCAGAGATTGACTTGATCTCGGAGGAAAACTGCCGACGCCTGCTGCGCGGATCGAGCTGAGCCACCATGGCGCGGTCTGATCATGGAGCGCCTGGTGCACCGGATGAGTGGTAAGCGTGCCCTGCGCGTTCTCCTTGTGTTGCCCGTGCCCGCAGTGTATCGTCTTACCAATGTCTTACTAACTACGGAGCCCCCGATGGATCGAACCCGATTGTCGAACAAGGGGCAGGTCGTGATTCCGGCCCGCCTTCGCCATGCCCTCGGATGGCAAGCTGGTGTGGAGTTCACCGTGGAGCAGATCGAGGGTGGGCTCGCCCTGCGACCCATTGGCGACGGCGCCATGACCGCCATCGACGAGGTGTATGGCAGCATTGCCTATGCCGGCCCGCCGAAAAGCCTTCATGAAATGGAGGAGGCCATCGTCAGCGCCGCAAGACGCGCAACGTGAACGCCGTCGATACCAACGTCGTCGTGCGTTTCCTCGTGCGTGACGACGCGGTGCAGGCTCGCAAGGCACGCCACCTTTTTGCCGGCGGCGACATCTTCCTGTCCAAGACCGTTCTGCTCGAAAGCGAGTGGGTACTGCGCCACGCCTACGAGCTGGATGGCGAAGCGGTCGTCGACGGGCTGGACAAGCTGTGCCGGATGGTGGGGACGATGGTCGAAGACGCCCCTTCGGTTCGTCGCGCCATTCAATGGCACCGCCAGGGACTTGATTTCGCCGACGCACTCCATCTGGCTTCCAGCCCTGCGAACGCGACGTTCCGGACCTTTGACAAAGCCCTGCGAGGCGCGGCCAGGAAACTGACTTCGACATCCGTCACTTCACCGTAGAGTGGCTCTCTGCCCGGGTCGCAACTCTTCACGAGCGCACCTGCTGCCGCAGAAAGGCGGCCAACTGCCCATCACCGGGATCGGTGTCCAGGAACGCGGAGATCCGCCCTCCTGTCTCGGTGACCTCGGACACGCGTGTCGTCGCAGGCAGGCGCAGGGCCGTGTCGACGGCCTGCGGAAGGCTCTCGAGCCGATCGGTGACGTGCAGATCGGTGAGACAGCTCAGCATGGGGTTGTCGACACCGTCGAAGGGGCTCCGTACGTCGTTCTTGTAGAGCACGAGCGCCTTGCCGGCGTGCCAGGCGAGAGCGGCCTCGACGACGGTGCCCTCATCGGGAACCCGGCCATTCAGGTTGGCGACGACGACATCGGAACTCAGCAGGTGGTGGGCATCGAGGGCGAAGATGGCGCGGTTGACGATGGCGGTGGCTTCGTCCGTGGGAACTCCCTGTTCCACGAGTCGACGGCAGACGTCAGCCAGCTCAAAGCCGTCGCGTTGGGGCAGGAAGGTGTCGTGTCCCGCTGCCTCCAGGAGGGCGGCGATGGCGGACATCTCGTCTCTTTCGGGTGGGTTGAACAGAGGTCCGGCGCAATAGACGGTGGCCATGCCAGCTCCGTGGGATGAATTGCGGGGTCACAGGGGAACGGTAGATTCGGTCCCCATGACCCGTTCACGCAAGCCTCGCAAGGCGGGGCCGACAGTGATTCTCGTGGCCCTCGTGGTAGCGTCGATGGTGTCGCCAGCCATATCCGAGGCGAGCGAGTCGCCCGTGCTCCTCTTCTTTGGCGACAGCCTGACCTCGGGTTACGGTGTCGGCAAAGAGCACGGCTTTCCCGCCAGGATTCAGGCCCATGCAGACTCCGTCGGATGTGCCGTCCGTGTGGTCAACGCCGGCCTGGCAGGGGAGACGACGGCCGGTGGACGGCGACGCGTCGACTGGGTGTTGCAGAAGCCGGTGGACCTCTTCGTGCTGGCACTCGGAGGCAACGACGGTCTGCGCGGCGTACCACTCACCGAGACCGAGAGCAATTTGCAGGGCATCATCGACCGGGTGCGGGTCAAGGCGCCGGAAGCGATCATCGTGCTGGCGGGCGTACGCCTGCCGCCCAACCTCGGTCCCGACTACACCGAGGGATTCCAGGCGATCTTTCCGCGACTGGCGACAGTCAACAGCGCTCGTCTCATCCCCCGCCTGCTGGATGGCGTCGCTGGCGATCGCAAACTGATGAGTGGTGACGGCATCCACCTGAACGTAGCCGGTCACCGACAGGTGGCACTGACCGTGTGGCGGGAGCTGGCGCCGCTGCTGTGCGGCGGTGCCTCCGGGGCAGCTGCCGAAGCGCCGGTTCAGGAGGGGCGGGACACCGATGACCCTGCAGCAGTCGGACAGGCCGAGGACGACGCCCAGACGCATCAGGGCGATGAGTGAAGGTGACCTACTCTCGCCGGCGTCGACACCGACAGGCCGTTACAAGGTGAACCGGCTGCTGGGGAAGAAGTAGCCGGCGCGCCGCGCGGTTGGTCGCGCCCAGCCCACTGTCTACCAGCGCGCTTCCACATGGGGGTAGTCGAGAATCCTGTGGTCCGCCGTCAGCACGGTGCTGCCAGAGAGCCTCGCCGTGGCGGTGATGATGCGGTCCGCTGGATCCCGGTGGAAGTCGCCCGGGAGGGAGTAGGCTTCCTCGAGCACCTTGAGGTCGATGTCGATGACCCGCCATGCGTTGACCTCCATGACACGGCGGAACCAGGCCTTCCAATGTCGGTCGAGCTCGATCCGATCCCGCTCAGCCAGGCAGGCGACCTCGGCGCAGCTGATGGCGGACACGGACACATCAGTGTCGGGCGCGCCGAGGAGGCGCGTCGCGTCGGCGGACAGGGCGTCGGGCTCGCTTGCGGCCCAAATGACGCAGCACGTATCCAGCAGGACGTCCACGGGCCTCAGTCCTGAAGCATCTCCCAGTCCGATGCCGGGATGGCGGGCTCCGTCAGGTCGCCTTTCACGACGATGCTCCCCACCAGGCAGCCCAGCTTGGTCTGGTTCGTGGACTGTCTGGGAAGAGGTCGAATGGTCGCGACGGGGATGTTGTGCCGGGTGACGACGACCTCGTCACCCTGCTCAACGCGCCGCATGAACTCACTGAATCGATCCTTCAACTCGGAAATGCTGGCCGTCGTCATCTGAGGCCCCTTTGCGCGAGGACGCTTGAGTGCTATGCGGGCGAAAAATAGGCCAGAATTCTGGCTAGATCAAGGGCCATCGCACAGAACCCGGCGACGGGGACGGGGACGGACTGGGCGGTTTCCGCGACGCTGGCTCGGTTGGCTGACAGCGGCCGTCGCCGCCAACAGCACTTGCCGAGTCAGCCGGCGCGGCGCAGGATCTCCAGGGGCGGGACACCGGCGACGCCCCGGCTGCCGGACAGACCGACGGCGACGGTGAGCACGGGAACGGCGACCAGAGCGCCGGCCAGCCAGCCCCACGCCGGGGCGAAGGTGACTTCAAAGACGTAGGTCGCCAGCCCCCAGCCGCCGCCGATGGCGAGAACCAGTCCCGTCAGGCCCGCCAGGGTACCGAGAGCGGCATACTCCACCAGCAGAATCCGACTGACCTGTCGCCGCGTGGCGCCGAGAGTGCGCAGCAGGGCGCTTTCGCGCAGACGCTGAAAGCGACTGGCCGACACCGAGGCCACGAGTACGACCACTCCCGTGGCGACGCTGAACAGTGCCATGAAACGCACGAGGGCGGCCACACGGTCGAGGATCTCGTCCACCGTGCGCAGGATGAGATCGAGGTCGATGGCCGAGACGTTCGGATACTGCTCGACGATCCGACGCTGCAGTGCGGCGCGCTTCTCGGGACTGTCGCCGCGGGTGACGAGAACATGGAACTGGGGCGCCGCCTCGAGCACACCCGGCGAAAACACACACAGGAAGTTGGGCATGATGCGCTGCCAGTCGACGTGGCGCAGGCTGCCGATGGCGACGGTGATCGGCACACCCTGCACATCGAAGGTGAGGGAATCGCCGACGCCGACGCCGAGGCGCTCAGCGACTCCTGCCTCAAGTGACAGGAAGGCGCCGGCTGTGTCGCCGTGCCAGGTGCCGCCCACCAGGGTCTCGCTGTCGGCCAGGTCGGCACGGTAGGTGGAGCGGTATTCGCGATGCAGGGCCCAGCCGCCCCGTTCGCCGAGGCTGTCGGCGGGGATGCCGTCGACAGCGGCAATATGCATGGCGACGATGGGCACCAGCTGCAGCACCGGCATGTCCATGTCTTCCACCAGCTGCCGCACACCCTCGGCCTGATCGGTCTGGATATCGAAGAGCACGACGTTGGGCTGGTCGCTGCCGCCGACGCTGTTGATATGGGACAGCACCGAGCTCTGCGCCGTATAGAGGGCGGCCACGAGAAAAGTACCCAGCCCGAGGCTGACCATCAGCAACAGGGTCTGATTGTGCGGTCGGTAGAGATTGGCCAGCCCCTGGCGCTTCACGTAGGAGAAAGATTTCGGAAAGAAGCGCCGCACCGCACCGCGCAGAAGCCGGGCGGCTGCTGCCAGCAACAGCAGCGCGACGGCGGTACCCACCGTGAAGAACAGAGCGTGGTCCGGCCGTCCGGCCAATACGCTGGCCAGCAGGTAGGCGCCGACGGCGGCAGCAGCGCCGACGAGGCCACGCAGGACGCGATCTCCGGCGCGTACGCCGGACTCGTACGAAGCGCGGATGGCCAGCAGCGGGCTGGCACTGCGCACCGCCAGCAGCGGCCGGGCCGCGAACAGCAGTGCGATGACGGTGCCGATGGCGATGCCCTCGAGGGCGGTGCCGACAGAGGGGGTGACCTCGATGGTGGCCGGCAGGAAGTCGGCTACCATCCGCGGCAGGATCAGCAGCACGAGGGCGCCGGCCACGGCACCGGCGGTGGAGCCGATGAAACCGAGCGCCCCGGCCTGTAGCATGTAGATCCACAGAGCCTGGCCACCCGTGGCGCCGAGGGACCGCAGCACGGCGACACTTTCCAGCTTCTGCTCGATGTAGGCGTGGATGGCGCTGGCCACACCGACTGCGCCCAGCAGCAGGGCGATGAAGCCGCCGAGGCCGAGAAAGCGGTCCAGGTTGCGTATGGTGCGACCGAGACGTTCCTGGCGATCGCGGGCGGTGTCGACATCGATGTCGCCATCGCTGTCACGCAGGGTCTCCTCTATCTGTTCCGGCAGCCTGGCGACGTCACGGTCGTCGTCGAAGCGGAACAGGGCTTTGTACTCGACGCGACTGCCGTACTGGACAAGTCCCGTCTGCTCCAGGTAACCGAGGGGGATCAGCACCGGCGGACGTACGTCGGTGCGCACCGCCGTCTCCCCGGGGATTCCGAGCAGGCGTCCGGCGATACGGAATGTGACACGTCCCACCTTGACCGAGTCTCCCACTTCGGCACCGTACTGCAGGAGGATGCCGTTGTCCACAAGGGCGTCCTGGCCCTGGCGGAAGGTCTGCGCCGCCGCCGGAGGATCGGTGCGCAGCTCGCCGTAGAAGGGCCAGTCGCCGTGGATGGCGCGGACCTCGGACAGGCGCGTGCCGCCGGATTCAGGCAGCAGTACCATGGAGAAGGTCTCGACCATGCGCGACTGCTGTCCGCCGAGGCGGCTGAAGAGGGTCTCCGCCTCGGCCGAGAAGGCCTGGTTGCTCTCGACCTCCAGGTCGGCGCCGAGAAGCTCTGCCGCCTGCCGTGCCACACCCTCCTCCATGGCCCGGCTCAATCCCCGCAAGGCGGTGAGGGCGGCGATACCGATGGCGATGGCACTGGTGTAGAGCAGCAGCCGCCGGCGGAAACCGCGGCTGTCGCGCCAGGCCATACGCAGGACCCACATCACGTCGCGTGATCCCCGGTGGTGCGGTCCTCGATGACGGCGCCGGCACGCAGGCGGATGACGCGGCCACAACGTCCGGCCAGGTCGACGTCGTGGGTGACGAGCACGAGGGTGGTGCCCGTCTCGCGGTTCAGATCGAACAACAGGTCTTCCACGGCGCCCCCCGTGTCGGCGTCGAGGTTGCCTGTGGGTTCGTCGGCGAAGAGGATTTTCGGCCGGTGGATGAAGGCCCGGGCCAGACCGACACGCTGCTGCTCGCCGCCGGACAGCTGCACGGGGTAGTGGTCGAGGCGATCGCCGAGGCCGACGCGGGTCAGCAGCTCGGCGGCACGGTCGCGGGCGCCGGACTCACCGCGTAGCTCCAGGGGCACCGAGACGTTCTCGACGGCACTCAGGGTCGGCACCAGCTGGAAGTTCTGGAAGACAAAGCCGACCAGATCACGACGCAGCAGGGCGCGTTCGTCCTCGTCGAGCCCCTCCAGGGGTTGGCCGTCGAGAATGACGGAGCCGTCGCTGGCCCGATCGAGGCCGGCACACAGACCCAGCAAGGTCGTCTTGCCGCTGCCCGACGGGCCGACGATGGCGCAGGTGGTGCCGGCAGCCACGCGGAAGGTGACACCGTGCAGCACGGTCAGGTCGCGATCGCCGCTGCGGTAGATACGCGACAGCTCCCGAACGTCCAGTACGTCCGTCATCGCTGGCCCCGAGCCGCCAGCAGGCGTGCGAGTTGGTCGGGTCGCCGGGTCATGATGGCCTGTACACCCAGATCGAACAGTCTCCCCATGGTCTCCTCATCATCGATGGTCCACACCTGCACCGGCAGTCCCCGTCCCTGACTCACGTCGACGAACCGTTCGTCGACGATGGTCAGGGGTCCCAGCGTTTCGGGTACCTGCAGGGCTTCGAACTCCGGCCACGACAGCACATCGAGGCGCAGAAGGTGCAGGATCCAGTACTTCGACATCTCTGCAGAAGATGCGGATGTGGCCACCTCGGGACAGGCCTGACGAAAATTGGTCAACGCCTCTGGTGCGAAGGCGGCGACGATGGCGCGCTCCTCGTGAGCGTGACGGCGCAACTCACCACACAGTTGCTGTGCCGCCTCGGCGTCGGCTGTCTTCAGCTCGATCACCATGTGCTGCCCGGCGAACTCGGACAGCACTTCGTCCAGCGTCGGAATCAGCAGGCCCTGACCGCGGAAGGGATGGCTGCCGTCATCGGCCGGGGACCAGTCGTAGCCGGCGTCGAGGCTCCGCAGCTGCGCGAAGGTGAAGGAGTCGACCTGGCCTTCCGCCTCGGTGACATGGTCGACGACGCGATCGTGAAACACGACCATCACCCCATCTGACGTACGCCGCACATCGAGCTCCAGCACGTCGGCGCCCAGCTCGATGGCGCGGCGGTAGCCGTCCAGCGTATGCTGCGGCCACAGTCCCCAGCCCCCACGATGGGCGATGATCTGCGGTGCCGGCTGTCGCCAGCGCGGATGTCCGGTGAAGTAGGGGTGGGGGAAGGAGACCGGAGCTGGCAGCAGGGCGAGGAAGGTCCAGACGATCAGCAGGGCGGCGACGCCCCCGCCCAGCCACCGACGCCATCTCACGGTGCCGGCGCCTCGGGTCGGCGTGTGGAGCTGTGCGTGCCATAGAGGAAGGTGTCGACGATGACGTCTACCATCTCCGCCACCGACAGCTTCTCGCTGCTGGTCAGGACCGAGCGCACCATGCCGCGCAGGACGAAGGCCTGCAGTCGTGGGTGGGGGACATGGAAGTCGCCGGTGGTCATACCTCGCAGCAGAACGGATTCGATCACGTCGATCTGTTCGGTCCGCTCCGTCTGCCAGCGCTGGCGACTCTCACTGCCCCCGGGACCGGCCTTGGCATCCTCCATGGACAACAGACGAAAGAAAACCCTGTTGCGAGAGAAGAAAGAGAGGATGGCATTCATCACGGCGCGCACCTGCTCCTCAGGCTGTCGGTCCTGTGCCGCAGCGGTGCGCAGACGGTCGTTGAGCTGCGAGATGCCGTCGAAGACGACGGCGAAGTAGAGAGCGTCCTTGTCGGCGAAGTGGCTGTAGAGTGTGCCCTTGGCGACCCCGGCTTCGCGGGCGATGTCCTCCATCAGCACCTCGTCGTACCGTGCCGCGGCGAACAGGCGGGCCGCACAGGAGAGGATCTTGTCCCGTCGTTGTTGACTCTTCATGCCGATTCTCCCGAATACTGCAGCTGATAGAGGCGATGGTAGAGGCCGTTGCGGGCCAGCAGCTCGTCGTGTGATCCCATCTCACGGACCTGGCCGTGATGGAGGACCAGAATGGTATCGGCGGTACGCACCGTCGACAGGCGGTGGGCGATGACGAGGCTGGTGCGCTGGCGCATCAGCCGATCCACTCCCTCCTGAATCCACATCTCGGTCTCGGTGTCGACGTTGGCCGTGGCCTCGTCGAGCACGAGGATCTCGGGATCGGCGGCCAGGACGCGGGCGAAGGAGAGCAGCTGGCGCTGTCCGGACGACAGGGAGACGCCCCGTTCACCGACGGGTTGGTCGTAGCCCTGCGGCAGGCGAGAGATAAAGCGATCGGCGTTCGTGTCCCGCGCCGCCGCTTCGATCCGTTGCATCGACAGGTCCGGATCGCCCAGAGAAATGTTGTCGCCGACGGTCCCGGCGAAGAGGAACACGTCCTGGTGCACGAGCCCGATGCGTCGTCGCAGATCCCGGGCGTCCCACTGCTTCACATCGATGCCGTCGACGAGGACGGCACCGCGCTGCACCTGGTAGAAGCGACACAACAGGCTGACGACGGTGCTCTTGCCGGCGCCCGTGGCGCCGACGACGGCCAGGCTCTGCCCGGGTTCCACGGCGAAAGACACATCGCGCAGGATCCACTCGGCGTCCTCGCTGACATCGTCGCCATAGGTGAACCAGACATTGCGGAACTCGATGCGTCCCTGCACCTGCTGCGGGGCGCGATGCGAGCCGGTGGTCTCTGCTTCGGTATCGATCAACTCGAATATCCGCTCCGACGAGGCCATGGCCGTCTGCACCGTGGCGTAGCGCTCGGCGATGTCGCGCAGGGGCATGAAGAAGCGCGGCACGTACTGCAGCATGGCGACCAGCACCCCCCACTCCATCTGCTGGCGCGTGATCTGCCCGGTGCCGTACCAGAGGGTCAGAGCCAGCAGCAGTCCGCCCCACATCTCCATGGACGGGAAGTAGGCCGAGTGATAGCGGCTGGCCAGCAATCGGGCCTTGACGTAATGCCCGTTGCTGTGGGCGAAGCTGCGGGAGCGGCGGTCCTCCGAACCGAAGAGCTGCACCACCTCCATGCCGGAGATGGCTTCCTGCAGCGAGGCGGCGAAGCTGGCGAAACGCGTGCGAGCTTCCTGCATCGCTCCATAGGTCATGCGCTGCAGCCAGACCGTGGCGACGAAGGACAAGGGCAGACAGAGACAGGCGAGCAGACCCATGCGCAGGTCCATATAGAAGATCATGCCGAGAATCGTGACCACGGTGACGACATCGCTGACGAGGGCGACGAGACCGTCGGTGAACAGCTCATTGAGGGCGTCCACATCGCTGGTGTTGCGGGCCATCAGGCGACCGACAGGCGTGCGGTCGAAGAAACGCAGTGGCAGTCTCTGCAGGTGGCTGAACATCTCCATACGCACATCCCGCATGGCCCACTGGCCGACCATGTTCGTCGCCCACGTCTCACCGTAGCCGAGGGCGAACTGCAGGGCCAGTAAGCCGACATAGATGAGGACCAGGGAGCCGAAACCGTCCTCGATACCGGGAAGGAAGTGATCGTCGACGGCGAACTTGGTCAGCAGCGGTCCCGCCTGGCGGGCCAGAGCGCCAACGAAGATGAACAGCAGGGTGAGCAGCACCCAGGGGGTGTACGGCAGCAGGTAGCGGAGCAATCGGCCGAGAAGCCGCAGGTCGAGTCCGCGCCCCAGGGGTGTGGATTCCTCCTGTATCATCTACAGGTCTCCCAATTCCTGAGCCAGGTTCTGACGGCGATGCATGTCGGCGTAGATCCCGTCCTGCGCCACGAGCTCGTCGTGGGTGCCGGACTCGGCGATGCGGCCGCCGTCGAGCACGACGATTCGATCTGCCTCGCGTACGGAGGACAGCCGATGGGCGATGATGATCGTCGTGCGGGAGGCCATGACGCCGCGCAGGCCTTCGAGAATCCGCTCCTCGGTGTGGGTGTCGACGCTGGCGAGGGCATCGTCGAGGACGAGGAGCCGGGGCTTGCGGATGACGGCGCGGGCCAGCGCTGCCCGTTGCTTCTGCCCGCCGGAGAGAGTGACGCCGCGCTCGCCGACGAGGGTTTCGTAGCCGGCGGGGAACTCCTCGAGGTCACCGGCCAGCTGCGAGATCCCCGCAGCCCATTCCACGGCCTGGCCGTTGCTGGAAGGCGAAGCGCCGGCGGCACCGTCCAGTCCGATGTTGAGGTTTTCGCGAATGGTCTCGGAGAAGAGGAAGGAGTCCTGGGGTACGTAGCCGATGGCGCCCCGCAGGGCGGCGACCGGCATCTGGTCCAGCGGAACGCCGTCGACGAGGACCTCTCCCGATGTGGGTTCGAGAAGACGTGGCAGCAGGCGGGCCAGGGTGGACTTGCCGGAGCCCACACGGCCGACGATGGCGAGGGTGTCACCGGCGGGTATGCGCAACGAAATGCGGTCGAGCACGGGCGTGTCGTCCCCTGGGTAGGTGAAACTCACGTCGCGAAATTCGATCTCGCCGCCGATGTGCCGATCGGCTCCGGTGCCCCGATCCTCGGGCGGATGGGCGAGGATGGTCTCGATCCGCGCCAGCGAGGCGACGGCACGTTGAAACTCGTCGACCATTCGCCCCAGCAGCATCAAGGGCCGACTCATGCGGATCAGGTAGGCGTTGAAGGCGACGAAGGCACCCAGAGACAGGGTTCCATCGATGACGCGCAGGCCGCCGAGCCACAACAGGAGGACCATCGAGACACCGCCGAGGAACCCGGCGAAGGGATAGAACAGGCTGCGCACGACGACGAGTCTGCGATTGCACTCGACGTACTGCTCGTTCAACTCGGCAAAGCCGTCGATCTGACGCGATTCGAGGGCATTGGCCTTGATCACCCGCATCCCCGTCAGGTTTTCCTGGATCCGCGCGCTCATGGCGGCGAACTGCTCCTGCACCCGGCGGTAGCCATCTCGAACCCGGCCCGCCACCGCGTTGGTGGCCAGCACCATCACCGGCATCGGCGCCAGCGACAACAGGGCGAGCTGCCAGTCGATGGCGCACATCAGGCCGAGGCTGAGGACGAAGGTGAGGATGCCGGTGAGGGTCATGCGGAAGGCGTGATGGAGAAACCGCTGGATGGCCTCGACATCGTTGATGGCGCGCGACATGAGATCGCCCACGCGGCGTTCGTGGAAGAAGCGCAGTGGCAGGCGCACCAGGTGCTCTACATAGGCGCTGCGGATGTCGGCTTCGACGTAGCGTGACAGACTGGTGAAATACCAGCGCATGCCGAAGTTCACCGCCCAGCCGACAATGGCGAGAGCGGCGATGATGCCGGCGTAGACAGCGATCGGATCATCGGCCTGGTCTGCCAGCGGCAGTTGGAAGGTCAGGGCATCGGCGCCCTCGGCCGTGGACCCGCTGACCGTGTCGATGGCCTGCTTGAGCAGGAGTGGGAGGATGGTGATGATGCAGAGGCCGACGAAGAGGAACAGCAGGCCGAGGGTGACCTCCCGCCAGTACGGGCGCAACCAGGCGCGGAAGGGTCTGAAGGGATTGGCTTGCATCGGCTTCGGGACGGCTCTAGACTGACCGGTCAGTCAGCCAAGCAAGGTCGCTTTCCGTCATAGCATCGTCAAGGCTCCCATCGACAACCATAGATACCTCAGATATCTCCTCTGGCCCGCCTACTGCGCCGTGATCGCCATCGTGGCGGCCTTCTGTTTCGGTGCTCTGGGTGACCATGGTATCTACTTTCACGACGACGAGACCTTCCGCGACAACGAGGCGCTGGCCACAGATCCAGGCTTCTTCTTCTCATCCGGCCGCGAGCACCGCGCCGGGCGACCCGTGGCCTCTCTGGTGAAATGGTGGTCCTTCGCCGCCGTCGACAATCAACCCGGCGCCGCGCACCTCATCGTCGTCATCGCCCACGCCGCGGCGAGTGTGCTGCTGGCCTGGGTCTGCACCCGGCTTGGTCTCAGCCTGATCGCGGGGTTGCTGACGGGGTTGCTGTTTCTCGTCAACGTCGCTCACTTCCAGGCCGTGTTTCACATCTCCGCGCTGGATTTTCCTCTGGCTCTGCTATTTGGTCTGGCTGCTTGGGTACTGCGGCATCATCAAGACCCTTCATGGCGAACACGTCTGGCCGCCGGGGCCTGCCTGGTGATCGCCATTTCCTGCCACCTGAGTGCCGTCGCCCTCCTGCCGCTGTGGGTATACGAGACGTGGCGTGAAAGCGGCGACTGGCGTCTGGCGCTGCGCCGGCATGCCGCCTCAGGGGTGGTCGTCGCGGTGGCCGCCATCGGTCTGCTGGCCATGACACCCGTCCGAACGACAACCTCCGCCTCGCTGCAACACGCCGGCACAGATCCTCTCGGCGCCGTGGCAGGCAGCGGCCGCATGCTCTGCTGGATGGCGGCCCGCCTCGTGACCACCGCCCACTGGTTGCCGGTGGAGCTGGGAGACAGGACGACGGTGGAGCTGGTCTTCGGCGCCATCGTCCTCATCGGCCTCGTCGCTCTGGCCTGGCGGCAAGGCGGGCAGGTCGGCGCTGCCGCAGTGTGGACACTGGTGTTTCTGGCGCCCTTCGCCCTCATCTCAGAGCAGCTTGCCACTCGGGGACGGGAGGGTCCCTCCCACTATATGTACCTGGCCAGCGCCGGGGCCAGCATGCTGCTGGCCATGGGGATCCAGTCCCTCGCCCGTCGGCTGGACGGCCGGTGGCGGGGCAGAGGCTGGATGCTCACCTCAGTCTGCGCCCTTGGCATCACCGGCAGCAGTATCTGGGCATTGGGCGAGTTGCTCCCCATGTCACTCTACAATTCAGGGCGGTATCTGTTCGATCGGGATCCAGCGACCTCCGTGCAGTACCTGCGTCGAACCATCGACGCCGGGGGAGGCGTGGTCCCGCTGCACGAGGTGTACCTGCGCCTGGCTCTGGCTCTGCCCCTTGCGGGGCAGGATCCGTATCCCGTGCTGCAGGAAGCGGCCAGCCGCTATCCGACAAGTGCGTACGTCCAGGGCGGGATCGCCGTGCGCGAGATGGAGAGTCCGGATCCGCGGGCCCGGGAACGGGGGGCTCAGCGTCTCCAACAGGCGGCAGAGCTCGCCGCCAACCAGGGCCAGCAGGAAACCTTCGGCACGAACATCGCCGCCCTCTGTCACAACCTCGGCGTGGCGTACGAGCGGGTGGGCGCTCCGGAACGAGCCATCCCCCTATACCACCGCGCTCTCGACTGGAACCCTGACCCCGCCGCCAGTCGACGACGCCTGGTCAGCGCTTACCTGCTGCTGGTGGAGAAGCTGGCAGCCGGAGGCGACCCGGCCGGGGCCGCCGCCGCCGGCGACAGCGCCAGGGCCTATGCCGGAAGTGAATCTTTGGCGTTCTGATACAAGAATTACACGTTCTTGTCCTCGAGTGGTGACGGGAATCACTGGTCAATCCCGGTGCCGGGCACCATATTCAAAGATCCCCCTTGCTCCATCGCTGTCTACAGATCTTCTGAACCACTCCCCACAGCTGTCCCGAGCTGAGAATGACTGTCATCAGTCGATCGGCGGCCTCGGCACTCGATACGCGTCTGCGTACCGAGTTGTGGCTCCGTATCGAACAACGTCTGGCTGATGGTGAGACCCTGGCAACGGGTCGCCATTTCCAGTCCGCCATCGAATCGGCGTACCGCGACTTCACCGGTCAGGTGCCACCGGCACAGGTGAGGGAGCGACTGCGCCGCCTCGTGCGTGACGTCAACGCCGAGCGGCCCGACACCTATCTCGCCCGCGGCGTGCAGAATGCCGTACGGAAGGCCTTCGCGCACGGCGTCGAGAATCTGCACTGGGATCAGGTCCGCGTGCAGCGACACGGTTCGGCGTCGATCCGGCGTTTCCTGCGACGATCGAAGATCCGCGGCTTCCTGCACGAGATTCGTCTCGATCCCGATCTGATCAACGTCTACGCCTGCGTGCGGGCTGCCGACACCCTGGCTGGCCCCCTGCTGGACGCCGAGACCGTGATCTCTACTGCCTCCACACCCCACAAGGCGGCGGCCCTGCCACCGCTTCCTTCCCCGTTCCTTCTCGACGAAGCCGATGAACTCGACGGACCGGGTGAGGGCGGCCGTGGGCAGGCGGTGGACCCGCTTGTGGCCGACGGGCCGCCCAGCCTGCAACTCTTCGACGGCCTGCAGAACATCAGCGGCGAGTACGACGGGCTGATGCGGACACTCATCCAGCACAAGGAACTCGTCGTCGGCGGCGACGAGGGTGATCGTACCCGACTGATGACGGCGCTGATGGGCAGTCCCGGCTTCCTGCAACTGTCGGTGGCCGCCATGGAGCGACGCGACCCCGAGATGCGCAAGCTGTCCGAGCGCTTGCCGCCCTACGATCAGGCGCCGGAAAAGCTTCAGTCGAAGGACGCGTTGAAGATCGAAGAGTCCTTCGTCGATGACCTGCGTCGGTTGAGTCCCGCTGACTACGAGCAGAAGCTGGAGTCGAAGGATGACATGGAGCGCACCCGCGCCATGACAGATGTCAACGGCCTCATCCATCTGCTCGACCAGCTGATGGAAGCGACGCCGTTCCGGCGCAAGGTCCGCCTGTTGATCGGCAATCGTGTGCTGCAGGGCTCAGGCAGCGAGATCGAGTCGATCTATCGCGCCGGCGCCTCTGTCGCCGTCAGCCGCGCCAAGGCCGAGGTGATGCTGCGGCAGAAGCTGGAGCCGGTCTTTGTCGATGCCTCGACCGAAGAGGAGGAGGCCGTGCGCAAGCGCAGCCAGGCGCTGCTGATGTCGATGGAGCAGAAGCTGGTGGCCGAGGTCGATGCTGAGGCCGACGAGGTGATGGATACTCTCCGCCGGGCAGGCGCCACCAGCGACAGCGCCGGGGCCACCGACCCGGCCGAGGAAGAAGAGTTGACCGAGATCGAGAAGTCACGGGGAGCGCTGCTCACCCAGGTGGCGGTCCGGGTCGACGGCCGACCCCAGACGATCTCCGGTGTCGTCATGCCCGACCCGGACGACTCCAAGCGCATGGTTCTGGCCGAGCGTGATCCGGAGTCGGGGGAACTGGTGGCGCAGAAGCGGAAGCGGCGACTGCGCTACGTCAATCAACTCCCGGACGGCAGCTGGCAGGCCCTGACCGGCTAGCCGGTCTGCAACTGTATGGAGTTACGAGCCCGCAGGGATTCAGGCCCTGCGGGCTCGTGCTGTTTCGGGGGCGAGTCGGTCTACCCGCCCTGCTCTTTCTTCCACGCCTCGTACTCCGGGCGGGCGTCGTCCGAGAGGGGGTAGTATCTCTTGAGATGCCCGCCGGCGAGCAGCTTGTCGCGGCTGAACTCCTCCCACTCGGCGTGCTGACTGGCCAGATCCAGCAGGTCAGCGGCAAACTTCGCCGGCACGGCAACAACCCCATCGTCGTCGGCAACGATGATATCGCCAGGCAGCACAAGCGTGTTGTTCATGGCGATGGGCACGTTGACGGCGTTCGGGTAAATATCCGTCTGCGTGTGGAAGTTGGGCGTCACCCCTCGCAGCCACAGACCCAGGTCGAGGTCGCGCTGGACGATGGGATAGTCGCGGATGCAGCCGTCGATGACGACACCGACACCGCCGCGCCCCTGGAAGAAGGTGAGCATCATGTTGCCGAAGCAGCCACTCGTCATGCTGCCGCGGGCGTCGACGCAGACCACGTCACCGGGCTGCGTGTGGTAGAGGACGTGGCGGTGCAGCTGCTGCTCCGGACCGGAGAACTCGTCCTGATTGTAGACATCGATCCGTTGCGGCATGAACTGCAGCGTCAATGCCGGTCCGGCGACGACCTTGCCAGGCGAAAATGGCGTCGGGCCGAGGATCGTGGGGTTCTGGACACCGAGTTTCTTCATTTCGCCAGCAGCGGTGGCAGCGCCGACCTCGCGCAGGCCGTCGACGAGCTCCTTCGGCGGTCGGACGATGTCGGGAGTATGAGTGTCAGGCTCGGACATGGTGTCTCCAGGATTGCAGGTGGACGAGAGCCGTGCGGCTCTGGTGAACTCCCCGTCAAGGTATGCAGAGGCGGTTGACGCCTCCAGCCCAACAGTCGAACATCACTGCTGATCAGCAAGACTACTGCCCTCCGCGGAGCTGTACATACATGACCGAAGCCCTCGTCGTCACCGTCATCGCCGTCATCCTCCTCGCCTGGCTCATACAGCGACGCCTGTCGCAGACGCCCGTGGACACGTTCTATGACCTGTCCGACGGCGAACGAAAACCTCACAAGTGGGGCTACACCGATACCGTCTTCGAGTTCGACGGCCCCCGTTCGGTTCGCGTCACCGGCAGCCGCTACCCCCTGGCCGGGTATTCGATGCCGGCATTCATCCCCTTCGCCGAGGAGGTCCTCGGCGTGCCGATCACACCTGAGGAGATGATGCCGGAACCGCCGCCACAGGTACCGCCGGCGCCGTGCGACCACGCCGGTTTTGACGCCGCCCTGCGAGAGCAGCTCGACGACGATCAGGTCTCCATCACAGACACCGACCGCCTCGTGCACAGCCACGGGCAGCTCAGTGTCGACGAGATCTATCGTCTCCTCTACCTGGGGGCCCTCGGACGCGTCGTCGACCGCGTGCTGTACCCGCAGAGCGAGGACGACGTGCGCCACATCGTAACTACGGCAGCTGCCCACGGCGTCTGCCTGGTGCCCTACGGTGGGGGCACGAATGTGAGCGGCGCCTTGACCCTGCCGCAGGACGAGGAGCGGGTGATCGCCTCCGTCGACATGCGGCGGATGAACCACATCCTGTCCCTGGACGAGGAAAACCAGCAGGCCACCGTCGAGGCGGGGATCTCGGGCAAGGTACTGGAACGGGAGCTCGGGGCGCTCGGCTTCACCTCGGGTCACGATCCCGACAGCGTCGAGCTGTCGACCCTGGGCGGCTGGATCGCCACCAACGCCAGCGGCATGAAGAAGAACCGCTACGGCAACATCGAGGATATCGTGCTCGAAGCGACGCTGGTGACACCCGCCGGCGACGTCGAGACCTTCCACGCGACACCACGCAATTCCACCGGTGTACCGCCGCGCGTGTGGCTCTTCGGCAATGAGGGCAACTTCGGCATCATCACCAAGGCGACGATCAAGGTGCACCCCAGCCCGGAAGCCAGAGAGTACGGGTTGCTCGTGTTTCCACAGTTCGACGTGGGCGTGCGCTTTCTCAAGCAGCTGCGGCACGAGGGGGGATTGCCGGCCAGCATTCGTCTGGTGAACAACAACGAGTCCCGTTTCGGGCAGGCTCTCAAGTCGACGCCGACGGCGATGAAGAGCCTGATGGGAAAGGTGCAGAAGTTCGTCCTGTACACCTTGAAGGGATTCGATCCGCTGCGCATGGTGGCCTGCACCATCGTCATGGAGGGTACCCGGCGCGAGGTGGCGCAACAGAAGAAGATCATCTTCAACCTGGCCAAATCGTATGGCGGCATGAGCGGCGGGGCGCACAACGGCCGGAACGGCTACATGCTGACCTTCGGTATCGCCTATATCCGTGATTTCTTCAATCAGTTCCACATCATGGGCGAGACCTTCGAGACGTCGGTGCCGTGGAACCGGATCCATCAGGTCACGGGCGCTGTCGAGAAACAACTGCATCAGCAGTGCAAGGCGCGCAGCGTTCGTGGCACACCCTATCTGGCATACCGCGTGACCCAGACCTATCACACCGGCGTCTGCATCTACTTCACCATGGGCTTCTCGGGCAAGGGGTTGGATCAACCCGACGCGGTGTATCACGAGATCGAGGCTGGTCTGCGACAGGCGATTCTCGACAACGGCGGCTCCCTGTCCCATCACCACGGCATCGGCAAGATCCGTGCCGGGTTCCTGACACAGATCCAGTCGGAGGCGAGTCTGCAGGTCCTGCGGGAGACCAAGCGGGCGGTGGATCCTGACAACATCTTCGGTGCCCGCAACGGGCCGCTCGCCGACGCGGCAAAGTAGGAGCAGGCAACCGTGCCAGGTGAACACCGGGACCAATCCGTCGTCATCACCGGCGCTTCCTCCGGCCTGGGTGCGGCGCTGGCCCGATCCTTCGCCGACGCGGGCGCCCGACTGACCCTGCTGGCGCGACGTCAGGATCAACTCGAGGAGATCGCCGCCGGCTGTCGTACGGTGGGCGCCGAGGTTGAGACCGTCGTCGGGGATGTGACCCGGATCGAAGACGGACAGCGTCTGGTGGATCACGCCGTCACCGCTCACGGCGGCATCGACTGTCTGATCGCCAACGCCGGCATGAGCATGTGGGCGCCTTTCGAGCAGGTCACCGATCTGACCCTGTTCCGCCAGTTGATGGAGGTCAACTACCTGGGTGCCGTGTACTGCGTGCACCCGGCCCTGCCGCACCTGCAGCAGAGACAGGGGCAGTTCGTCGCCATCTCGTCGATTCAGGGCCGCATGGGCGTGCCCAACCACACCGGGTACGTGGCGGCCAAGCACGCGTTGCAGGGCTTCTGTGACACCCTTCGTATGGAACAGCAAGGCCGCGGCGTGGGGGTGCTCACCGTGCTGCTCCACTGGCTGCGTGGAACCGAACTCCGGCACCATGCTTTCGGCGCGGACGGGGCCCCCATGGGAGACACGCGGCGCGGACACAGCAGCGAGTCGGTCAGCCTCGAGCAGGCGTGTACGGCGATCCTGCGGGGTGTCTCCCGCCGTGAGCGAGAACTCGTCATCCCGGCAAAGCTGAAGGCCCTGGCCGTGTTGAAGGTATTGCGGCCACGCAGCGCCGAGGCCATCGTGCAGCGCGCCGTAGACAAACAGGACGAATCCAGGTCATGAAACTGGAGCTCTCCATCGTCGAGCCTCTCGGTGTCGAGCGGCGCCGATGGCCGGTGACGATGGGCGTGCCTTTCCCGCAGGGTGCGCTGGCGACAGACCAGGATCTTCGTCTGCAACACGAGGGTGAAGCACAGCCGCTGCAGACGCGGACCATGCTGAGCTGGCCGGATGGTTCGGTGCGCTGGGCCCTGCTCGACTTGCAGGCCGATCTGGGACCGGCGGAGGACCATCGCCTGACCCTGTCGTGGCCGAGCACAGACGAGGTGCGGCCGGCGCCGCCGACGCCGGTGGGTATCCGGGAGACGGCGGACGGCACCCTGTTCATCGAGACGGGAGAGCATCAGTGGGCCATCGCACCGAGCGGCACGATGCCTCTGGCTCGGGCCTATCTGGGCGAGCGCGAGATCGTCGCCACCGATGGCCTGCAGTCCTCGGTGCGGGTGGACGGCGAAACCTTCGAGCTGCGGGTGGGCGGACGTCCCGTCGTCGAGGAGGAGGGGCCGCTGCGAGTTGTGGTGCGCGCTGACGGGATCGCCCTTGGCGCCGACGGCTCACCCGGGTTCGATGTGACGGTCCGTATTTACGCCCACGCCGGCTGCAGCTGGCTGCGCATCTTCCTGACTCTGACGAATCGCATCCGGCAGAAGCTGGTGCATCTGGAGGAGTTCAAGGTCAGCCTGGCACCAGCGCTCGACGCCGGCACCGCCTTCGAACACGCCTTCCTCGTGTCGAACGTCGATGTCGGCAATCACGTCCCCCACGTCCATGATCTGGTCGACGACTACCGCTCCCTGCGCGTGGGACTGGTAGACATGGGATTTCCCCCGTGGGAGGACGAGGACGAAGAGGAGACGTCGGAACAGCCCCGGCGAGCCGATCCTCAATACGAGATCCTGCCGGGCGCCGCGGGGGCACAGAGCGATCGGCTGCCCGGCGCGAACTGGTGCAATCTGATGCCGGCCGCCGCCGTCATGGGCGATCAGCAGACGACGGTGAGCCTGCAGTGCCGGCGCTTCTGGCACCAGGCGCCCAAAGAGATGGCCCTGACGCCGCAGAGGGCGGAGCTGTCTCTCTACGCCGGCTGGGCGGAGCCGCTGGAGTTTCATCGTGGTGTGGCCAAGACCCACGAGCTCATCATCGATATGGCCGGGAAGAAACCGGGTCGCCAGGCACAGACCGCCTTCTGCCTGGGCTTCGAGAAGCAGCCTTCCTGCCAGGTGGCGACGCGCAACTGGATGGTCGACTCCGGTGCCTTCGGACCGGTGTTCAGCTATCAGCCGGAGAAGTACCGATGGTGGGAGTACATCCTGCGCCACGCCTTGCAGAAGCACACGTTCAACGTCGAAACAGACCCGTCGCTGGGGTTTCATTTCCTCAACTACGGGGACTTCTGGACTCCGGGACGAGGCGGGCAGTGGAAGAACAACGAGATGGACAAGGGCTTCGGTCTGATCCTGCAGATGATCCGCACCGGAGAAGGACCGGTGTGGGAGCACGTGGAACCGATCATCCACCATCAGATCGATGTCGACACCGTCCATGACGACGAGGACGAGCAGGCCATCGGCGCGCAGCGGTATCACTTCGCCAAACACGGTGTCACACACGGGCCGGCTCTGTGCCACGAATGGATCGACGGACCCTTGTTCTTCGGGCTGCTTTCCGGGTACCGGCGCGCCGAGGAGGTGGCCCTGGCCCGGGCCCGCCATTTCCAGCAGGCCGTCGAACGTGGCGACCACCGGGTCAAGACGCTGACCCGGGTGGCGGGGTATCCGTTGATGGCGATGTCGCGCATGTACGAGAATTATCGCGACGAGAGCTATCTGACCACCTGTGAGCGGATCATGGACTGGCTGGACGAGTGGTCGGCAGAAGATGGGCATTACACGTACAACGCCTACACACCACCGGGAAAGACGCAGGTGGCTACTTCGCTGTCTGACGGCATCCTGATGTGTGCCCTGATGCGGCACCATCTGGTCACCGACAGCCCGCGTTCCCTGACGCTGCTCAAGGAACTGGCGGACCGTGACTTTGACGTGACGGGACTGATCCGCCCTGAGGGATTCACGACGAAGGGGACCAGCCCGTTCCGCAACTACTATGAACCGGAACCGGACTTCTGGTTCGAGCCGATGATGTTTCTCACGCTCAGGACCGGAGAGCCTCGTTACGGCGACGTGGGCTTCGCCGAGTTGCAGCGCATGTTCGCCCAGCGCAGGATGCTCTCCGGCGAGGCCCAGGACCTGCCGCCACACTTCTACCGGTACTGGCTGCCGTCTCTGGCACGGGCCGAGGAGCTGGGCGTGTTGCGGGACCCGCAGCCACTGGGACCATGAAGGCGGGGCATGCACGATGGCTGCTGGCCGCCGTGTTCGTCCTCGGTGTCGCCCTGCGCCTGACGGGATTCGATCGCGGCTTCGACGGAGATTCATTTCACACGTTCCACCCGGACGAAGAGACCGTGGCGCGGGCCGCCCTCGAACTGGCCAGCCCCCTCGATCCACCCCTGACGGCGTACGGCCTGTTGCCGCTGTATCTGGCACGAGGCGCCTTTATCGTCGCCGGTGTTTCCTCCGGCGATCTCGAGTCGGATCCCTGGCCGGCGTACCGGGCGTTGCGTCTGCTGGCTGTGATCCTGTCGGGCGCTGCCATGGTGGGCGTCTTTCTTCTCAGTCGCCGGCTATTCGACGAAGCGACGGCGGTCCTGGCGGCCCTGTTCCTTGCCGTCGTGCCGGTGGCCGTCCAGCAGGGCCATTTCTATACCGTCGACGCGGTGTTTCTACTGTGTGTCACCACGTCCCTGTACGCCTTGGCACGCGTGGAGGGCGTCGGCACGTGGCGCAGCGGCGCCATCGTGGGTTTTTGTGTCGGACTGGCGGCGGCGACGCGGCTGAACGGTCTGCTGCTGTTGCCTGTGGCCGTGGCCAGCCTCTGGCTGCCAAGGGGACGGATGACCTCCGAGATGCGTCGCGACGCGCTCATCCACCCCCTCGTGACCATCGGTACCGCCCTCGCCGTCGTCGTCGTTCTGCAGCCCTATCTGGTGGTGTCGCCGGAACTGATGTGGCGCGACGAGAGTTCGGACGATTTCTGGTTCTCCGCCCGCATCGCCAGTGGCGAGAGGCTGCGCCTCTGGTCGCTCTACGACTGGGACACCATTCCGTACCTGCATCACGTGATTGCTCTGTTGCCCCTGGGTATCGGGTGGCCCCTGACATTGGCGGTGCTGGGAGGCGTGGCCCTGTCGACATCGAGGTGGAGGTCCCGCCAGGGGGCCCTGCTGCTGTGGTCGGCCCTATTCTTTCTCGTCATGGGCGGTCTGCACACCAAACACGTCCGTTACCTGCTGCCGCTGTTGCCGGCGCTGTTGCCGCTGGCGGCGGTTGTGTGCCGCCGCTACGGCCGGCTTGCCGTCGCCGGCGTGGGGTTGTTCACCGTCTTCTATGGTACCGCCTTCGCGAGAATCTACCTGGCGACGGACAGCCGCATCGAAGCGGCTCGCTGGCTGGCAACCAATGTGCCGGCGGGGGCGGCCATCGGACTCGAGACGGGGGGATTCTCACTGCGCCGTCTCGTCGACCCACGGGTCCATGATGTGCATGATATCGACGCCGGCACACCCTTCCATCTGCGCGGGCACCTGAGCTGTGGAGCCGCCGCCCACCATCTGGCAGACGGACTGCGGGATGTGGCCTACGTCGCGGTGGTCGACGTCAACCGGCATGCCCAGGTGACGGCGGCCCCCGACCTGTTGCCGGCGACGGCGAGTTTCTACCGCGCACTGCGGGACGAGCGTCTGGGGTACAGCCGAGTCGGCCACTTCCGCACGACGCCCGGGCTGGCAGGAATCCACCTCGACGATGCCGGTGGCGAGCCCTCCTTCCTCGGCTACGACCATCCCGCTGTCAGCATCTACCAGCGACAGGCCGGTGCCGGAACGGCACTGAATCGGTGGCGTGATGGCGTGGCGGGAGGGACCTGTCCCGACGAGTGGATCGTCGAGGCCGTGGCGCGGGCCGCTGCCGGTGATATCGACGGCGCATTCGATTCGGTGAATCGGGTACGAGCAGGGGAGCGCGCGGCACAGACCGGTTTGCTGATGGAGGCGGATCTGCACCGGCAGCGTGGAGATCAAACGGCCGATGAAGCGGCCTTCCGGCGTTATCAGGAGGGCTATTTCGGTGCCGACGAAGCACACCTGATCCCATGGGCGACGAGCCTCACCCTCACCCGGGCGGGCGCTCCCGATCTGGCTCTCACGGGGTTGATGGCGGGTCTGTTTCACGTGCAGCGCCAACCCACGCCGTCGCACATCCGTCGGGCCATGACCCGCTCCTATCACAAAGCTGCGGATCTGCTGCAGGAGAGCGGACAACCGCGACACGCGAGCCGGGCGCGCGAGATGGCGGCGCAGCTCGAAGGGGTCGCCGGGTTATAGGTATCGCTTGAGGATGTCGGCGGAACGCTGCCAGTCGAAGCGTGCGGCAAAGCGGATCCCGGCGGCGCCCATCCGCTGCCGACGTCCGACGTCGGTCAGGCCGAGCAGGGCCTGTTGCAGGGACTCGATGTCTTCACCATCGACGAGCAGACCGGTAGTGCCGTCCTCGACAGCGTGAACGGCGCCGCCGGAACGACCGGCAATCACCGGCTTGCCGCAGGCGGCCGCCTCGAGGAAGACGATGCCGAAACCCTCCACGGACAGACTGCCCTGACCGGGCACGACGACCTCGCGATTCGGCATGGCGAAGACATCACACGTCCGGTAGAAGGCGGGCAGTCGGGCGTCGTCGATGAACCCGCAGAAATGGACGCGGTCCGTCAGGCCGAGACGGCGGCTCAGCGCCTCCAACGCCTCCCGGTACGGACCGTCGCTGACGACGAGGTATTTCCACGGAGGCAACCTGTCGCCGAGGCCCGCCAGGGCCTCGAGCATGTGGTCGACGCCCTTGCGTTCCACCAGACGGCCCACGGTGAGGTATGTGAGACAGTCCTGCAAGCCGTAGGCGTCGATCAGATCGGCGTCGGCTGCGCCCGGCTCGAATATGCCACCGTCCACCCCCAGCGGCAGTTCGACGACCTGTTCCGTCGCCAGTCCGTAGTCGAGCATCTCCCGCGTTGTGAAGGGGCTGTTGGTGAACAGGGTCTGCGCCCGCCGTAGAATCCGTCGCAGAAAGTGACCGAGCCAATCGGGGCCGACGAAGGCCTCGCGCGTCTCGCCTCCGTACACCCAGACATCGTATGGATGTCCCGTGATCCGGTGAAACAGCCAGGCCAGCGGTCCCGCACGCACGACCTGACCAGCGACAAAGAGCTGAGGCCGGTGGCGGAGGAGCCAGGCTGCCGTCCACAGAGCGCCACAGAGAAAAGTGAGAACCTTACCCCAACCCACCCCCCCTCCCGGGGAGGGGAAACGGACTGTCCGTACGGGATGGGTGGCATCGAAATCGGCGGCGCCCGGTGCATCTGGAGCCAGGATGAGACAACCATCGTGTCCCGCCAGGCGCCAGAAACGGTCGAGGACGAGGGCGATGCCGCCAACGGTGGGAGGGTAATCGAAGGTGACCAGCAGGGACCGAGGGGCGGGTGCCTCAGGTCGTTCCATCAGGGACTGCGGTCGAGGGCCGCACGGACGTGGGTCACCAGACCATCGAGGGAGAAGGGCTTCTGAATGAGAGCGTTCGCCCCCTCGAACTCCTCCAGGCGTGTGGGATACCCGGTGATGATGATAATCGGCAGGTCAGGGGCCATCTCGCGCAGGGCTTTCAGAGTCTCCAGACCGGACATGCGCGGCATGGAATGGTCGAGAAGGACCACATCGACTTCCTCACGGTGCTGGCGGAAGATCTCCAGTCCCTCCTCCCCGTCCGCAGCAGCGAGAGCCTTGAAGCCGCGCCGGTCGAGCATCTGCATAGCCGTATCGCGGATCATCTCCTCGTCGTCGATGACGAGAACCGTCTCGGTGCCTGAATCTGCCTTCATCTCGGCGGTGATCTCCTGCGGTGTGTCGACCGGGTCGTCAGCGGGAAGATACAGATCGAAGCAGGAGCCGGATCCTGGTCTGCTGTCACACTCGATCCAGCCGCCGTGCTCCTGGGCGATGCCGAGTGCCGTCGACAGGCCGAGTCCGGTGCCTTTGTCCACGTCCTTGGTGGTGAAGAACGGTTCGAAGATACGTTTGCGCGTGTCGTCGTCCATGCCCGGGCCGTTGTCGCGCACCCGGAGCTGCAGGTAGCGGCCGGCGACGGACCCCGCGGGGACGCGGTCTCCGGCAAGTTCCACGTCGCGTCCTTCGATGCTGATCTCGGGATCCACACCGTCTGCCCCCTCGAGGGCGTCCCGAGCGTTGATGCACAGGTTCAGCAGCACCTGCTCCAGCTGCAGGCCGATGCCCAACACCCAGGGCAGGTTGTCCCGGGCGTCGACGCGGATGTCAATCCTGCGGTCGAATGTGCGTCGGCAGATGGTCTCGACATCCTCGAGGACACGCCTGGCGTTGACGGACTCGAAGCGGGCGCGCTGCGGGCTCTGTCTTGAGTAGACCATCAACTGCTGAACCATCTGCGCGGCGCGGGTACTGGTCTTCAGAGCATTGCCGATGAGTTGTCGGACGTCGTCGGGAGCATCCATCCGCGCCAGGTCGAGATTGCCGGTGATGGCCTGCAGCATGTTGTTGAAGTTGTGCGCGATTCCGGCTGTCAGCTGGCCGACGGCCTCCATTTTCTGCGCCTGCTGCAGCTGCCATTCCTTGGCGGCAAGAGCCTGCAGGTCCTCCAAGCGCCGGTGCCCCTCGCCAACGACGGCAGCGAACTGACGCAGGACCTCGATATCATCATCGTCGAAGGCCTCGGGGCTGGTACTGTTCATGGCCAGCGTGCCCGTCTTGAAAGGCACGTCGACGACGGACTGGATGCCGGCGCGAAGCAGGGCGGGATTGTCGCCGCCATCGCGCATCTGCTCCGGCGTCCTCCTGTAGTAGGGCTCGCCTGTGCGCAGGGCTTCGGCTACCGGTGGTGGCAGTTCGCGGTCTCTGACCTCATCGCTCACTCCATGACCCGAACTGTAGGAGTGCATGCCCTC
>PBSR01000256.1 GCA_002726335.1 Gemmatimonadaceae bacterium
GGACGCCGTCGCGTACTGTCCGACCGCGTGAAGGACGCCCGGGACATCGATCTACCGGCAGAGAATCATCGCGTGGCCGACATCGCCGACTTCGAGGCCGTGCTGGAAGCGGTGACCGGTATGGACGTTGTCGTGCATATGGCGGCGGACCCGTCCGGAGGCCAATGGGAGAGCGTACTGCGTAACAACATCGTCGGCGCCTACAATGTCTTCGAGGCCTGCCGGCAGGCGGGGGTGAAGCGTATCGTGGCGGCCAGCACGATCCAGGTGTCAACCGGGCATCGGAACCAGCCACCCTACGACGCGGTGAGTCAGGGACGCCACGAGCCACTGCCGGATGGTGTGCCCATGGTCGGCGTCGATGTGCCGGCCGAGCCGCGCAATCTCTATGCTTCGAGCAAGGTGTTCAACGAGTCGCTGTGCCGCACCTTCGCCTTCTCCCACGGCATGTCCTGCCTGGCGATTCGCATCGGCTGGGTGGTGGGCGAGGACCGCGTACCCAACGCCAGGGCGGAGGACATCTGGTGCAGCCAGCGTGACATCGCGGGAGTCATCCAGGCCTGTGTCGATGCGCCCGAAGACCTTCGATTCGATATCTTCTACGGCATGTCGGACAACCGCTACCGCTGGGTTGACCTCGGCAATGCACGTGAGCAGCTCGGGTGGGAACCCCAGGACCGGGCCGAGGATCGGCTACCGAGGGAGTGATGTAACCGTCGTGGCCATGACCCAGGTAAAGCGACTGGCGCAGACGATCAAGAAGATCCCCGTGTTCGCCGGGCTGTCACCGACCCAGGTGCAGAGCGTGCTGGACATCTGCCAGATGCGGGAATTCGACGCCATGGCGGTGATCTACTCCGCCAGGGCACCGAGTGACGACATGCACATCCTGATCACGGGTGAGTTGAGCGTAGTCAACGACGAAGGCATCCGGCTCGCCCGGCTCTACCCCGTGACAACGGTGGGCGAGATGGGGTTGATCACACGGCAGGCACGAAGTGCCACGGTGGAGGTCAGCAAACCCAGCACGTTGCTGGTCGTACAGCGTGCGCCCTTCGAGGCCCTGTTGCGAGCCTCCCCTGACCTGCAGATCAAGATCTACCGAAACATCATCGACATCCTCGCCGACAAGATCAGCGGCGACAATGTGCGTGTCCGTGACTATCTGCTGGAGAAGGTTGATCATCAGCGTGAGCTGCGCAGCGTGCGCCGTCGCGAGCACACGATGCTCAAACTCCTGCTGGACGAGACAGGGTTCTCAGAGGAAGATGTGCAGGCCCGGATCGAAGACGAGCTGGTTCCGGCGCAGATGCGTGTGTTGATCGTCGACGACGAACCCGGGATCCGCCAGTTCGTGCGCGAGGCCCTGCCCGGCTACACGGTCGATGAGGCGAGTGATGGCGTGGAAGCGGTGAAGGCCGTGGAGTCGGCCCCCCCGGACCTGATCATCACCGACATCCGCATGCCCCACATGGACGGCACGGCGCTGCTGACGTCGATCCGCAGCAAGCTGCCGAACATGCCGATCCTGGCCCTGTCGGGATTCGTCGACGCTCAGGATCTGGAAGCTTTCGACTTTGACGGGTTCATTCGCAAACCCTTCGAACTGGACGAGTTCCGCTCCCTCGTTGACGAGACGGTAGGCAGAGCCGGGGTCTGAGGCCTTCGAAGCGTTACGGGTCGCTGCGATACTCGGATTGCACGTATTCGATCAGTTCGAGCTCGACGAAGAGTTGGCGCACGACGTGGTGGCCGAAGATCAGGCGCAGGAAGCCGGCTAGATGCTCGCTGTCCTTGGCCTTGAGTTGGGCAAGTTCCAGTCGATCGATCAACTCTTCCTTGTCATGACCTTCGGCGCACTCGACAAGGTGATCCCGGAGTCTCTCCAGCATGCGAATCGCCGGCTGATCCGCCTTGGTTTCTGGGTCGAGGTCTGACAGGGCGGGGACGAAGGCCTGCAGGATTCGGTCCCTGCGGACCGCCCGCTGAATCTTCTCGTCGATGTATCGCGTCAACGCCTGGTTCAATACCGGCATCAACCGCATGATGACACGCTTCTCCATGGATAACTCCATGAAGACGGCGATCTCCTTCTCCAGGATCTCCAGGCGGGAGCGAAGAGATGTGACGCCGCTGGAGACTCGTTGATTTACGAAGCGTTTGTCATTCTCGTCCGTCACTTGTCCTCCCCCCCTTCGTCGACTTTCTGGTCAAGCAGTCCGCTCACAAGCTCCTCCGGGAGTTCCCGCGACCAGTCTCGCAGTTGCCGCCGCATCTGATCGATGTGTTCGAGTGTCTCGCGCTCGGCTTCGGGTAGATTCTGGATCTCTGTTCGCAGCTCCCGGTCGAGTCTTGCTTCTTCCTCCCGGAGCCGTTCCGCTTCGCTCAGCGAAGCCTCGATCTCGTCATCCGTCAGTTTTTCCTCGAATACTGACTCCATCCAGGTCAACATCTCACCAAGGCTCTTGTCATCGGCAAGGGTTTGTCTCTGGGCCTCGAAGGCAGGACTGTTGGGGTCCAGTGTGAACTGTCCCGCAATCCACTTGGCTTCACTCTCCTTGAGACCCTCCACCGCGGACAAGGCCTCTAGAGACAGAGAGATGTCGTCGGTCACTTCCTCGACAACCGGGCGGTGCTCCGCGTCGAGACGGGCAGCTTCGTTAGCACCGACCGCCTCCCGCACATCGAAATCCTGTGGCCACAGTGTGGTGGCATCTGACAGGGCCTCTCTCAGTACCGTCTCTTCCAGGTTGGATGACGCGAGATCCGTACCGATGAGAACGGCCCGGCCCAGGTCCGCCTTGCGCAGATCGGCATCCTGCAGGATTGCCTGGCTGAAGTCGGCGTTGCGGCCGTCGATATTGCGGAGATCTGTCGAGGTGCAGGTAGCACCGATGAATACGGTGCTCTGACACACTGCACCCACGAGGCTGGCGCCGTTCAGCACCGACCGTTGGAGATCGGCGTGCAGCAGAATCGCCTTGCGCAGGCGCGCCTTTGTCATGTCCGCACCCTCCAGTCGGGCGCGCTGCAGATCGGCCCCCGTCAGGGTCGCCTCCGTCAGATCCGCCTTGGTAAGGGTGGCTTCTCTGAGGTTTGCGCCTGACAGATTGGCTCGCCGGAGGGAAGCCCCGGCGAGCGCGGCTTCTTCGAGATCGGCGTTGACCATGGCGGCCCCCTCGAGATTGGCGCCACGAAGCCTGGCGCGCATCACCTTCGCGCCCGCCATCCTGGCCCCCTCGAGATTGGCCCCCACCAGATACGCATCGACCAGGTCGGCCCCGCGGAAATCGCACCTCTTGAGAGTGGCGGCGCCAAGTTCAGCCTGCGCCAGCCGTGAGTTGCTCAGGTCCGCACCCGTCAGATCGACATTGTTCAGTACAGCGCGAGTGAGATCAGGCTCGAAGTCCCGCTCCTGGTCACGGCGCCACGCGTTCCATTCCTCAACCGAACGCTTCAGTCGTTGGACGAGTTCCGAATCTGCCATGGGTTCTACCTGAAGTATGCTGCAAGGATTTTGGGATTATAGTGCCCGGTGGTGTACGTCGACAACCCGGGTCTGAAGGTGGGTGCTACGAGGACCTGGCCAGCAACCGCTCATAGTCAGCAACGAACATCCGGGCGCCACGCGTCACCACATCCACACCTTCCCGCTCGAGGCGCACACGAAGCGCGCTGACCCCGCCCGGGTATTTGGGATTGAGCTCGCCATCTCCCTTCAGGGTCCGCCAGTAGGGAACGACCCTCTTCCTCCCTTCGGCCTCCTCCTCCCCCGCGGCGCCGGCCACGATACGGGCATGAATCCCGGTGACGATGGGACAGGCCATCGTCGCGCCGTGCCGCTCGGCCAGCACCTCCCGGATGTGGTTTATCGTCGTCACTTTTCCTTTGGGAACCCGGCGCATCAGCGCCTGGACCTCACTGGGTGCAGGCAGCAGGATCGTGCCCGACCCCCAGCGTTTCTTCATGCCGCCGGTCAGCGGCTGTACTCGGGGAAAATCCTTCTCGTCGGCGAGTTTCTCGCGGAAGCTCCGCTTCTTCGTTGCCATGCAACCCACTCCTGTGTCAGCCGAGGTCTTTCAAGACCTCGTCAGGATGGTCCGCCGGCGTGACCGACTCGTATACCTTCTCGATCTGCCCATTCCCGTCGATCAGATAGCTGATCCGTGACGGGTGCGACGACGACGCGTCCGCCGCCCCATAGGCGAGGCTGACAGTCCTGTCGATGTCGCACAGCAGATCGAAAGGCAAGTCGAACTTCTCCTGGAAGGCCTTGTTGTCCTCGGGCGAATCGAAGCTGATGCCGAGGATGACCGCGTTGCGGTCGTTGAACTCCTGGATTCGATCACGGAATCCGTTGCCCTCAATCGTTCAACCGGGCGTATCGGCCTTCGGGTACCACCAGAGCACCACCGATTTGCCCCGGTAACGGTCGAGAGTGACCGTTTCGCCATTCTGGGACTTCACAGAGAAGCCGGGCGCCCGGTCGCCGACGCTCAACACTGACATGATTTCTCCTTTGGTGAATCGGAAAAGTAACCCGTCTACGGAGCGATTTCCACATCGACGACAACGGCGGCATGATCACTCGGCCAGCGGGGTGCCTGCTCGTCGTGGACCGTTGCGGAAACGGGCCGAAGGCTGGAGCCGTGGAGATAGACATAGTCGATCCGGTCCTTCCACGATGTCTCAGATCGCGGCGACCAGGTGAACCCGGGAACCGACACCGGATCCGGATGCAGATGACGGAAGGCATCGACGAAACCGGCCCGCTCCATGGACCGACTCACCGGCCAGTCGACGACCAGATCGCGGTGTCGTGGCCGGGTGTCTTCGCCCCAGTCCAGATGGCTCGGGCTGTTGAAGTCGCCAGCTACGATGACGGGTACCTTGTCGCTCTGCGCCAGTGTCGGCTGCAGCAGGGCCAGAATCTGATCGATCTCCCGTCCGCGTGTCTCCATCTCCTCGGCCAGCAGCAGCGCCTCCGTTACCTCCGTGTCGACGTCCTTCATGCGTCCACCGTAATCCGGCAGGTAGTGGATCCACAGACTGAACAGTTTCAGTCGCTGATCAGGTGACAGTTGGAGCGTGACACCGCCGAAGCGGAAAGGCTCGTAGAGGTCGTGGGTGGCCACGATCGGGTACCGGCTCATGACGGACAGGTTCGAGCTGCGCAGGTAGTAGCTGAACCCCAGCCCGGCGGCGATGTGGGCGCCTGAACCATAGGTCTCCTGCATAGCCACCACGTCGGCCCCGGCGGTGCGGATGGCGTCGATCGTCGCCGTCAGTCCCGCCCCATCGCCGTCGCGACGGCCACCGTGCCAGATGTTCCACGCCATCACCCGCAGTCGAGACACTCGTGCCGTTGCCACGCGGGGCGCAGACACGCTGACCTGGCGCTGGCGCCACCGATGCTCGATATCTGCCGGCGACTCAGCACCGGGCTCGATGCGCAGGTCCTCAATCTGAACCGGGGTCTCGCCGATGACTGCTGCCTGAGTTGGCGGCTCGCCGCTGTGCAGCTTGGTCAGTCCGGCCAGGCTGTACACGGCAACATTGACGCCGTCCCGATACAGACGCGCTTCCACCAGCGTCGGATCCACGCTGAAAGCCAGCAGATGCCAGTCCCCGTCGGCAACCATCTGGGCCGGCGCCGGCGGTCGGTAGTCGAGGCGGTTCTTGCCGTCTCCGACGTTCCACGCCCAGGCGCCGTCCAAACCGAGAGCGATCGCCCAGCCCGGCTCGGAGCCGCTGGTACGGGTCACCCCGAAGTCATGATGGGAGGTAACGTCGGCTCGATCACCGCCGTTCCAGTCCTTGTCACTGACCAGGACTGGCAGGTCGGAGCTGCTGGCCGTCGTGCACAGCCAGAAACTCACGGTAAAGGCAGAAGGTTCCATATGCTGGTCCGCTTGGCGATCTGGCAGGCGATCGTATACTTGCTCGAACTCAAGTGACCCTCCAGGAGATGATGGAATGACAGGATTACTCGACGATCTGGCCACCCTCCACAACGGTCGCAGTGGCCGCCATTCCAGCTGGGCCACCGATGGCCGCAACGGGGATGCCTGGCTCCTTGCCCCCGGCGAAACCCGCGTCCTGGCCGACATCGACGGTCCCGGCCTGATCAATCATATATGGATGACCCAGGGCAACCACTACCGGGAGGTCCTGCTGCGCATCACCTGGGACAACGCCCGATCCCCCAGCGTCAACGTACCTCTTGGCGATTTCTTCGGTCTCGGCCACAACATCGTCAACTCGTACCAGTCGCTGCTGTTTTCCGCGTCCACCCGGGCCAACAACACCTTCAACAACGGCTGCGCTCTGAACTGCTATGCTCCCATGCCATTCGCGGAGCGTGCCCTCGTCGAACTGGTGAACGAGAGCAAACAGCCTCATCGCCAGTACTTCTACATCGACTGGGAAACCGCCGAGCACACGCCGACACAGGATCAGGGGTACTTCCACGCCGAGTTCCGGCGAGAAAATCCCTTTGGCGGATGGGGTCACGAAATACGCGTGAATACACCCGAAGCCAACGTAGTGAACAAGGAACGAACCGCGTACGACAACAACTATGTGATCCTCGAGACGAAGGGCGCCGGTCACTACATCGGCTGCAACCTGTCGGTGACCAACTTCCAGGGCACCTGGTGGGGTGAGGGCGACGACATGATCTGGGTCGATGGCTACAAGTGGCCCCCCGACCTGCATGGCACAGGCTCAGAGGATTATCTGAACCAGGCCTGGGGCATGCAGGACAACGCTTTTCTGCGCAACGGCTCCTCCATCCACGAGAGCAACACCAACGGCTATCAGACCAGCTACGTCCACCACCTGGAGAACCCGGTACGCTTCCGCAAGGACATCAAGGTGACCATCGAACACGGACATGGGAACCACCTGTGTAACGAGATGAGCTCTACCGCCTACTGGTATGCAGCGAAGCCGTCGCGCGTGGCACGCCCGCCGGCCGTGGCCAGGCGACTTCCCGTCCTGCGCGACAATCAGGGCAGCTGGATCTATGACAAGAAGAATCAGACGACGTCATCTACCATCACTGCCAATCGTGAGATGAAGGCGAACAAGGCGAAATGGAAGAAGGATCATTCGTGAACTGGGAGGCTCTCGAAGGCCCTTTCGAACACGCCGTCGTCGTTCCCGAGGGGGACCTCGGCGAGTGTGTCTTCTTCGCCTTCCAGCGAGATCGCCTCCTCGTGGCCCCCGAGCCGCAGGACCACGGTGGCATTCTGCCCCGCGCGCGATCCTTCGAAGAGGCGGGGATGCCATTTCGCGATCCCCATTACCTGGGCACGCGCAACAGTGTGCACTGCTTCACCGTCGATCTAGAGGATGGCGTCGAGCCGCCGGCCGGAATGGTTCTGCAGGGCCTGCGTGGCCTGTACGGCGCCCTCGATGAACCCACCTTCCAGTTGGCAGGGCGGGCCTTCCAGATCGTCAACTGGGATCGTACCCATCACTACTGTGGCCGGTGTGGCAAGGCCACCGACTATCACCACAGCGATCGCGCCCGCCAGTGCCCCGACTGTGGTATACTGTCCTTCCCCCGGGTATCGCCCGCCGTGATCACCTTGATCCACCGGGACGACGAGTTTGTCCTGGCCCGCAACAGCCGCTTCCCGCAGGGCCGCTACAGCATCATCGCGGGATTCGTCGAGGCGGGAGAAACCCTGGAGGAGGCCGTGGCCCGCGAGATCCGCGAGGAGGTCGGCTTGGAAGTCACCGACATCACCTACCACAGCAGCCAGCCCTGGCCCTTTCCCCATTCGCTGATGCTGGGCTTCACCGCCGCCTGGAAGGGCGGCGACATCACCGTGGACGGCGAGGAGATCGTTGATGCCGGCTGGTACAGCGCCGGCCACCTGCCCGAGTCGCTGCCCGACGGCATCAGCATCTCCCGCAGGATCATCGACGACTTCCTGTCGCGTCACGGTGGAACGCCAACCTCATGACCCGGACGGAAAAGGCTGCCTTCATTCTCGAAACGCTGGACCGGTTGTATCCGCTGCCGCCCATTCCGCTGTCTCACCGCAGTCCGTACGAATTGCTCATCGCCGTGCTGCTGTCGACCCAGACGACGGACGTGAAAGTCAATCAGGTTACACCGGCCCTGTTCAAGGCGGCCAACACGCCGGGCAAGATGACCCGACTCAGCGTCGACGACATCCTCGCCATGGTGCGTACCGTGGGTCTGGCACCTGGCAAATCGAAGAACATCCATCGTCTGTCGGAACTGCTGCTCAAGCGGCACGACGGTGAGGTGCCGCAGACTCTGGCAGAGCTGGAGGCCTTGCCCGGGGTAGGCCACAAGACCGCCTCCGTCGTCGTCGCCCAGGCCTTCGGTCAACCCGCCTTTCCCGTGGATACCCACATCCACCGCCTCGCCTGGCGCTGGGCTCTGTCCACCGGCAAGAACGTGGAGCAGACGGAAAAAGACCTGAAGCGCACCTTCCCGCAGGAGGCCTGGAACAAGCTGCACCTCCAGATTATCTATTTCGGGCGAGAGCACTGTCCAGCGCTGAGGCATGACATGTCTGCATGCCCGATCTGCGCCGCGGCCGGACGCAAGAGCCTGCTGAAGTGAGCCTGGACTCGTCGGTCTTCGTAGACCTGTCAGCACAGACCGAAAGGCGCGTCATAGTCGATCGCGTGACCGGCCACTACCTCGGCCAGCCCCACACTCTCCTGCTCGAAGACGGCAGGACCGCACTGGTCGCCTACCCCAATGGCCACGGCGGCCCTGACACCCTGCTCAAGCGCAGCGACGATGGCGGCGACAGCTGGAGCCCACGTCTGCAGGTGCCGCGTAGTTTCCGCGGCCCCCACAACGCTCCGACCATCCACCGTTTGATCGCCCCCGACGGGACACGACGGATATTCCTCAACGTCTCCTTCCCCGCCATGCAGTCATCACTGTCCGAGGACGACGGCGCCACGTGGACTGACCTGCGTCCCATGTGGGGCTGCAAGTGGCGCCGCGGGTACAAAGGCCATGCGCCGATGAAGTCGGTGATTCCCATCTCCGGCAAATGCTACCTCGGCATGTACCACGACCACTTCGAGTCCGATGCCGGCGAGCAGATCGTTGCCCCCTTCACCTCGGTGACCGGCGATGGTGGACGGACGTGGAGTGAACCGACCCGCGTCGGTCAGCACCCTGAGCAACCCGGCGCCCAGCCCTGCGAGCCCTGCCTGCTCCGTTCGCCTGACAATGGCAGCATCGTCGCCCTGTTGCGCGAAAACTCGCGACAGTACAACTCGTTGATGATGACGAGCCAGGACGAGGGTGAAACCTGGTCCGACATGGTGGAGCTTCCCGCCAGTCTCACCGGCGACCGACATATCGCCCGCTACGGGGCCGATGGCCGCATCGTCGTCACCATGCGCGACATGGCGGCCAACAGCGCTACATACGGGGACTTCGTCGCCTGGGTAGGATCCTGGGATGATCTGCAGCAGCAGCAACCGGGCCAGTTCCGCGTCCGACTGCTGCGCAACCACGGCCGGCCCGGTGACACGGGCTACGCCGGCCTGGAGGTGCTGCCCGATGGACAGCTGCTGTCAACGACCTATTGCGTGCTCGAAAAAGGAGAAAGCCCGCTCGTCGTGTCCCTGCGCTTCGCGCTGGACGAGCTCGACGGTCCTTATTCCGGGAAGTGCTCCCAGAACCTGGCTTTTCCCCGTTCGCTCACGTAGCTGCCCAGCTCCTGCCGGCTGCAGCCGGATGCCAGCAGTTGCTCCGCTTCCTCGCCCGCGGCCTTGAAGGCCATCACCTTACGACACCCCTCGTCGGTGGACAGTGTGCCTTCGATGATGGTGAAGACC
>PBSR01000257.1 GCA_002726335.1 Gemmatimonadaceae bacterium
GATCGAGTGCGAGAGCGTCCCGGGTGCCGGGTCGACGTTCCGCGTATTCCTGCCCACGGTACGGGAGGCTTGAGGCGGTCTGTCCGTGTGACCGGAGTTCGCAGGGTGCCATTCGTGGAGCTTGCGTCAGCACCGCCACTTTGCGTGGTTGCCCGCACGATGACGACACTACCGACCGTCCCCTTCGGGCCCGTTGATGTGACGCGACTCATCATCGGCGGCAATCCGCTGTGCGGCAACTCTCACTTCGATGAGACCATGAGCCGCCAGATGCGGGAGTACCATACCGCCGAGAACGTAGTCGCCACACTGCAGGCGTGTCAGGCCGCCGGCATCAACGCGGTGCAGGCGCGGGGTGACTACCACAGGGTCCTGCACTGGATGGAGTTGTTCCGGCGAGAGGGCGGGCAGCTGCACTGGATCGCTCAGACCGCCTCGGAAATGCACGACATCCCCCAGAACATCCGCATCCTGGCTGCCGCCGGTGCGGTGGGCATCTACTATCACGGCAGCCGCACGGATCGTCTCTGGAAGGCGGGACAGATCGACACGGTGCTGGAAGACCTCAAGTGTGCCCGTGACTGCGGTGTGCAGGTCGGTCTGGGCAGCCACATGCCGGAGGTCTTCGAGTATGTCGAAGACCACGGCTGGGATGTCGACTTCTACATGACCTGTCTCTACAACCTGAGCCGTGAAGATCGGGAAAGTGCCCTGGTCGGTGGCGACCAGGCCGCCGCCGCCCGGGAGAAGTTCGCTGCACAGGCCCCGCCGCGAATGATGCAGGTGATCCAGGGCACGGAGAAGACGTGCCTGGCTTTCAAGATCCTGGCCGCATCACGCCGGTGCGGGTCACAGCAGGAGGTGGCCGACGCCTTCCGCTACGCCTTCGACAACATCAAGCCCGGAGACGCCATCGTGGTGGGCATGTATCAGGAACACCTCGACCAGGTGTCGCTGAATGTCGAGCACACGCGGGCGGCGCTCAGGAATCCCGCCTGACCTCGTACACACCGCCCGGGATCGTAGCGAAGCAGATGCGATCCCCTGGTTCGATCGTGGTTGTCACCGGTGTGCCGCCAGCGTCGGTGACACAGCAGGCGGCATCCCACGGCCGCTCGACGCAACACCGTCTTCCCGCCTCGCTGGCAATCGTGGCAGAGAGAACCTGACCGTCCTTCCAGGCGGCGCTGACCAGAAAGGCACCTTCGGCCCGAAAGGTCTGGAACTCGGCGTCGATGGCCGCTGGCCATGCCGGAAACAACCGGATGACGCCATCCCAGCTCTGCAGCATCATCTCCTGCAGCGGCGCGATCATGCCGAGGGACTCCCCGTACAGCCCGATGTAGCCGTGGGACTGCTGCGACATGGCCGGCAACGACCCGTTGGGCTGGCGCAGTCTCAGAATCAGGTCCCGGAGGCAGGCATGGTCCCGCTCCGGATCATAGGCCCGGTTGTGCAGGTAGATGAGCAGCTGCCAGGGGACCTGGGCGGATCCGGCATACCCCCACCGGCCGCCTGGCTCGGCCTGGAGGCATTGTGACTGGTCCCCTGGCCTGGGGAATCCCGGACCCACGTCCCAGCCCTGGAACTCCGGCGGATTCGCCAGGTAGCGTCGCTTCTCCTCTTCGGTGAGCCCGAGGGCTTCCAGGTCGTCGACCACGACGAGGTTGTCATGCCGCTCGCGCCACTCCGATCGCAGGCCCGGGTCCGCGTCGAGCAGCTCCGCTGCCTCGATGGCTGTCATCAGACAGTAGCGGGCCTGGCGCACTACCTGAGGCTGGTCGGTGAAGCGCGCCAGGTCACCACCGTAGAACGCTTCCCCCTGCAGTGAGGGAAACGCGTGGTACTTGCCGTCGTCCCGCGCCTCGAGAAAATCCGTGTAGAACAGGGCCGCGTCGCGCATCACCGGATAGCCGGTCTGGCGCAGCCATGTGGCATCCTGCAGGTAGAGGTACCGCCGCCAGTAGTGGTTGGCCACCCATCCGGTCATGTACGCCATGCGCGCCAGCGGGCCTGTCCCGTACGGGTCGTCCTCCACCGGGAAGGGATAGCCCGTCAGCTGGATGAACGTACCGCGGCAGTTCCAGTATTTCGCCGCCAGCCTGCGTCCCAGGTCGACCATGTGCTGCATCCCGGGGAAGAAGGCATCCCCCAGCTCCACATGGTTGGCGGCATAGTCACCCCAGAACGGCTGCTGATAGTTGTAGTTGGTGTGGTAATCGCCGTGCCACAGGGAGTAGTCCTGCACAGTACTCGGCAAGGCCAACCCGGGAGCGATGACATCGTCGCGGTAGGCGCAGCGGCGGAAGTGCAGCTGTTCGTACCAGGTGTTCTCGATCAGGGGATCCGCCGTCGCCATGGCGGACCGGCTCCAGAAGTCCTGCGCCGAGCGGCGGTTCTCGTCCTCCCAGGCAGCCGTCATCCTGGTGCAGTCGCCGAGGCCCGTCTCCAGGCTGAGAATCCGGCTCAGCTCCCCTTCCACATCCCCCTCATCGGTGCTGGTGGGCACGGCAACGGCGAGCGCACCCTCGGCGATTTCATCGCTGACAGGAAGCAGCTGCAGGGCCGCCCAGCCGGAACCGTAGGTGGCACAAGGCTCGATTCTCAGCTCATCCGTGAACGGCACCAGGGCGTATCGGAAACCCCGCACGAATTCGAGATCCGGGTAAAAGGCCTGCTCGATGGCGGCTCTGTGGCAGATGTCCTTCACCGCGGGGGGCGGCAGGGGCGTCGCCTTCCCGGATTCGACACAGGCCCGGAAGTTGTGGGCATTCATGGCCCGCATCATCAGCTGCGCGGCGAATTCGTCGATGGACGGATCCGGCCAGCGGTACAGGGTGAACCACACCGGCGGCCGGGAATCGGTTGCCGTCTCATCGGTCCAGTCGATCACCTTCCACCGGACCACGAGGGCGTTGGGATCGGGCGACACAAAGCAATGTAGATCGATGCCGGCACCCGATTGCCAGCGCATCTCGATGTCCACCACGCCTCGTTCGATGGTCAACCGCTGCCGGATCTGCAACCCGCGCTGGTCGATGGGCAGGTGGAGGGCGAGTTCACCGACTGGCTTCGGACAGGGATAGGGTCGGCGAGCGTACGCAGGCCAGCCGTCGCACAACTCGTTCATCCGCTGCACGTCCTGTACGTGGCCTTCGGCGGAGGCCCCGCCATCGACATAACCGTGGCTGGCCCACTTCTCGTCGACGATGCCGCGGGTGATCTCGTCTATGTGCGCCGCCTCGGGACAGTCGCTGAGGTCGAGACGGCGATCCCAGACGTCGTTCTTGCCGAACCTCCACACGAGAGTGTCGGCGGTCTGGTAGATGCTGACGGACAGATCCCCGTTGCCGACGATCAGACCGTTCTCGGGCTCGGCTACCTGGCCATTGATGTCGACTCTGTGCATGTCTCAGACGCAGCCGGTCAGCCGTCGAGGAACTCCTCCACCACCGCCACCGCGTTCGCCGTCGGCGTCTCCGTCCGCAGGGGCTTGGCCGGCGCCAGGATGTAACCGCCGCCTCGGCTCATCTCGCAGCGCAGGCGCCGAATCTCCTGGCGCACCTCGGTCGGCGTGGCAAAGGGAATCGTGGACTGGCTTCCGAGGCAGCCCCAGTACGTGATACGGTCACCCCAGGCGCTCTTCAGTCCGTACGGATTCATCCCGCCGGCTTCCGGCTGCACGCTCTCGAGGACATCCAGACCGGTCTCGATGATGTCAGCCTGGATGTCGGCCGTACTGCCGCAGCAGTGCATGATGGCGATCTTGCCCTGGTCGTGTACGGCATCGAAGATGCACTTGTAGCGCGGCTTGAACAGTCGCCGCCACCGCTCGGGTCCGATCATCACACCCCGCTGGTCTCCCCAGTCATCTCCCATCATGATGGCGTCGGCCTCGACATCGCCGCACGCCGCGATGATCTCGAGGGTGATCTCGGTAAGGCGATCCAGCAACTCCGTATAGAAATCCTCCTCGAGCACGACGTCCATCAGTGTCGTCTCGAAGCCGCGCACGTACCAGCTCTGCCACAGACAGAAGTCCGTCGACACGATGGTGAAGGAGTCCGACGATTCGCCGATGCGTTTCTCCACCGAGGCCTTGGCCTCGGGGACGAGATACTGGTCAGCCGTGGGGAAGGCGTAGCCCTGGAAAGACGGAGCCTTGAGCCCGGCTTCGACCACCACTCCTGGCAACTCGTCGGTGCGCCAGACCGTGCCGAAGGCATCGCGGTGGTGGGTGGCGTCCAGTTCCTGCTTCGGGGGTCTGCCGATGCTGCCGCAGGAGACCACGTACGGAACCTTCCGGTCACGCCAGGCCTTGCCGCCAAAGTGCCGGTCGAGCCGTGTGCCCACCTCGTCTTCGAAGCTCAGCGTGTATGGCACCTCTTTGGTCTCTTGATGGGCGATCTGCCGCAGGACGATCTCCCGGGGCGTCATGACTGGTGTTCCTGTTCGGTGAAGGCTTCGAGGACGGCCACGGCATTCTGCGTCGGTGTCTCGGGCTGAAGCGTCTTGGCCGGCGCCAGAAGGTATCCCCCACCGCAGCCCATCTCGGTCCGCAGTCTGTTCACCTCATCGTGGATCTCCTGCGGCGTGCCGAAAGGAATCGTGGACTGGCTCCCAAGCGACCCCCAGAAGGTGATGCGGTCACCCCAGCGCTCCTTCAGCTCGTAGGGGTTCATACCCGCTGCTTCCGGCTGCACACTCTCCAGCACATCCAGACCGATATCGATGATGTCGGGCATGATCTCGGCGACGCTGCCACAGCAATGGCTGATGGTGAGTTTCCCCTGGGCGTGAGCGGCCTCATAGATCTCCTCATAGCGCGACTTAAAGTACGTGCGCCAGCGATCCGGCCCGATCATGACACCCCGTTGCTCGCCCCAGTCGTCGCCGAACATGATGGCATCGGCCGGGATGTCCACACACTGCTCCACCTGGGCCAGGTAGAGGTCGGTCAGGCGATCGAGGAGTTCGCCGAAGAAGTCGGGCTCGACGACACAGTCCGACATGGCGTTCTCAAACCCCCTGATCCCCCAGTAACTCTCCCACAGTCCCCAACCCAGGCTGATGATGGTGAAACTGTCGGGGTGGTCCGCCATGGCTGCCGCCGCTTCCTCCTCCAGACGGGGATTGGCAAAGTCGTGGGCCGAGGGAAAGTCGTAGCCCTCGAAGGACGGCGTCGCCATGCCGGGCTCCTCCAGATGGAAGGGGCGCTGGTCGGTTCGCCACGTCGTGCCGAACAGATCGCGGTTCAACGTCTCACTGACGGCTTCAGACTTTCGTCTGTCGATGCCACCGCACCTGACGATGTACGGCTCCAGGCGGTCGCGCCACGAACCGTCGCCGTAGTGCTGGTCGAGCCGGTCCTCGACGTCGGGTTCGAAAGACAACGTGTACGGGACGGGTCGGGTCTCGCGGTGATGGATCTGTTCCAGGACCATCTCTCGGTAGGTCATCCCATGCTCCCTTCGACGCGGATGTCTCGACGCTCTTCCCCCGTACGTGCAAAGACGCTTACTTTGCGCCGTCCCCGGGGTGCCCTGTTCGCGCCGACGGTAGACCAGAGCGCGATTCGGGTCAACCGGCAGCGCCGGAGACACGATCGGGCAGGATTCTGCGAGGCGGCCTCTGCCGCCCTGACGATGACGAGGTCCAGATGACAGCGATCAGCCAGGACGCAGTTGGCCACGCCCCGGCGCTCCACGGGTTGGGAGAGCACTTCGCTGCCGGTTACATGGAAGAGCCGCACCGATCTCCCATGTGGCGGTGGTCACGGGCGGTTCGCCGCCGGTTCGAGCATCGATCGCTGCCTGCCTATGAGGGACAGCTGCTGTATCCGGCGGGGGCCATCCACTGCGGTGACGAGGATCGCATCCTCTCGCCGAGTTACTCCTACACGTGGGGCTACGATGTGGGCGCCCTGGAAGATCGTCTCACCGCCGCTGATTGGGAGCAGGGGCAGGCGCTCACGGCCCTGCGCGAGGATCTCGACAGCCTGACGGCACAGCTCAGGGTCATCACCACCGTGCACACCGTGGGTGGCCGGGGCTACACGCACAGCGTACCGAACTACGGTCGCATGCTGCGCCAGGGACTGGACGGGTATGCCGAGCGCCTCGCCGAGGGCGAGGGCACTGATCTCTGCCTCGGGCTGCAGCAGGTCGTGGCCGGGATCCGTCGCTGGCACGCCCGGGTGCTCGACCATCTGCGCCAGACAACGTGTACTGACCCGGCACACGACCGGCACCGCCGGCGACTGATCGACGCTCTCGAGCACGTCCCGTGCCGCCCGGCCCGAAGCTTCTTCGAGGCTGTCGTGGCCTACAACTTCACCTACTACCTCGATGACTGCGACAATCCGGGGCGCGTGGATCTCGAGCTGTCTTCCTTCTATACCCGGGATCTGACCGCCGGGCACACGACACACGAGGAGGCCCGTGATCTGCTCTGCTGTCTCTGGGAGAACTGCGATCTCAACAACGGCTGGAGCGCCGGCATCGGCGGCACCCCACCCGATGGGGAGACCATCGACGAGGACCTGACCGTGGCCTGCCTCGAAGCGGCCCATGGCATGCGCCGTCCCAACCTGCAGCTCCACGTTCGGCGCGACATGCCGGCCGCCGTATGGGAGGCGGCCCTGGAGACCATCGGCAGCGGCTGCGGTCTGCCAGCACTGTATAACGAAGAGGCGTTCATCAGCTCCCTCAGGAACGCTGATCTCGGCATCCGGGAGTCGGATCTGGCCCTGTACAATGGCGGCGGCTGTACGGAGACGATGGTACACGGCCTGTCCAACGTGGGCTCCCTCGACGCCGGTATCAACCTTCCTCTGCTGCTGAGCGAGACCCTGGCGACCCGGTTGGCGACTGCCGATGGTTTCACCGGATTCCTCGACGCCTACCAACAGGACATCGCCGCCGTCATCGACGACATCACCTCCCAGGTAAGCGCCGAGCAGCAGGTCAAGGCCCGCCTGCGCCCACAGCCCATGCGCAGCCTCCTCGTCGACGACTGTATCGCCGCCGGACGGGAGTTCAACGCCGGTGGCGCCCGCTACAACTGGAGTGTCATCAACGTCGCCGGTCTGGCCACCGTCGTCGACTCGCTTGCCGCCGTGCGCGAGGTCGTGTTCGAGAAACAGGAAATCGGCGGCGCACAACTTCTCGAGGCCCTCAGGGACAATTTCGACGGTCAGGAACCCCTCCGCCTGCGCCTGGCTCGCTGCCCCAGGTTCGGCAACGACGAGGCCGCTGCTGACGAGCTGGCCGCTGAGCTGTCCGAGTTCGTCTTCCGACAGTTTCTCGCCCGGACTCCGTGGCGCGGCGGCAGGTTTCTGCCCTCCTGCCTGATGTTCACGACGTACGCCCAGGCGGGGAAACCCGTGGGGGCCACGCCGGATGGACGCCGCGCGGGTGAACCCATCGCTGATTCCGCGGGTCCGCACCAGGGCCGGGATCGCTCCGGACCCACGGCCATGCTCAAGAGTGTCGCCTCGATCCCGCACCATCTGGCCCCAGGGACGCTGGTCGTGAACGCCCGCTTTGGCGGCGAGCTCTTCGACGGGGCCGATCAGAGCCTGAAACTGCGCAGCCTGGTGCGCACCTACTTCGATCTGGGCGGCATGCAGCTACAGATCAACGTCATCGATCAGGCCGTGCTCGAGGACGCCATCGCCCACCCCGACCGGCACCGGGATCTCATCGTCCGCATCGGCGGGTACTCGGAGTACTTCAACCGCCTGTCCCCCGAGCTCAAGCAGACGCTGCTGGAGCGGACCGAGCACACGACCTGAATGAACTCCAGAGAGCGGGTCCTCAAGGCAGTCAACTTCCAGAAGCCCGATCGCGTGCCCATCGATCTGGGGGCGATTCGAGCCTCGGGGGTGAATGCTGTGGTCTACGACGAGCTGAAACGCCGCCTGGGGATCACGACGCCGACCAAGATCCACGACACCATGCAGATTCTGGCCGAGGTCGAGTTGCAGGTCCTGGATCAGCTGGGGGCCGACATCATCCCCCTGGACGCGGCGGATGCTGCCTGGCCCGAGCAGGATGCCACCAGTGGTATCGAGAAGCGCCTGTTCTGCGGCATGGACGTGCACTTCCCGCCGGACACGCGCATCGCCGTGGAAGAGGCCGGCAGCTGGGTCCTGCGTGACGCTCAGGACCGCGTTTTTGCCCGCATGCCCAGGGACGGCCTCTACTTCGACTTCACTCGCCCCACCATGGCCGATGCGCAGATCGACCCCGATTCCTTCCGTCCCGCCCACACCGTGCCGGAAGCACGACTCGACATCATGGCCCAGCGGGGCAGGCTCCTCTACGAAGAGACGGATAAGGCCATCCTCGGGTGGGGGTCCTGTCTGTCGGTGCTGGGACTGAGCGCGCTGATGGGTGAGAACATCACACAGGGCTCCCTCGACCAATGGCTGTGCATGCTTCTGGCCGAGAAGGAGACGGCCCACGACATGATGGGACGTTGGGTGGACGCGGTGATCGATCAGCTCGAGCTCTATCACCAGGCCGTGGGCGACTACTGCTTCGCCTGGGGCGTCGGCTCGGATGACGCCGGCACCCAGCGGGGAGAGCTGATCGCCCCGGATCTCTTCGCCGAGATGATCAAGCCGCACTACAGACGTCTGTGCGACTGGGTGCACACCAACACGGAATGGAAGACCTACCTGCACTCGTGCGGATCCATCTATCACTACATCCCCGAGTGGATCGACGCCGGCATCGACATCCTCAATCCGGTGCAGATCTCTGCGGCCAACATGGAGCCCGAGCGTTTGATGGCGGATTTCGGCGGGCGGATCGTCTTCTGGGGTGGTGGCTGCGACACGCAGAGTGTGCTGCCATTGGGTACGCCCGACGAGGTCAGGGAACACGTACGCCACAACATGGAGATCTTCGGCGGCGGCGATGGCGGTTACGTCTTCACCCAGGTGCACAACATTCAGCAGGATGTGCCGGTGGAAAACGTGGAGGCCATGTTCGCGGCGGCCCGTGACTTCGGATGACTGACACCATCAAAGGGACGATGACGGGCAAGGAACGGATGCGGGCTGCCCTGCTGGGTGAACCCGTCGATCGGGTCCCCATCTGGCTGCGGGAGGGATTCGATTTCCATCTCGGGCTGCCCGACGCCGATGATTTTTCCCTCGGCTGGCGCGCCGAAGCGGAGTACCGAGAGCTTTGGGGCTACGCCGGGGAGTACTGTGACCTGCGATCCAGCTGGTCACCAGGCGGCCACTTCAACCGCGTTCTCGGAATCGATCCGGCCGCTTTCGAGAGCCGCACCGAGACCGTCAGTGACGACATCGAGAGAGTCCACACCACGGTCCACACACCTGCCGGTAATCTGGTGGGGGTCAGCGAGAGACGACGTGGTGCGGCGACATCCTGGAGCATCGGGTATCCCGTCGGCACGACAGCGGATCTGGACGCACTGCGCCGCGTCCCCTTCGACGTGGCGCCAGTCCGATATGAGGGCTACGAGCGCCTCACCGATGCTCTGGGCGACCGTGGCGTGGCCTGTCTCAGCGTGTCCTGTCCCTGGGTCGTGTTCTCGACGGTGACGTGTTTCGAGCAGGCCCTGATCTGGTCGATCACACACCGCGACATGGTGCATGAAGTGCTCGACGAGATCACGACACGCATCCTTGCCTGCCTGGAGGCCGTCTTCTCCCGCCCCCTCGACACGGTCGTCAACATCGGCGGATCCGAGCAGTGCACGCCGTCGATGATGCGGCCCGAGGCCTACGCCGAGTTCGTGACGCCGTACGAGTCGCGCATCGTGTCCTTCCTGAGAAACAAGGGTGTTCCGGTGAACTGTCACTGCCACGGGCGCATCACCCACGCCCTGCCGCTGATGATCGAGGCGGGGTTCGACGCCACGGACCCTACGGAAGCGCCGGAGTACGGGGGCGATGGCGATCTGTCCATGGCGCGGGCGAGAGAGCTCGTCGGCAACCGCCTCACGCTGTGCGGCAACCTGCAGTTCGAGGAGCTCGAACGCTGGCCGGAAGATCACATCCGGGCACGGGTCCGGGAGATCATCGACACGGGCAAAGGGCGGCTCGTGCTGACCGCATCGGCCGGGCCGACGAGCCGCATGAGTCGAGAGATGATCGCCAACTACTATGCCTGGATTGACGAAGCCGTAACCTACGGAACGTGGTGATGAGGCAGATGACGCGACGCCAGTGCATCCTGGCGGCCAGCAGAGGTGAGGGTCCGGATCTCCCTCCGTTCTTTCACTACTGGCGTCACAGCCAGATCGGGGCGGCGGAGCGGGAGTGTCGCAACCGGGGCATGGGGATGTGCTGGACCCGGCCCGGACACGTGGAGCGCCTCCACGACGTCGAGGTGGTGGAGCGGCAGGTGACCTGGTCCGGCCAGACCGCCTGGCGGCGCACGTATACCACCCCCGTTGGCGAGGTGTGGTCCACGGAGCTGCGCGAGCCGGGCGTCGGCCAGTGGCACGGTCAGCGGAGCTGGCGGGACGTGACACCCTGGCACGTGGAGCGCCTGATCAAGGAGCCATCCGACTATGCCGTGGTGCAGTACATGGTGGAGCACACGGAGTACGCCGCCGATTCCTTCCCCATCGAGCAGGCCATGGACTGGCTGGGCGACGACGGCGTCGTGCTCTGCGCCCTGCCGCACTCGCCCATGCAGACGCTGATGATCGACTGGGTAGGCAGCGAGGGGGGACGGTTCTACTACCACCTGGCCGATCACCCCGACCTCGTCGAGGGTCTGTTCCAGGCTCTGTGCAAGAGTCGCGAGGCATTGCACGAGATCGCCGCCCGGTCACCGGCGCCCATCGCCCTGTGCGGCGACAACATGGACGATTTCCTTGTCAGCCCGCGGCTGTTCGAGCGGTACTTCATGCCGGTGTACGCGCAGCAGGCCCAGGTCCTGCACGAGCACGGCAAGCTCATGGCGGTACACATGGACGGCCGGCTGAACGCCATCAAGGAACTGGTGGGCCGCACCGACATCGACATCGTCGAGGCCCTGCATCCGCCCCCTATGGGTGATCTGCCCCTGGACGAAGCCCTGCGTATCTGGCCCGGCAAGAGCATCTGGGTCGGATTTCCGTCGGCCACGTACGATGACGGGCCGGAAGCCACGAGGCAGTACGCGCGGCAGCTGGTGCGGCAGGCCGGTGACAACGGGCGCGTGGTGATCGCGGCATCGACGGAAAACCTGGTGTCCGACGAGAATCTGCTGGCCCTGGCAGGCGTGCTGGGGAGAGGTACCGAGCCGACCAGCTCGTCGGCCTGACTCTCGACTACGGACCGACGTGTCCCTGCGAGTCCCGGGACTGCTGCCTGACACGCCAGAGTACGAAGTCCTCGTCTTCATAGGCTACCGTGAGATGGGGCCCAAGTTGGCTTCTCGACAGATCCATTGTCGATCTGCCATCCCGTATCCAGTCAGGTGGGACGAGCTGCCCTGTCATGCCGCCAGGATCCCTCTTGTTGGCGAGTATATAGTCCAGACGAAGCTGACTGAGCTTCGATTCGAGCGATCCCTCGATGGGAATTCCTGGTTCATTCAGGCGTCCTGCCAGCAAGGCAGCAAAGAACGCCTGGCGATACTCCCAGAGGAAACCCCTGGGGGCATAACGCTGTCCATAGTGACTGTAGAACACCTTCACGGGAGAGTAGAGCGGGGCATAGTCGACCAACATGTAATTCCATGGTACAGACATCAACACCTCGCCGGGCGAGGCCTGTTGCTGCAGGTACGTGTGGGGGCCGCTGGCCCCAACTACCTCGTTGTAGGCGCGCAGCTTCGACGGTTGGGTGGCGAAGCCGCAGAGGACGAACGCCGCAACCAGCAGCGAGGCCACCGTCGTGCGTATGAGGAAGTGGCCGACACGGGCGCGTCGCACGAGCCACATGGTAACGACAACCATGGGCACCAACCCGAGCAGTAGAAGGGCATTGTCGAAGGCGCCGTACGGGTTGCCGCTCGCCAGGGGCAGATGCCGGAAATAGTTCAACTCGGGTCGAAGAAGCACCGTTCCCTCAATGACAGACACCCCGACGATTGCCGGCACTTCCCAACGGTGTCTCCGGCCTCCGGGGTCCAGCCTGGGCAGAGAACGCCACAGCCATCCGGTGATCGCCAGCAACTGAAATATCTGGTAGTAGTACCTGTGTTCGGCCAGTTGCAGATCTGGACCGGGAAGGATGACGTCGTGGGCCACGACCATGTCGATGGCGAGTATGGCCCCCAGGGCGACATCATACCTCGTCCACTCCCTGCCACGGAGAACCAGAACCGCGATCAAGCCAACACCCACCATCACGAAGGACCAGACTGCAGGCAGTTCGAGCTCCGGATCGTATTGCATGGTGTCCTGAAGCCATGGACTCTGGAGGTAGGCTCCGCGGACAGCAAGGAGCAGTCCCCAACCCACGGCCGCACCGGTGAGACTCATCAGAATCAGCTTCAGCGACGGCAGTGAGCGTCCCGTGAGCCAGCTCAGGATCCCGCTGGCACCCAGAACCCAGACGCCGAACAGACCGTAGAACGGGGACAGAAAGAAGACAGGGACACTCAACCCGCCCACCACGGGCAGGTACCACCATCCCGTGCGCTGCGGATTCAACGCCACCGACAGCCAGACCGCGACGAGAGAGACAGTGTCAAGCGGCCGGGAAAACCGCAGCAGAGAGAATTGCGATGGGCCGTGAACGTATTGCGGAATGACGAGAACCAGCATGCTCACGGCTGCGGCGGCGCGCATCGGCACGCCCC
>PBSR01000258.1 GCA_002726335.1 Gemmatimonadaceae bacterium
TCCTGAAGAAATCACCATATGTCACCATGGTACCACGACTTACGAAAAAGTACAACCTTCAATTCTTAACAGAGCACTAGTGCATCGAGCCCGTTCGATCGACGGGGCGATTGGCGGATCCTTCCGACTGGACCAAACGATCGATGGGTTCATGTACAGCGACAGCCGCGATCTGACCGGGTATGAGGACGGGACGGAGAATCCCGAGGATCAGGCGGCTGTGGACGCGGCAATCCTGCAGGGGGCCGGTGCTGGGATGGACGGATCAAGTTTTGTCGCCGTGCAGCAGTGGATCCACGATTTAGGCCTGTTCGAGACGATGCCACAACACGAGCAGGACAACACGATTGGCCGCCGGAAGATCGACAATGAGGAACTCGAAGATGCGCCCGAGTCCGCACACGTGAAGCGGACGGCTCAGGAGAGTTTCGCCCCGGAGGCGTGGGTGCTCCGGCGATCGATGCCCTGGTCGGATGCGGAGAGAGAAGGGCTGGTGTTTGTCGCGTTTGGTCGGTCGTTCGATGCGTTCGAAGCACAGCTGAAGCGGATGACGGGCGCGGAGGATGGCATCACGGACGCCCTGTTCAAGTTCACCCGTCCTGTTCTGGGAGCCTATTTCTGGTGTCCGCCCGTCAGGGACGGGCATCTGGACCTGAGGGCAGTCGGACTGTAGGCGGCCGATCTGCAACCCCCTTGCGCGGCATGCGCTCGTCCGCCGGCGTCGGCTCCACGTCCGTCATGGCGTCCAGCCAGCCGTGCTCCAGCGTCGGCGCGGCGCCATCCTCGACCAGCTGCTGCCGCAAGCTCGCCGGATCGCCCTGCGCCACATCACCACCGAAGAGAGCCGCCGCTGTACCGGCTGCCTGGCCGAGCATCATCATGGTGCGACTGAGCCGGCAGCTCGAGGCCCCGATCGATGAGAAGCTGGCTCCCCGGCAGGCGACGAGGAGATTGTCGATCTCCAGCGGCAGCAGGCAGCGGTAGGGGATCCCATACGGGCCGGTGAGCTCACGCGACGGGCGGGCTCCGTGGAAGTCGACGGAGTGGTCGGCGATGGCGACGATGTCATCGTGCTCCTGGGCGGCCAGGCCGGCGTCGATGTCCTGTTCGCGCAGCACGTAACGCCCCACGAGACGATACGTCTCGCGCACCCCAAGGGCCGGGCTCATCCAGGTTCGCCGCCAGCGGCCGAAAGGTTCGGCGTAGCGCGTCTGCATGACGTGCCAGTGCAGTCGCGCCCGGGCAAAGGCGACGTCACGCGCCCGCGAACCCAGATCGTAGGCCTCGGCACCCGTCATCAGGTGCAGGGGATTCATGTTCAGATCACCGTTGGGGTAGGTGCGGATACTGGTGACAGCCCGGATGTCGTCAGCGTCGACGTCACAGTCATCCGGAAGGGGCTCGACCCGGGTAGATTCGCCCTCGCCAACGGCGGCGATTCTGTAGCAGGGGCTGGCGTTATTGAGCACGAGTCCATCTGTACAGCTGGCAGAGGTCTCGCTGTAGACGTCCGGCCCTTCCGGACCGATGGTGTGCCGGCACCCGACACCGCGGGCCACATGGGTGTCGGCGGTGGCGTCGACGAAGACCGCCGCCTCGACGCGCAGCTCGTCACCACCGGTGTCACGGGCCAGGACTGCCCGGATCCGCCGGGATGGTCGATCGACATCAACCTCGGTGAAGCTTGTGCGCAGCCGCAGGTCACAGCATCCGGTGGCCGCGAGAAACTCCTGCATGACATCGTCGAGGGCCTGAGGCTCGAAAGTGACGGGAACGCCCGTGCGTCGGCTCAGGCTCAAGCGGTAGTCGCTGCGCTCCAGATCGCGATCGTACCAGCCCCAGGGGCGCTCCGGGTGGTAGCTGCACTTGCGCTTCTGCAGGCACACAGCGTCAGGCGTCAACCGCAAGTGCTCGTAGAGCTCGGTGCACAGGCCCGTGCCACCGGCGACAGGCTCCCAGTTGTTGACCCCCGCCCAGGTGCTGGTGCCCCCCACACCATCGGCCGCCTCGAGCAGGACGACGCGAGCCCCCAGCCGGGCTGCAGCGCAGGCGGCACCGAAGCCGCCGCTGCCAGCGCCGACAACGCAGAGATCGGCTGTCAGGACCTCCCCCAAGAGTCAGTACGTCTCGGGCACGAAGGTCTGGTCATCCATGGGCGGCCGCACGTAGCCATCGTCCTGCTGGCGTGGCGGCAGCTCGAGCTTGGGCGGCTGCAGATCCTCGTGGGGGATCAACTGCAGCAGGTGGGCGATGCAGTTGAGTCGCGCCCGCCGCTTGTCGTCGGCATTAACGACAAATCAGGGAGCCTGCTTGATATCGGAGTGGCGGAACATGTCGTCCTTCGCCTTCGAATGATCCACCCAGCGAACCCGCGCTTCCAGATCCATCTCACTCAGCTTCCAGCGTTTGCGCGGGTCGTCCATGCGCTCCTGGAAGCGGGACTCCTGCATCTCGTCGGACACCGAGAAGTAGTATTTGATGAGAATGATCCCGGAGCGCACCAGCATGCGCTCGAACTCGGGACAGGAGCGGAAGAACTCCTCCACCTCCGCCTCGTTGCAGAAGCCCATGACTCGCTCGACCCCCGGACGGTTGTACCAGCTGCGGTCGAACAGCACCATCTCTCACGCCGCCGGCAGGTGGGGGACGTAGCGCTGGAAATACCACTGGGTCTTTTCCCGTTCCGTCGGCACACCCAGGGCGACGACGCGGGCGATTCGTGGGCTCAGTCGTTCGGTGATGCGCTTTATGACACCGCCCTTGCCGGCGGCATCCCGGCCTTCGAAGATGACGACGACTTTGAGGCCCTCGTGCTTGATCCACTCCTGCAGCTTGACCAGCTCTTCCTGCAGCCTGTCCAGCTCCGTCTCGTAAAACTCCTTCTTCAGTCGACCCGACTTGCCGACCGGGCTGGTGGGACTGTCGTTCTTCTTGTTGTTCTTGTTCTTCCCCATGGGGACCTCTTCACTCAAGCGAGGGGGAATTCGGATGCCGCCAACACCTCTTCCTCAGGGTCCAGAGGAAATATGGGGCGCGGGCAGCGGCTATAGGGCAGGCTGTGCAGGTTGGCGCTCGTGGAGCCAGGTACGTCGACTGGGATGATACGCGCAGCGATCGACTCGTAGTGGGTGCGGAAGCCGTTGGGTGACTTCATCGACACCAGGTCGAACTCTTCGGGGTCCAGGCCATGAGCGAGGAACAGCCGCCGGCCCATGACATGGATGTGCCTTTCGGTGACCAACACTTGGATGGTGTCCGCGATCACGAGGACGGCGGTGCGGCCGGCGTGAGCCCGGGTGCGATCCTCGTAGAGGAACTCGCCGTCCCCCAGGCTCCGTACGTAGGCCTCAACCCGCAGCGGTGTGTGACGAGCCGGATCGAGGCTGCCCCCCAGATGCAGACAGGTGTGGGTGCCGACGCCGGCCTCGATGGCGGCTGCCACGGCGGGCGCATCGACGATCGTCAGCAGGGCCCGCCGGTCAAAGCCGTGCTCGATCAGGCCACGAAGGATGTGGTTGCTGTCACCTGACGCACCCGAGGACGTGGCATCGGCGGCGTCGGAGAAGACGCACAGGCCGTCGGTCTTGCGGGCCTGACGAATCGCGTCGTCGAGCGGCGTGAGGGGAGCCTGCAGACGGGCGCGATGAGACCACAGGAAGCGGGCCATGGCCAGCGCCTCTTCCCGGGCCCAGGCTTGTACCCCATCGCCGGCGGACTCGTCGGTGGCCAGAATCACATTGGAGCGCAAGTCGGGGACGTCGGTGAAGGGATTGCCGATCAGGACACCGGCAGCAAGACCCCGTGGGTCGGCCTCGAAACGCTGACAGCGGCGGATCACTTCGCCAAACAGGCCCGTGGCTGTGAGCAGCTCATCGCCTCGTACGAGCATGGGCAAGCGAATTCGCGTGGTCAGGGCCCGGGTGCCGTCGAGCAGTTGCAGCAGCACGTGGGCCGCTCGCTGTCCGGTCTCGTGCTGGTCGGTGTGGGGATAGGTGTGGAAGGGGAGGATGGCATCGCTGCCGTCGACCATACGATCCGTCAGGATGCCGTGGAGGTCCATGGACAGCACGACAGGTACATCGCCCACCAGCTGTCGAACCCGCTCGAGGAGGGCGCCCTCGGGGTCCATCTCGAGCTCTCCCACCATGGCACCGTGCAGGGCCAGGTAGACGCCGTCACAACCCGCCCGGATGGCCTCGGCCACGGAACGGGAGAATTGCTCGAGAAAACGCTGCAGATCGGCTTCTGCCACCGGTCCCCCGGAGCCGGACCAGGCAGTCAGGGCGGTGGCCACGTCAAGTCCGACGGCGTCGAATACGCCAAGGGCTCCACCCACTTCCGTCGACGTGGCTCCGAGGACGTGCCGCACTTCGGGGCCGTCCACGGCCTGGAAGTCGTCGTGCACCGTCAGAACGGGATTGAAGGAGGAGGTCTCCTGGATGAAGCCGGCCAGCAGGACGCGTCGTGACATACCGCGTATGTAACGGAGGCTGGCCTCTCCGGGCAAACCACCTTGATGCCGATTCTGCACGCGGTTAGTTTGACCTGCCATGTCCACTGCCTCACCTGAGACCAAGACTCAGAGCCAGGCGGATCGCGCCCTGGGCCGAGCCGCTGAACTCGATCTCGATGACCGCAAGGTGTTGTGTCTGCTCGACGGCATGGCCCTGGCCTACCGTGGCCACTTCGCGCTGATCAACAACCCGGTGATGACCTCGTCGGGCATGAACACCTCGGCGCCGCTGGTGTTCATCAACACCCTGCTGGAATTCCTCGAAAAGTTCGAGCCGACGCATATCGCCGCCGTCTTCGACGCGCCCGGGCCAACGCACCGCCACGTGGAGTTCGCCGAGTACAAGGCGACGCGGGACCGCATGCCGGAGGATCTGAGCTCGGCGTTGCCCTATGTGTTCAAGCTGCTCGAGGCGTTCCAGATCCCGGTGCTGCGCGTCGAAGGCTGGGAGGCAGACGATGTGATCGGCACCCTGGCCAGGCGCGCTGACAGCATCGGCATGACGACCTACATGGTCACACCGGACAAGGATTTCGCCCAGCTCGTATCGCAGAACACCTGGCTCTACCGGCCCGGGCGTGCCGGCAAACCCGCGGATCTGCTGGGTGAGGACGACGTGCTGGCCAAGTGGAAGATCCAGCGGGTGGATCAGATTATCGACCTGCTCGGACTGATGGGGGACACGAGCGACAACGTGCCCGGTGTACCCGGGATCGGCGAAAAGACGGCGCAGAAGCTGCTGGCCGACTTCGACACGGTGGAAGATCTGCTCGACCGGCTCGATGAGCTGAAGGGCAAGCGCAAGGAGACGCTGGTCGAGTTTGCCGATCAGGCCCGGTTGTCGAAACGTCTGGTGACGATCGAAACCGAGGTGCCCCTCGATGTCGAGGTGGAGGACCTCAAGCGCAGCGAAGCAGATCAGGTCGAACTGACGAAACTGTTCTCCGAACTCGAGTTCAACGCCCTGGGCAAGCGGCTCTTTGGCGACGACTTCGAGGCCGGTGTGCAGCGCATGAAAGCCGGCGTTGAGGATCCGCACCAGGTCAAGAGCATCGCCGAGGTGGAGCACGACTACCGCCTGGTGGATGGAGTTGAAGCTCGTACCGAGCTGATCGCTGAGTTGCAGGACAGCGATCGCTTCGCCCTGGACCTGGAGACTACGAGTCTCAACCCGAAGACCTGCCAGATTCTCGGACTGGCGGTGAGCACGAAGGCGCACACCGGAGCTTTTGTCCTGTTCCCTGAAGACGAGAGTGAGAACCGCGCGGTCCTGGAAGAGCTGCGGCCCCTGTTGGAGGGACCGGGTGTCAAGGTGGGACACAATCTGAAGTTTGATGTGACCGTTCTGCGCTGGCACGGTGTGGGTCTGGGCGGAACCTTGTGCGACACCATGGTCGCCGCCTTCCTGGCCACACCGGACCTGCGTCGCAGCATGGACTACCTGGCCCAGGCCCTGCTCGGGTACCGTCCGATCCCGATCAGCGACCTGATTGGCGAGCGCGGTTCAGATCAGCGTTCCATGCGCGACGTGCCCATCGAGGATCTGACCGAGTACGCCGCCGAAGATGCTGACATCGCCCTGCAGCTGTGGGAACGACTGGAACCCCTGCTCGCGGAGTCAGAGCAGGCACAACTCTACCAGCGGGTCGAAGCGCCGTTGATCCCCGTGCTGGCCGCCATGGAGCACGCCGGCATCCGCGTCGATCCCGAGATCCTCAAGGTGATCTCCGACGACCTGGCGCAGAAGATCGAGAGCTCGGCGGCGCGCATCGAGGAGCTGGCGGGGGAGCCTTTCAACCTCAATTCGCCGCAGCAGCTCGGGCAGATCCTGTTCGAGAAGCTCGATCTCGACCCGAATGCACGGCGCACGGCCAAGTCGAAGCAGTACAAGACGGACGAGATGGTTCTCACCCGGCTGTCACACGAACACGAGATCGCCAGGCAGATTCTCGACTATCGGCTCTGCACAAAGCTGAAGTCCACCTACCTGGACATGCTGCCCGGGGCCATCTTCAGCGGCAGCGGGCGCATCCACACACACTACGAACAGGCGGTGGCGGCGACGGGTCGTATGCAGTCGAGTGGACCGAATCTGCAGAACATTCCGATCCGTACCGAGCAGGGCCGTGAGATCCGCAAGGCCTTCGTGCCCGGCGGACCCGAGTACACGCTGCTGTCGGCTGACTACTCGCAGATCGAGCTGCGTATCATCGCTGAGATCTCAGGCGACGAACGTATGAATGAGGCCTTCTCCGAGGAGGAGGACATCCACACCGTCACCGCGTCCCGCATCTACAACGTGCCCCCGTCCATGGTGGATGATGACATGCGGCGCCAGTCGAAGACGGTGAACTTCGGCATCATCTACGGCATTTCTGCCTTTGGCCTGTCCGAACGTCTGGGCCTGCCGCGCAAGGTGGGGCAGCAGTTCATCGAGCAGTACTTCGAAGAGTATCCCGGCGTTCGCCGCTACATGGACGAGACGGTCGAGTTCTGTCGCGAGAATGGCTACGTGCGGACCCTCAACGGGCGCCGGCGCTACCTGAAGGACATCAACTCCCGCAATCGGGCGATCCGTTCCGCCGCCGAGCGCAACGCCATCAATTCGCCGATCCAGGGGACGGCGGCGGACATGATCAAACTCGCCATGGTGACCATCCACCAGCAGCAGCTCGAGCGCGGCTGGAAGACGAGGATGCTGCTTCAGGTCCACGACGAACTCGTCTTCGATCTGTACCAGGAGGAAGAGGCGGAGGTGCGGCAAGTGGTGGAAGAGGCGATGCAGCAGGCGATCCCGATGAAGGTGCCGATCGTGGTGGAGATGGGAACGGGGCCGACCTGGCTGGAGGCACATTGACAGGCGCTCGATGGAGCATGCCCGGCTGCGCCGGGATGCTCATCTCGCGGGCCGTGTTGGAGGCCGACAATGCGCTCGATGGAGCATGCCTGGCTGCGCCAGGATGCTCATCTCGCGGGCCGTGTTGGAGACCGACGACTCGCTGCACTCGCGCGGCTCAACACGGTTCGGGGATTCACCCCGGCCCCGACCCGACCCCAACTGCAATGCAGGCAACCAGGGAGTCTGTCCGTTGATCATTGACACGCACACACACTTTTATGACCCCACCCGCCCGCAGGGCATTCCCTGGCCGCCGGCGGACAACGAGCTGCTGTACCGTACCGTTCTGCCTGCTCATCACCGTGAGCTGGCAGAACGGGAGGGTATCACCGGTACCGTCGTCGTCGAGGCCAGTTCGTGGCTCGATGACAACCAGTGGATTCTTGATCTGGCGGCCGAGGACCCGTGGATCGTGGGCTTCGTCGGACACATCGATCCGGGAGCGGAGTTTGCCGAGCAGCTGGCCCGCTTCGCCGACCATCCCCAGTTTCTCGGGATTCGGCTCGGTGGCGGAGTCTTCGACGATCTGCACTCGGGAACGGCGTTGCAGGACATCGAGGAGCTGGCGAAGAATCTCCTCGCCCTCGATGTCCTGGTGCGCGGCGAGCAGATCGATGCCGTCGGCGCTGTGGCGCGACTGTTCCCCGAACTGCGTATCGTCATCGATCATATCGGCCACGTACCGATCGACGGTGACGAGCCGGAGGCCGCCTGGCAGGAGGCCATGACCCGCACCGCCGAGTGTCGCAACGTCTACTGCAAGGTGTCGGCGGTAGCCGAGCAGTCGGTCACCCAGCCCGCACCTTCTGACGCTGACTTCTACCGCCCCACACTCGACGCCCTGTGGCGCATCTTCGGGGAGGACCGGGTCATCTTCGGGACGAACTGGCCCGTCAGCGACCGGGCCGCCGATTTCGCCGCGGTGGTCGCCATCGTGCGCAATTACGTCGAGGCCCTGGGTCCCGAGGCAGCGGCCAAGTACTGGTACGCCAACGGCAAGAAGGCCTATCGCTTCACCGACCGGTGAGGCGGTAGAGGACCGGCCTGGCGCTGGCCCTTGTAGGGCGGGACGGATTAGGTTTACATATGCACCAGCAGGCCGGCGCGACGGACCGGAGAACCGCCCTCGGCGCGACGGCTGCACACCTCCATAGGGAAGGAAGCAGGACATGCGATCATCGCCTCACTCGCTGGCTACGGGGGGCGGATCCGTGATCCGTTCACCGCTGGCAAGCCGCTCGCGGCTCGGTCTTGTCATCTTCGGACTCGCCTGCTGGCTGACGCCGGATGCGGCTCTGGCGGACGGACTTGATTCGGGAGACACGGCGTGGATGCTCACATCCACGGCCCTCGTGCTGTTCATGACAATTCCTGGTCTGGCACTGTTCTACGGCGGCCTTGTCCGCTCCAAGAACGTGCTGTCCGTGCTCATGCAGTGCTTCGCCCTGACCGCGATGATGACGATCATCTGGGTCCTGTGGGGGTACAGCCTCGCCTTCGACACGACGGGCATGGAAGCGGGTGTCGTCAATCTGCACTCCTTCGTGGGTGGTCTCGACAAGGCCCTGTTGCGCGGTGTCGGGGTCGACTCGCTGGCCGGCACGGTGCCCGAGACCGTCTTCGTCACCTTCCAGATGACCTTCGCCATCATCACCCCGGCGCTGATCGCCGGGGCGTTCGCCGAGCGCATGAAGTTTTCCGCCATGATGCTGTTCATGGCCATCTGGTCCACCGTCGTCTATGCACCGATCTGCCACATGGCGTGGAGCGGTGACGGCGCTTTCTTCTGGGACAAGGGGATCCTCGACTTCGCCGGCGGCACGGTGGTGCATATCAACGCCGGGATCGCGGCATTGCTCGTGGCCATTCTCCTCGGCAAACGCCGCGGCTACCCCGACACCATCATCCCGCCGCACAGTCTCGTGCTGACCGTCATCGGGGCTTGCATGCTGTGGGTGGGCTGGTTCGGCTTCAACGCAGGTTCCGCACTGGCCGCCGACGGCGCTGCCGGCATGGCCATGCTGGTGACCCAGGTGGCCACCGCCTCTGCCGCCCTGGCGTGGATGCTGGTGGAGTGGGTGAAACACGGCAAACCGAGTGTCCTTGGTATCGTCACCGGTGCCGTGGCTGGCCTCGTGGCCATCACCCCCGCCTCCGGGAGTGTCGGTCCGCTGGGCGCCATCGTCGTCGGGCTGGCCTCCGGGTCCCTCTGTTTCTGGGGAGCTACCAGCCTCAAACACAAGCTGGGTTACGATGATTCCCTCGACGCCTTCGGCGTGCACGGTATCGGCGGGATCGTCGGCGCCTTGCTGACGGGTGTTTTCGTCTCCGATTCGTTGGGAGGCATGGGCTTGGCCGAAGGCATGACGATCGGCAGCCAACTGTGGGCGCAGATCGTCGGTGTGCTGTTCACAGTCGTCTATTGCGGCGTGCTGACCTTCATCATCCTCAAGGTCGTCGACGGTCTCGTCGGCCTGCGTGTCGCCGAGGATGAAGAGGACCGTGGTCTCGACATCTCATTGCACAACGAGCAGGGCTACTACTCAGAGGTCTGATCACAGAGGTCTGACCTTAGGGGGTCTGACAGAACAGGTAAAGGGGTTCCGATGAAACTGCTGAAATGTGTCGTCAGGCCGAACGCGCTGGAAAAGGTGAAAGAAGCGCTCAGCGCGCTCGGCGTGATGGGAATGACGGTGAGTGAGGTCAAAGGATATGGACGTCAGAAGGGCCATAAGGAGATCTATCGCGGTGCCGAGTACAATATCGACTTCACGCCGAAGCTGGAGATCGAAATCGTCGTCGGTGAGGCCATCGCCGAGCGTGCCATCGACGCGGTGAAAGAGGCGGCCAACACGGGCAATATCGGCGATGGCAAGATCTTCGTCGTCCCGGTGGACCAGGTCGTTCGCATCCGCACGGGTGAGATGGGGGAGTCGGCGATCTAGTCGGCCCGTCGGTCCTAACGGAGTGTGAGTCAGGCGGCCGTGCCCACCGGGTACGGCCGCCTTTTTCTGCGGGGCAATCAAATGACAACTGAGGACACGATTCTGCAGCGTGTGACGGGATCCCTCGACGTGCTTCTCCGTCTGGGTGAGCAGTTCGGGGGGCTGTTTCCGTCGATGATCGACCGCGCGACCCGGCAGATGGTCGCGGATGCCCCGGAGCCGATCCCCGGGCAGCGTGGCGGCGATCGCTCCTATCGGGGCAGCAACCTGATCCATGACGAGGCGACGCTGCTGACGATGTACGGCCTCGCCGAGGCGCTGAACCGACCCGACTACGAAGTCGCCGCCGACAGGTACCTGGAACGCTTCGCCACCCACTGTACGGCGACGGTCTCGGGCCTGTTTCCCTGGGGCGAGCACTCCTACTGGGACTTGGAGCGGGACTGTGTCGGCGACGGTCAATGGCATCGTGACCCGGAGCGTCGGGGTCAGGCCGTGCACGACCATCTGCGCGCCGCGCCGCAGTGGCTGTGGGATAAGCTCTCCGGGTTCAACCCGCGCTGCCTGGAGACCTTCGCCGAAGGGCTCGACAACCATTGGTCGACCAACGAGTTGGCTTCGGCCAACGAGTTGGATTCGACCCGCAAGCCTGGAGAGCCGCTGGAATACATCCGCCACGGCCTGATCGAGCAGCGGGAGTACCATCCCCGCGGGGCGCGATCGTGTGACTTTCCCCGTCATGGCGGTTTCTTCATCGTCGACTGGGCCTGTGCGTTTCGGGCGACGGGGAGGCAGGACTTCCTGGAGCAGATCCGCAGGATGGTCGACTACTGGTGGCCGAAGCGGGACGAGCGCGACCTGCTGCTGCTCGAGAGTCGTTCGCCCGAAGAGGACGAACGATTCTACGGTACCAACGCACCGGGACAGACCCTGTCGCTGGCCGTCAGCCTGCTCGAAGCGGCGCCGCTGCTGACGGACGACGAGCCGCAGCTGGCCGCCACCATGGCCGAACGCGCCACCGCCTACATCGACGGGTTTCTCAGAGCGCCCCACGATCTCGATCAAGGTATCTTCGTCATCCACTCCAAACGCGACGGCAATACGGTGTTCGAGAAGATGCCGGTGTGGGGCAGTGTGTACGGCATCTGGCCCGCCTCGTACGTGGCTCTTACCTGTCTGCTGGGGTATCGGCAGACAGGGGACGAGCGGTTGTTGTCCTGGGCGCGCGCCGCCGGCGAGCGGTACGCGGAGGAGCCGATTCCCGCTGGGGTTCAGGCCCCGGCGATGGATGCCGGTCTGGGTCTGGGTCTGCTGGCGGACCTGTATGACGTGACCGGAGAAGCGACCTGGCTCTGTTCGGCAATGACCCTGGCCGAGTCACTGCTGAAGATCTACTACCCGGATGTGGACGGGAGCCGGGCGGATCTGCCCGTGGGAGCGGCGGGCATCGATTGGTACGAATCACAGATGGGGCCGGGATTCCTGCTGCACGGGCTGGCGCGAACCGCATTGCTCAACCGCGGCCCTGACGCCTGCCCGCTGGCCGCGGATTACACGGCCCGTTGAGGCCCGGGGCGAGTCCAAGCCGCACATGTCTCCACCCCCTCGCGGGGGGCGCGGACAGGCGCTATATTCTCATCTCTCCCCGCAGTACCCGGGCTCGGCCCGAACACCGGCCAACCCTCGCGATCTTCCATTGCCAACAGATGTACAGACCATCTACAGCTGCAGCTCAAGCTGCGGCTCCAGCCGCTTCTGCCACCGGTGAGGAACTGCTATGGAAGACGCCGTCCGTCACAACTGCGGATTCTGCGTCGCCCACACCCTGCATGACGCCTATTCCTTTATTCGCTCGCTGCAGCACCGTGGGCGGGAAGCTGCAGGAATCGCGGCGGTAGGCGAAGGGCGGATCGATGTCATCAAGTGGGCCGGTGGCGTGGACCGCTTCGACGTCACCGATCTGCACAAGATCTTTCCGAGTCCGAGCTACCATACCTACATGGCGCATGTACGCTACGCCACACGGGGCAGCAAGGAGGAGATCCTTGACGACGCCCATCCCCACGTGTTGGGCGGACAGGTGGAGGAGCGAGGCAACCACATCCTGATCCGTGACTGTGAGATGGCAGCGGTGCACAACGGCCAGGTCGACCTGAGTCATTTCTCCGATCTCGACCTGTCGCGCACAACGTCCTCCTGTGATACCGAGGCCCTGCTCTATCTCTACCGCCGGGACGGCGAGCAGGAGTTGATGCGACGGGTGCCCGGCGCCTACACCATGGCCATTGCCGACTGGCGCAAGCGAGATGTCATCGTGATGCGCGACCGGACAGGAATCAAGCCCGGCGTACTCGGCTGGAAGGATGGCAAGTACGGCGTGGCGTCTGAGGACATCGCCTTCCGCAAGAACGGCGGCGAGTTCATCGAGGATCTCGATCCCGGGTCGACTTACTATCTGTCACCTGAAGGTGAGTTTTCGAAGGAGCCTCTGGTGGCGCCCGAGCCGTCCCACTGCTTCTTCGAATGGAATTACGTCGCCGACGTGGACTCCATCCTCAACCACCTGTCGGCGCGTCGTGTACGCGAGGTCCTCGGCGAGATCCTGGCCGAGGAGTTCAGTCCCGACGATGCTGATGTGGTCACGTTTCTGCCACGTTGTCCGGAGGTGGCCGCCCGCTCGTACGCGCGCAAGGTGGACAAACCCTTCGTCAACATCTTCTACAAGATGCGCGGAGAGCGCTCCTTCCAGGGATCGAATGCGCAGGACCGCAAGCAGTCGATCGACAACAACCTGCACGTCCTGCCGGGCCTGAAACCGCAACTGGCGGGCAAGACGGTGGTGCTCATCGATGACAGCATCGTGCGCGGCAACAACTCGATCCGTGCCCGGGAGTTGCTCTACGAACACCTGGGAGTGAAGAAGGCCTACCTCGTGTCCTACACGCCCCCCATCGGCATCGTGCCCGACGACGGCATCCCGCGGGGATGTATGTTCGGTGTCGACATGCCGCCAGATCCTCCCGACGGCGAAGGCTTTATCGCTCGTGGCTGCACCACGGACGAGATCAGCCGCAAGATGGATATGCCCGTCGTCTACGTGTCGGTAGCCGGGATGCTGCAGGCGTTTCAGCGTCTGGGGCTCAACTGTGATGACCTGTGCACTTACTGCATCGGCGGCAGCCATCCCTTCGCCAACTCCCTGTCAGCGGTGGCTCAAGAGACGCCCCAACTCGATCTGCTGTCCATCTCCTCCGGGGGGTGAACGCCGTCCGGCGGGGATCACCGCCGTGCGTCCAGCAGGGGACAGCACGCCAAGAAAGCTGGCTGTCCAGCCCAGGGACCCGTCGAGTCCGAAGGGGCTGTGGCCTCCCCCGGCGTAGTAGTGGGCCTCGATCATTCCTCCCGCAGCCAGAATTGCCTCTTCCAGCGCCCGGGTCTCATCGACGGCGACGACATCGTCAGCCGTGCCATGGTGGGCGAGCACCGCCGGCAGGCGATCGGCGAAGTGCAGCGGCGACCGGCGCAGCAGTTCCAGACGCATGTCCGCCAGCGACAGTTCACCACGCTCCAGGGGATCAACCACCGAACTCTGCAACTGCGGAATGCTGGCCAGATCCGGCGGCGTATCGTCGAGGATGCTCACCAGCAGCTGCTGCGCGTACGGTCCGAAGAAATCGGTGGGACCAAAGAAGTCGACAACCCGTACCACGCCGGCTTCGCGAATGGCAGTCAACAGGGCGATGGCGCCGCCGGCGCTGAAGCCATACGTCGCCGCCCCCGTCGAGTTGACCTCGGGTTGCTCCCAGGCCACGTGGATCAGCGCCAGGGCATCGTCGACCTCACCATCCCAGATGCTGATGTCACCCTCCGAGGTCCAGCTGCCCGAGCCATAGGACAGGGTCTTGCCGCGATACGAGGGCAACACGAGAACGAACTGAGAGGCCCGGATCCCGGCGATGGCGCCGAGACCGAACAGGGAGGACTCGACGTTCACACCGATGTCGCTGAAGTGGGTGTAGGCGAGCACCGGACGGGGAACCACTGAATTGACCGGAATGACAAGCGCGCCATAGTGCCTGTCGCCCTGCACGAGATGGGACAGGATCCTCACCTCGACGGTATCGATACCGACGGTGACCGTGTCCCGCTGCAGGATCCGGACCTCACGGGCTGTCACGTCGCGCGAGGCCCAGTCGGCCAGCACAGCGGCGCGTTCAGCCTCGGTGACGGAAGCGAACAGCAGGGGCAGGTCGGCACGATCGAAGCCGGCGTCGGGGCCGGCGCCGCCGTCGCTGCCGCAGCTATAGAGGAAGACAGCGAGCAACAGGCTGGTTGCGCGCTTCAACTGCCAGTCGAACGATAGCGGGTGACGCCGAAACTCCAGAGGCGCAGACTGACGGCGAGAAAGGCGAAACCCGCCAGGGGTGCCAGCCAGCAGACCGGGTCGGCCATCGGATCGGTGCGACCGACGATCGCCAGTGCGGGGTAGTAGGTGACACATGCGAGAGGCACGATCCAGGTGAAGAAGCGCCGGAAGTTGTCACGGTATATGGTGATCGGGTACTGGCCGGCGAAGTTGCCGCCGTGGGTGACACAGTTGAGGATCTCCAGAGTCTCGACTGTCCAGAAGGACATCATTCCTCCCAGTACCGACAAGGCATAGAACAAGCTGCCAGCACCGAGAACGGAGAGAACGGTCAGGGCGAGACGGGGTAGGTCGAGACCGAGTCCGAGTTCCATCCAGGCCCACCCCAGAACGAGGGCTCCCTGAGCGAAGCGGCCGACACGTCGCAGTTGCAGTTCCTGACCGGCCAGTTGCAGGACCGTCGACCGGGGGCGCAGCAGGACCCTGTCGAACGTGCCGGAGCGAATGGCCTGATGAACGTGCTCGAAGCCGCGGGACGTCGCCTCGGCCAGGGCGAAGCCGGTGTTGACCAGTCCGTAGAATACGGCGACCTCCGCCAGGGACCAGCTGCGGAGATGGCCGAAACGATCGAACATCACCCACACCGCGACGAACTCGAGGAAGCTGACGGCAAAGGTGCCGGCCAGCAGCATCAGGAAGGAAGCGCGGTACTGCATCTGGCCTCGCATCGATACCGACACGAGGCGGGCGTAGAGGCTGATTGTCTGGCGCATGGTGGTGAACACGATCAGCCCCCCTGGGCGACCAGGACACGCCGGCCATGAGCCATCAGGGCGCGGCCGAAGAGGATGAGGGCAGCCGCCCATGCCAGTTGGAAGGCAAGCAGCGACGGGGCCTCGGCGGCGGGAATGTGACCCAGGTACAGCCGGAAGGGGATGTCGATGAGGCCGCGGAAGGGCAGGGAGGTGATCAGAGGCTGCAGCCACTCCGGGAACATGGGCAGCGGCACGGCCTGTCCCGAGAAGAAGACGACGACGGAGACGACGAGCATCATGGCGCCGTCTCCACTCAACGTCCACATGAGGGTGATCGACAGGAGCGTCGTGATCGCCGCCGACAGAACCAGAGCGCAGAAAGTCGATGCGATCCAGGCGAGGAAGGCTTCGGGGCTCGGCGGCGGGGGCAGGCCGAGAAGGGCCGCGGCGATGATGAACATCGGCACGGCTCGCAGCAGCGTGGGAGCCGTACGTCGGGCCACGGCGCGGGCAAACCAGAGCGAATACAGATCGACCGGGCGCAGCAGTTCGTAGACGACGCCACCGGTGCGGATCTGAGCGCGGATCTCGGGGTCGACGTTCCACGGGAACAGGCCGAGCATGGCCTGCCCCAGCCAGATGTAGCCGACGACCTCGGCCAGGGCCATCGGCGGTGGTTGTGTGGCAGCGGCGTAGAAGGCGGTGTAGGCCTGCACCATGACAAAGCCGAAAAACAGCTGGGTGACGATGCCGGCAAAGGCCGCGGCGCGGTACTGCAGCAGGATGCGCGCCGAGGCACTGACGATGGCCAGATAGGGACCCACGATCGCGTCAGCTCTCGCGTTCGCGGTAGAGGGCGGCCACGAGTTCTTCGATGGGCGGGTTTTCGACAAACAGATCGCGTACCGGCCAGCGTGTCGTGATCCGGCCGATCAGCTCGGCGGCGGGTGTGTGGTCCGGGTCAAAACGCAGCTGCACCCTGTGGCCATCGACAGCCACGACATCGGCTTCGGGATCCGTCACCTCGTGGGCCGTGTCCCCTTCGACATCGACGATGAGGCGCCGTTCCGAGGACACGAGGCGACGCAGGTCACCGACGGTGCCCTGACTGAGAAGGATGCCGTCGCCGATGACGATGACGCGGGTGCACAGGGCCTCGATGTCGTCCATGTCGTGCGTCGTGAGGATGACCGTGATGCCGCGCTCGCGATTGAGGCGATGGATGAAATCGCGCACGGCCAGTTTCGACACGGCGTCGAGGCCGATGGTGGGCTCATCGAGAAAGAGGATCGATGGGGCGTGCAGCAGGGCCGCCGCCAGGTCACAACGCATCCGCTGGCCGAGGCTGAGCTGACGAACCGGCGTGTCGAGGAAGGGCTCGAGCTGCAGCAGGTCGATCAGCTCGTCGCGAGCCCGCCGGTGATCGTCGACAGGGACGCGGTAGATATGCCGCAGCAGGTCGAAGGATTCGACGGCGGGCAGATCCCACCACAACTGGGTCCGCTGGCCGAAGACGACACCGATGCGGCGCACGTGTTCGACACGGTCCCGCCACGGCACGAGCCCGTCGATCTCACACACACCCTCGTCCGGAACGAGGATACCGCTGAGGATCTTGACCGTTGTCGACTTGCCAGCCCCGTTGGGACCGATATAACCCACCAGCTCGCCCGGGTCTACGGTGAAGGAGATGCCGTCGAGGGCGACGATGTCACGGTACCGACGGTGCACGAGACCGGCGATGGCGCCACCCAGCCCCGGGCGACGCTCGGCGATGCGGTAGGTCTTGCGCAGGCCGCTGACGGTGGTCTGGGTCATCTCTACGAGTCACCGTACCGAATGGAACAAGGGCAAGGATTTTCTCAGGATGTGAACCGCAGGGAGATGGGGTGCAGGCGCAGTCTCAGGCGCCGCGGTCAGCGCGCAGGAGAGAGAACATGTACATGTCCTGGAATCGGCCATGCAGATACTCGTACTCGCGCAGCAGGCCCTCGCGGGTGAAGCCGAGACCTTCCAGCAGGCCACAGGACGCGGCGTTGTCACGGAACACGACGGCCTCGACGCGATTGATCTCGAGCTGCTCGAAGCCGAAGTCGAGGACCCGTCCCAACGCCTCGCTCATGATTCCCTGCCGCCAGTACTGGCGGCTCAGGTCGAAGCCCAGCACGGCACGGGCGCTCTGCCGGATCCACAGATTGACGCCGCACGTTCCCAGCAGGTCGGCGGGCGCATCCGGTCTGCAGATCGCCCAGCGCAGACCGAAGCCACGTTCCTGCCGCTGCCGCCAGACAGCGACGAGTTGTTCGCCCTGGTCCGGATCCGTAAAGGTGTCCAGGTCATAGTACGCGGTGACGCCGTCGTCGCTGAACTGGCGAAACAGGGCGTCGGCGTCTGTTGTCTTCAACTCGCGCAGCAGCAGGCGATCGGTCCGCAGTTCAGGGAAAGGGCCGGAGAACAGGCTGTCGGCGTCCACAGCGCTGCGCTCAGCCGGGGTCGACGAAGTGCAGGATCCGGTCCGACAGTGCGGCGACGAGGCGCGAGATCCCCGCTTCGCCGCGTTCGGCGGTGGCATCTCGGGCATCGGCGCCCAGCTGGCCATACAGAGGTTGTGCGGGATCGTACTCGACCCCTGGATGGCGACCCTCTTCCGGGGGGGCATCACCGCCGGCCCAGGTCGATGCCGCATCGCGCCCCGACGTCAGGGCCGACAGGTCGATGTGCCGGGGAAACAGGGCCAGACCGTACGAGGTCTCCTCCAGGGCCGCGTGGTCGCCCTGCAGACCGAGATCCCCGCCGATGGTCAACTCGGTGCCGGCGAGGAGGAGTCCGTCTGGATGCTCCGCAGCCAGCACGGGCACACGCTCGTTCAGCAAGGACTGCCAGGGGTAGTGGCCGGCGAGGAGTACGACGACGCGGAATCCCGAGGTGAACAGCTGTCGTACGGTCGCGTCGAGAATGGCCGTCGTCGCCTGATCTGGCTGGTAGTGGGTCCAGCGGAAATCCCCGTGGCCGCCACCGCCACCCCACCACATGGTCGGCAGGATGGCCCCACCGGTGCGGCTGGCCAGTCGCTGGCAGATGTGATCGGCCTTGAGGCCGTCGTATCCCACCGGCAGGGCCCAGCCGTGGTGTTCGAGCAGTCCCAGCGGCCAGTAGGCGATCGGGTGGGCGCTGACGAGAGCATGCAGATCGTCGGGGCGCAACTCCTCGTAACGCCGCCAGGGGAGAGGGGTGTCGGTCACGGCGGCGTTACCGCAGCAGGCGGCGCCACCAGGAGGGGCGGGCGGCGCGTACCGCCTGTCTCAGGCGGTCGCCGAGATCCACAGGGACGGTCTCGAGGGGCGGACACTCGTCGTCGAAGCGTTGCATCCGTGTTTCGACGCCCACCGGGGTCATCTGAATCCCGGGGGGGAGTGTACGCGACAGTGAGACCTGCTCATTGAGTCGCCGGGCGATGTCGGCCGCTTTCGTCAGCGCTTCTTCGACCTTCCGGCGAGCCACGGCACGCCGCCGATTGTGCGTCGCAACCAAAGCGGCGAGTTCAACTGCCACGGCCTGCCAGTCACCGTCGTCTGCATTGGCTCCTGCGGTACTGGCCAACCAGGTGGGCACTTGGCCAGGGGTGAAGATCTCCGATACTGGAACCTGTTGCGGCCAGTAGTCTCGTAACTGCTCCTGTAATTCTGCAACCCGGCAGCGTCGGGCGCCCAAGTCGGCCAGGGCGGCGGCGGCATCGATTTCCGCCAGTTCTGCCAGTTTCTCTGCTTCGCGTCGATCCTGCAGGGGCTGGGGGATGACATTGTGATCGGCCAGCAGCTTGTTGGCCACGCGGGACTCCGGATCGGCATGGAGATAGTCGCCCAGATCGATGGGGCGTCCCTTGCCTGGGAGGCGTTGGACCACGTCGTCCTGGGCCGCCTCGGCCAGCAGCTGGTCAAGGGATCGGAATTCCGGTTTGCCGTCGGGCCGTCGGCGCAACTTGCTCACTGGCGTTCTCCCAGGTGGATGTGACTCCGTGTCACAATACCCACTGATGAGGTGCGCCGCCAGTCCTCGGTGGGGCGTGCGTCTGTCGGCGCGGGTCGTGGCCCACCCATTCAAGTTTGCTTACGTTGCGTTGCAGAGCAGCACCCTCCCACCACAATCCTTTGAGGTTCACCATGGCTCATCCCACACAGCAGGAGATCGACGAGATCTCGCCGATCTTCCATGAGGAGATGCTCCTTCACACTCTTCACCCCGGGGAGCCGGAGTTGTGGGACGAATGGCTGCTGAAGTACTTCCACAAGGATGTGTGGGGGATCCACGCCCACTACAACTGGTATCCCGTCTCCCATCGTGCAAAGGACCATGAAGACCCGGTCTACACGATGAAAGAGCTTCATGGATGAGCTTCAGCAGCAGTGGAATCACCTGGCCAAGGCCTGTCACACGCTGCAGTGGCTGACCGTCGACGAACAGGAGAGCCCCCCGCCCTGCCAGAAGCTGGCTCTCGCCTGCGTCATCATGGAGGGGCACTACCACGCCGCTACGGATGAAATCGCCAAACGAGGCGCCGGCAGGCAACGCCAGGAGCAGGTGCAATCGAACCGCCGCAAGCAGTATACCCATATGTCGGTGTATACCCTGCGCCAGGACGCTCCCTACGAAAAGAACGGCTGGCAGATTATCGGTGGCATCGGCGGCCTGCCCGCCACCGGCTACGTGCCACGTTTCGATCCCGTACCGAAACCGGAAGATGTCAAGCAGAGCCACGAAGAGCTCGTGGTGCAGCGACTCGGAGAGGAGCCGGACTTCGACAAGCACGACGTTCTGTTTGTCAACGAAGTGCGCGCCGACCATGAGATCGGTGATCGTTTCCACGGCTGGGAAGTAATCATGAGCGGCCGCGGCCTGTAGGGGTCGTCAGGCCGGGTGAATCACCCGCAGCACGATGAATGTCTCATCATCGGCGATCGCTTGAGCACCGCCCCACCTGTCGCTCAGGCGGATCAGCGAATCGACCAGTGCCCGGGCACTCATACCGGACTCCTGTTGTCGCAGGTGGGCGACGATGGGCTCGTATCCCAGTTGCTGCCCCGTCCGGTCCATGCGCTCCGGCAATCCGTCCGTCACCAGGACCACGCAGTCTCCGGGGTAGAGGTCTAGCTGCGTGGTTCGATAGGACGCGCTGTGGACGGCCCCCAGGGGCAGCCCGGCCGGGATCAGTTCATCCACCGACCCATCGGCGCGTATGACGTAGATGGGAGGAATCCCGCCGCCGCTGGCCCGCAATGTGGTCATGCCATCGCCTGCCGGTGGGTCCAGGCTGAAGATCACAAGCGCCATGTTGTTGCGGCTGCCCAGACGCAGTTCACCGAGAACGCCGTTGATGTGTTCGATCCGCTGCTGGGGGCTGTCACCGGCAGTGGCGAGGAAAGCCGCCTTCGTACACGCCACGACCAGACCGGCGCTGGCCCCGTGTCCGGTGGCGTCGCCGATGACCCCGAGCAGGCTGTCGGGATTCTCGAGGAAGTCGTAGTAGTCACCACCGACCTCGGTGGCTGTCCTCTGCCACGCAGCGACCTCCACGAACGGCAGATCCGGCAGCATCTCGGGAAGCAGGCGATGCTGGAGCTCTCTGGCCGCATTCAACTCGTCGGCCTTGCGGGCGTCTGCCGCAGCGAGCCGCTCCGCGCGCACACCTGCGGCCAGCGCCTGTTCCTGCTGATACTCCTTCTCCTCGCGCAGCAGCTTGATCCGGTCCGCCAGACCAAGAGAGAACAGGACACTCGTCACGACCCAGCCGATCTGACCGCCATAGACGGTCCAGACGGCCGCCGGCAGCACCCCCATCGTCATGAGCGTGAAGGTCGTGAGTCCCAGAATGAGGGCAACCGAAGCAGTGAACAGGTATCGGGCGGGTCGGTATCCCTGTCTCATCCTGGCACCCTGGGACCATAGAGTGACGATGACGATCGGCAGCGAGATCAGTGTGATCAGCGACCAGGAGATGGACCTACCGACGACTAGCCCCAGCATCAGGAAAAGGGCGGTCAACCCCATCAGGACGCTCAGTGCCCGGTGAAGGCGCGGTACGCTTCGGGGCGTATCCAGGAACAACTGTGTGAACCGGATGCCCACCAGGTGTCCGGCACCCGCCAGCAGGAGCAGGACGGGGAGGGTGATGGATGGAGCACCGGGCCACAGGTACTGACCGGCGAATCCGTTGAGGATGAACCATCCCAGGCACGCCTGCCCGACGAAAAGCACATAGTAGAGGTAGCTGCGATCGTTGAGACTGACAAAGAGGAAGAGATTGTAGAGGGTCATCACCCCCATCACGCCATAGAACAGACCGAAGACCAGCTGGCTGACTCGGACGTGTCCGGCGAAACCGGCGAGCGACCACAGTCGCAGGGGAACACGCCCGCCGTAGGAGGCTGCCACCCGCAGGAAGGCCATATTGGGCTCATCGGCCGGAGACAGCGGAAAAACGAGGGTCCGCGTCGGCAGGGGTCGGGAGGTATGGGGCAGCGTCATACCGGCCTTCATGTGCCGCCACTGCTGCTGGGCACTGACGAAGAGGTCAACCTGATCGAGGGCAGGATTGTCGACTTCGAGCAGCAGTCGCTGACTCGAGGCGGGCAGGCGGAACCGGAACCAGTGAGAGTCACTGCCAGGGGGCAGGTTGGGCACCACGTCGCTCACAGGCTGGTACTCGGCCAGCAGGGCTTCATCAAATCTTAACGTCCCCCCCGGATCGAGCAGAACCGCCAGGTCCCGCAGCTGCTCGGGGTGACCCCGGTCCGGGTCAGGGGCGTCCTGCTGCGCGGACAGCGCGCTGCACCCGATGGCGCCAAATATGAGGATCATCACTACCATGGCAGACCGCCCAATCAGTCAGATCCAGGGAGACGTGTCAACGCCACGGTGCCCATCGCTCAAGCCACGCTCCACCATGGACCCCCGGTGACCTGCGACGTTACTTGGGCTCTATGGCCGGTTCTCCCAACATCCTCGTCATCCTCACGGATCAACAACGCTTCGACACGCTCGCAGCCTACGGAAACCGCATCTGCCAGACACCGGCGACGGACCGGCTTGCCCGCGAGGGGATGACCTTCATCCACGCCTTCACGCCCACATCTCTCTGCTCCCCTGCCCGGGCGTCGCTGCTGACAGGACTGTACTCACACAATCACACGATGACGGATCTGACGAACACGAGGATCCCATCGATCAAGGAACTGCCGGGGCACCTGACCAGCTTCGCCACTCTCCTGCAGCGGGCAGGTTACGATACCGGCTACGTGGGCAAGTGGCACTGCGGGGCGAGTTCCTCACCACTCGACTGGGGATTCGACGAGTACCAGCCGGGGGAGGGGTGGCACGAGTGGCGGCCAGCAGGAGTCGAGTTGGAGAACGAGTCGGCGATCCGTCTCGGATATGATCGATCCAGACCCATGGCCGCGCGGGTGGCGTGCCCCCTGGAGGAGTATCCGGAGCTGGGCCGCACCGATGCGGCGATCGACTTTCTCGAGCGGCAGGTGGCGAGCGAGGGGTCGTTCTTTCTGCAGTTGAACTACTTCGGCCCGCACTATCCACACTACCTGCCCGAGCCCTACCATTCCATGTACGACCCGCTGGACATCCCTGCCTGCCCGAACTTCAAGGCCCGGTCCACCACGCCCCACTACGGCGATCGCTGGCTGCGTCAGCGCTGGAGTCCAGACACCGATGAGTGGGCTCCCTATGCCGAGATCGTGGCTGCTCAATACGGTCAGGTTACCCTCCTCGAGCACGAGATCCAGCGTGTACTGGACGCCCTCGACCGCCTCCAACTCGCCGACGGGACGCTCGTTATTTTCGCCAGCGACCACGGAGAACTGGCCGGCGCCCATGGTCTGATGCAGAAGGGCGCCGTCGCCTACGACGAGCTCTATCGCGTACCCCTCATCGCCCGCTGGCCCGGGGTGATCGATCCAGGCTCGTCGTGCGACTCGATGGTGAACCTGTTCGACCTCATGCCTACGATCCTCGAGGCGGCCTGCTGCCAGCCACCGGATGATATCGACGCCCGGAGCCTGTTGCCGCTGCTCGAGGGTCAATCCCCGGCGGATTGGCCGGAGCAGGTCTTCTGCGAGTATCTGGCCACCCAGGCGGGAGACATGGCGCTGAAGATCTTGCGGACCAGAACACACAAGCTGGCCGTCAATCTTTCAGATGGGGATGAACTCTATGACCTGGAGGACGATCCGGGAGAGACGAAGAACAGGATCGGGCAACCCAGCTGCGCCCCGGTTCTGAAGGATCTTGCCAGACGGCTGGACACGGAAATGAGACGCACCCATGACCCGCTCGCGCCTCGCTTCCAGCGCCGGATGGCGCCATATCTGCGGGTGGCTGATGGCCGCGGAACGACGGGGAACTCGCCGTCGCCTGGGTAGACCAACGACCAGACTAGGATGTCATGGGTGAGGAAGAATGTGGCGCGAACAGGCGCCGTTACCCGGCACTGCCTTCGGGGTTCCCGGGGGCATCGTCCTCCGGAAGGTTCGCTTCCAGTTCGGCCAGCTGGGGCTCGACGATGCTCGTGTAGCAGTCGGGGCAGATACCGTGACTGAAGCTGACGTCAGCGTAGTGCTCGATATAGCCTTCGACCTGCTGCCAGTAGTTGCCGTCGTTGCGGATCTTCTTGCAGTAGGAACAGATCGGCAGCAGGCCCTGCAGCGTCTTCACCTTGCCAAGGGCGTCCTCCAGTTCGGTGACGCGCTGGGCGAGTTGGCTCTGTAGTTCGACGACGCGCTCACCGACGCCGATCCGGGCTGCCAGTTCCCGCCGGCGAAACGGCTTGGTGATGTAGTCGTTGGCCCCGGCATCGAGACCCGAGACGATGTCTTCTTCGGCATCGCGGGTCGTGAGCATGATGATATAGAGGCCCTCGAGACCTTCGGTCTGGCGCGCCTGGCGGCAGACGTCGATGCCGTCGAGCGCTCGGGCATCATCCAGTCGAGGATCGCCAGAGACGGGGGAGCAGCCTGCTGCAGCGCCTCCCATGCCTGACCGCCATCGGTGCAGACCACGACCTCGTGTCCCCAACCGCTGAGCGTCTTCTCCAGCAGCAGTCGGGAAGTCGGCTCGTCTTCGGCGATGAGGATTCTCATGGCGGCGGGTGTCAGCCCTGGTACTGACCTGCTGCGGTGTCGTCGTCATCACCCTCGCGCACCAGGATCGCGGCGGGTATCAGCACACAATAACCGACGACGAGCAGGATCGGCGCCACTGTCAGAGACAGGAAACCGTCCACCGGGGGCACGCGCAACAGTCCATACCCTGCGGCTATGACCAGAAGGCCAACGCCGAAGAGAAGCCAGTTCTTGCGCGTGAAGGGCAGTTCGGAGCCAACCACGTGATGCCTTTCGCTAGTCTTCGTTATCGCTTTTCGCGGATCCGGGCCGAACGGCCCTTGCGGGCGCGCAGGTAGAACAGGCGGGCTCGACGGACACGTCCACGGCGGGTGGGCTCGATCTGCGAGATCCGCGGCGAGTGCAGCGGGAAGATACGTTCCACGGCGATTCCCTGAGTCACCTTGCGGACGGTGAACGTTGCGTGAATGCCCGATCCCTTACGCTGGATGACGTCGCCTTCGAAA
>PBSR01000259.1 GCA_002726335.1 Gemmatimonadaceae bacterium
CCGGATCTGCTGGTCCTGGGCGGTGACATCTGTCTGTGGGAGGCCGGCGCTGGCGATCTCCTGCAGGATCTGCTGCGCGACCTGCCCATGCCCTGCCTCTATCTCATGGGCAACCACGACACGGACCGCAGCCGGCCTCCTGACGAACTCGACCACGACTTCGTCACCCGCTTCGACGCCCGAAACGGCTGTATCGAGCTCGGCGACGCCCACGTGGTGGGCCTCAACACGTGCCGCATGCAGCCCGGCTTCGACGATTGGCGCAACGTCTGCGGCCGGGTTGATGCCGACGATCTGGCCTGGCTCGAGAGGACCCTAGCCGGTCTCGACAGATCGAGACCACTGCTTCTCTTCGTCCACATCCCCTTGGCCACCACCTACCCCGAGCGCCGCGGTGCCGATGCTGCCACCACCGATGTCTGGCGTGTAGCTGACGCTGAACCCGTCCTGCAGCAGCTGGCCGACTGGCCGGCCCCCGTCATCGTCGGTCAGGGACACCTGCACGAAAACGAGCACCTACATGTCGGCAGGGTCCATTTCGTCTCCGTCGGGTCTGTGTGCGGCAGGTGGTGGCAGCAGGGTCCCGAGACGCGGTGCACAGACGAGAGCCCGCGCGGCTGGCTGGTGGTGGACGTGGTCGGCGGCGAGATCGACCTCGAGTATCGAGCCGCCCGACGCCCCGCCCAGTGGCGGGGGGAGATCGTCGATGGTGAGAAGGGCCTGTTGCTGAACCTGTTTTTCGGGGATCCCACCGAGCTGGTGGAAGTGAGTATCGCTGAAGAGTGGGTCCCCTTGGCGCCCCCAGACCCAGTGCCGGTGTACGACCGCTTCGTCAGCACCCATCACTGGGCGTTGCCGGCAGGCTGGTCAGGTGACCGATTGTCGGTACGCTCACGAACGCGGGATCGACCCTGGGAATGTGAGGTGGTACGGCGGCGCGGCTAGGGTACCACGGTTTCCAGCTTCCTCACGACCTTGATCAGGTCGTATTGCCCACGTGAGTTCATCTGCCCTCTCCTGCCCCGATGACGGGGAGCCGCACGTGGGACGGATAGCCCCGGCTGTGATGGACCGTCTGCCCGGCGATCCGCACCGCATCACTCTGGCCGAACTCGGTTCCGGTGTTCGGATTGCGGTCGAATCGGGGGAAGTTCGATGACGAGACCTCCAGCCGGATTCGATGCCCCTTGCGGAACACGTTGCCCGTGACCCCGACTTCGATCTTCCACTCGTAGACTGTTTCCGCCTCCAGGAGTTTCGCTGCTCGCCGGCTCTCCAGGTACCGGCCGCGACGAATGCCGTCACACAGATTCATGGCGTAGCCACTGGGGGACACATCCACCAGCTTGGCGGTGAAATCCGTATCCGGACCGTCTGTCGCCGCGTAGAGAATGACCTCGATGGGTCCGGTAACTTCCGTATCCTGCACCATCGGCGCACTGGTGTAGACGAGTACATCGCCGCGCATCTCCACGGCCCGCTGATCATGTGGTCCCCAGGGGACGATGTGAGGTGAGCAACAGTTGTTGCCGCCGGCGGTCTGCACGGGATGATTCGGGTCGTAGGTGAACCGGTCGGCGTTTTCGTCCCCGGGAGACTCCGTGCTCAAGGCGCCGTCGCCGAGTACCGAGTTGGCCTGGCCGCCCGAATGCAGAAACCACGTCTGCCATTCGGTATCCGGCAGCGGCCAGGCGTCGGCATCCCGCCAGCGGTTCACCCCCATCAGGAACAGCCGCAGAGGCGCCTCCCGCTCGATACCGTTGTCGATGCCGCGCAACCAGCGCTCGAACCAGCGCAACTCTTCGGCCTCCAGATCGACGAGAGAGTCCTGGCCAAAGTCGATGTCGCCGGTTCGTGTCGACGTAGCCAGGGCGTGAGGCCAGGGACCGACGATGAGCTTGCTCTGCCGCGCCTCGTTCGAGCCGCCTTCGAGGCGCAGACCGTTGAAGTTGGTGAACGTCTGATTGGCATAGAGGTCGTACCAACCCCCCATGTTGAAGGCCGGCACCCTGATCTGTTGCCATCGGCGGGTATCGTCCATCGCCTCCCAGTAGTCGTCATAGGCCGGGTGGGCAATCCAGTCGCGCCAGAACGGGAGGTCCCGGCCCGCGGAGGCGTCGATGTCCTGCAACGGTAGATGACGGAAGGCTTTCGACCATTGGTGAAAGTCGATGTCCTGCCCGGTGCGCGCGTGGGTACGCATGCCCCACGTCATGGCCACATTCAGTTGCAGTGCGCCGCCCGGATAGAGCAGCCCCGAGTGGTAGTCGGTGCAGATGACACGTGGCGCCATACACTTGAGATACTGGCTGTTGAGGGGCGCGCTGCGCCACTGGGTCGTGCCCAGGTACGAGGCTCCGGCAGTCCCCACGGTACCGTCACTGAAATCCTGACCCCCGAGCCATTGCTGGGTGTCGAAGCCGTCGTCTGCTTCATTGAGGAACGGGTAGTAGCTCCCTGCTGAATCCCAGCGTCCGCGCACATCCTGGATCGCACATACATATCCGGCACTGGCGAGACGGGAGCCTTTTTCAATCAGCTGCTCGTTGTTGTTGCTGTACGGCGTTCGAATGAGAACGGTGGGAGACCGACCGGCGCCACGGGGCAGAAAAAGGTCCGTGGATAGCTCGACACCGTCACGTAGTGGCAGGCGCACGTCGACGCGGCGATCGACTCGGTAGGAAGAATTCATTGATTGGGTCCTTGAGTGGCTAGGCACCCACCGTCACCGGTTGGTGCTGGTTACCGCCTAGCAGTTGCGCCACCAGCTCCGATGGCGTTTCCAGTTCTGCCAGTTGTGCTCCCATGTTCTCCTGAGGCAGGAACCACGGCATGATGTACATCCCCAGCAGACAGGAACGCGGCGCATCGGAGTGATTGGCACGGGAGGTATGCCACCACGCTCCGTGGGCTAGAACGACCGATCCGCGCTGTCCCGTTACCACCTGACCATCATCACGCCACCTGTTCCGTGGCTCCTCCGGCGGATGCCCTTTCCTGTGCGACCCCGGCACGACAGCAGTGGCCCCGTTCTCCAGCGTGAAGTCGTCGAGCATCCACACGGTCTGCCCCGCCAGATGTCCGGCTGGCCACGGTGGCTGTTTTGACCAGTAGGGATAGTCGGCATGCCAGCCCATGCGATCGTGCCCCGGATACAGTGTATTGGCCGACCAGGACGAGCAGATGATATCCTCGCCCAGCAACCGCTGCCAGACCTCGATGACGAGGGGGTGACACAGCAGCTCGAGGAACATCGGATCCTTCGTCGCGAGGCTGCCGACTCTCTGCGTGCCTGCCTGACGAGCCTCGTCGGTGATCTCGGCGGCCAGCAGCTGGTGCAGGATGCCGCGAGCACGGTCCGCCTCGTCGGTGCCGATCACGTTCGGTACCACACAATAACCGAGGGTGTCGATCTGCTCCAGGATGTGACTGGTGTGTTGGGGCATTGGCGTCATCCTTTATGATACGACGGGCCCGGTGTCGGTATCCAGGCGGGGCGGCCCTGTTCCTCGTGGTGACGAAGAGTACCTTTCCCATGCACACCAATCCAGGGAGCCGTCATGCAGGACCTGCGCATCGCCGTCGCCCAGATGACCTGTATCGTCGGTGACAGCGGCACCAACCTCGACAGGATCGAGGGGTTTGTGCAGCAGGCTGAGGCCACCGGTGTCGATATCCTCTGCCTGCCTGAGTTATGTATCAGCGGCTACAACGCCGGTGACAACGACCACCCCGTGGCAGAGGGGATCGAGGGCGAGTCCGTCCAGCGGCTGGCCGACCTTGGCAGGTCGTCGGGCCTGGTTTTTCTCGCCGGGCTGCTCGAACGGGACATCGGCGGCATCGTCTACAACACACAGCTGGTGTTCGGTCCAAACGGCGTGCACGGCTACTACCGCAAAACTCACGTACCAACCGCCGAGAATGGCACCTGGCGCCAAGCCGACGAGCTGCCTGTCTTTGACCATGACACAGCACGTTTCGGCATCGAAATCTGCTACGACTCACACTTCCCTGAAGTCAGCACCGAGTTGGCAGAGCGGGGTGCAGAGATCCTTTTCTTTCCCCACGCTTCGGGGGGAGAAACCTACCAGGACAAGTTGGCGCGCTGGCTGCGATACATGCCGGCGCGTGCGTACGACAACGCGGTATACGTCGCCGTCTGCAATCAGGTGGGTGACAATGGCGCCGGACGCGTGTTCACCGGCGTATCCTTCATCCTCGATGCGCACGGACAGGTCGTGGCGCAGTCGCAGAATGGTGACTGCGAGGAGATGGTCGTCGCCGATCTGCGGGCTGCAGATCTGCTCGCGGCGCGACGTGTCCCCGAGATGTTCTTCCGACACTTCCGCCGGCCTGGACTCTATTCGCGATGGCGGATAGAGAGAGGCATTCCAACCCCCGGGGACCCATGAGCGCTAGACCGACCCAGATCACCGCTGTGCGCAGGCTGCATTTCTGTGCCGGCCATCGCGTCGTCGGCCACGAGGGCAAGTGCGCCAATCTGCACGGTCACAACTACGTCGCCTTCGTACATGTACGGTCCAGGGGGGGTGATCTCGATGACGTGGGACGCGTCATCGACTTCGGTGTCATCAAGCAGAAGGTGGGAGGCTGGATCGACGAGCACTGGGACCATGGCTTCATCTTCTGGAGCCAGGATCCCGATCTGGCGGCTCTCTACGACGATCAGCTGGCGGCGATGAAGTACTTCCGCGCCGAGTGGAATCCCACCGCCGAGAACATGGCCAGCCATCTGTTGGCGGTAGCCACCGAGCTGCTGGCCGGTGATCTGGTGGTGGAGAAAGTCGAAATGTGGGAGACGGAGAACTGTTACGCCGATGCTCAACCGCAAGACTGAGCCGCGCGTCCCGGCCCCCGCACGCGACGTCGACCCGGGTTCCCCGCTACAGAGACACCGGACCCGCGCTGCGGGGGCCTGACACGTCCCGAGCCAGAGGGGAGCCGGTTCGCTGGCTCCCCGGGGTGTCGGCCCCGGCCCAGGTACTGCATTTCAGCTACGCCAGTCGTTGCTCCAACGCCGTCAGTCGAGCCATGATCTCGCGCATGTCTTCTGACTCGTGGCGTCCATGGCGCTCTCCGGCCAGAGCCAGTCCCTTCTCGAAGGTCTCCGCCATCTTGGCCGCCCAGTCATCGGTATCGCTCTCCAGCGTCTCCTCTTCGGAGAAATCCAGACCGACCATGCCATGGGTCGTGGGCAGGTCGATGACCAGAGCCGGATTCCACCCCACCAGTTCCTGCCGTCCGTGACGGTAGCTGGACTCGCCGCGCTCCCACAGTTGCCGCAGCCTGGCTACCGGCGGTGACAACGTCTCCTTCTCCTGGCGTTCGGCGAAACTGACCTGGCCGGCTTGCCAGTGCGCGTAAAACTGACGTGTGGCCGCGTTGGGCCAGTTGAACAGCAGGAGCGAAACGCCCACGACCGTCGGGCGAACACAGCCCATATCGTGCAGGCAGTAGTGCAGCATCTCCGGCAGCCGGGAGAAATCACCCAGGTGGAGGAAGTGGTGGGACACTCGAGCCCGCACGATGGACAGGGGTCGACAGGTGTGTGTTTCTGGCGACCTCTGATTCATCATCAGGGCATGGGGTTCCAACTGCAGGTGCTGACAGGCCTGCACAACGAGCTTCCACGGCGGGTTCTGCATCTCACCCCGCTCAAGGCGCGATACCGTACTCTGGTCCACACCGAGAAGGCTGGCCAGCTCGCCCTGGTTCATGCCCAGCCGCCGTCGGGCGATGACGAGCCGCTCAGAACGAAAGTCGGGACCCTCCCACGCGGCGGTGTGTCCGTTGCCTCCGGGTTGAGCCAGACTCATGAATTCTGTACGGCGCGGGTTCGCTGCTGCCGGCGTGACGCATGAAAGGCCAGAAGTGGCGGCACGGCGGCGAGAACCAGCACGCCGGTCGCAGTCAGGCCTATTATGTATTGTGGAGACAACGGCGGTCCTCCGGACAGGAGTCGGGGAGAGGAAGACGCGCAACTGTTTTCGACATCATTCTCAGAAAATATAGGTGTGTCTGTCAAGACCCCGGTGTCTTTTTTGCAAGAATTGCATAATGACCTCTCTGATCGATGCCCACGTTCACGTCTGGTCCCCTGACCGGAATCGTTATCCTCTGGCACCCGGTTTCGAAGACGGAGACCTCTGGCTGCCATCCTGCACCCCACACGAGCACGAGGCCGTTGCCGGATCCGCGGTGCCCCTCAACCTGGTGCAGATGACCTGGTATGGACTGGATCACGGCTACATCCTCGACCTGATCGACTCGGATCCGGACCGGTTCACCGGCACCGGCATCGTTCCCGCCATCTGTGATGTGTCTCTGCCTCGCCCGGAACGCACCATGCGCGAACTGGCCAAAGGCGGAATCCGGTGTTTCCGGCTACGGGGCAGGGCCACGCAACCCCACCGGGAGCACCCTGGGGAGCACTGGCTCGCACACGAGTCCTACGAACGAATGTTCGCCTGTGCTGCAGAGCATCAGTTGACCCTCAGTTTTCTCTGTGCCCCGGCAGATCTGGCCGAGATCGGTCATATGTGCGCCCTGTTTCCCGAGACTCGGGTCCTGCTCGATCACTGCGGGGGTGTCCGCATTCGCAATCATACGATCGATACAGGAGAACTACGAGAATTAATGAGCCTTTCTGAGCTTCCTGAGGTCCGGGTTAAGTTCGGTCCCATCCATGGGCTCGGCGATGATGGCTCACCCTTCTCAGACACGCTGCAACTGCTGCGGGAGCTCACCGATGCCTATGGTGCAGAGCGAATTCTGTGGGAGAGTGACCTGGGTGGCCCCCTGCAGATGTCAGATCCGGAGCACGACTTTCGCGCCTGCGTCGATCTTGTGGAGCATCATGCTGATTTCCTTACCACGAAGCAGCGCCAGCAGATTCTCGGGGGCAACGCCCGACGGCTGCTGTGGAGCGGCTGAGACGCGATGGAACACGATCACTGCACGTGCTGTTGGCCCGGCAGGCGCTGAGGAGATCTGACCCGCCGACAGCGATCTGGGGAAGCCGGAGAACCTGTAGCTCCTCACGGCCCCCGCAGGTTCGTCATATATTCCCTGGTCATGAGCGGCCCCATCATTGACACCCACCATCATTTCTGGGAGCTGGACCGCTTCGACCTGCCCTGGCTCGGAGGGCTCGAGTCTCTCAACCGCAGTTTCACCCTCGACGACTACGCCATCGCCACCAAGGGTCTCGGGATCACTCGATCTGTGTATATGGAGGTCGACGTCGCCGCCGGCCAACGACGTGCCGAGGTCGAGTATATCAGCAGGCGATGCGCCGAGGCGGGCAACTCGATGGGTGGCGCTGTCGTCTCCGGCCGACCCGGCGAGGACGGGTTCGCCGACTGGGTTCGGTTCCTGCAGACACAGCCGGCCGTCAGAGGCGTGCGCCAGGTCCTTCACGTCGCTGAGGCCGCGCCTGGCACATGCCTTCTGTCCAGCTTCATCCACGGCGTGCGACTGCTCGGTGAGGCCGGCCTTCGTTTCGATATCTGCCTGCGTCCCGGTGAACTGGGGGACGCCGAGAAGCTGGCTGCCGCCTGTCCCGACACACTCCTCATTCTCGATCACTGCGGCATCCCTGACCCTGGCATCGTCGCCGGTGTCGCCGAGCCCGATGGCGGCCCCATGTCGCACTCGGCCGATGGCTGGCGGCGCAGCATCGATGTTCTCGGCGAGCGCTCCAATGTCGTCTGCAAGATCTCCGGCATCGTTGCCCGTGCCCCTTCCACCGACAACCTGCCCGACCTGCTGGCCCCCACCGTCAACCACTGCCTCGACGCCTTCGGTCCCGACCGGGTCGTTTTCGGCGGTGACTGGCCGGTGTGCACGCTCGTGGCCACCTATGCTGAATGGGTGCATGCATTGGGCGCCATCATCAGCTGCCGGCCGGCAGACGAACAGGCCCGGCTGCTCCACGACAACGCGGCACGCCTCTATGCCCTGAATTGATTGGCCCGTCACGCCCCCGCGGTGAGCCGCGGCATCATTCCTCTGCCGTCTGTGTGATCACAGTGTACCGTGCCAGCGTGCTCCGGTCGATCTCCAGCCCCAGGCCGGGAGCATTCGGCACCTGTACATACCCGTCCTGCGCGACGAAAGGTTCACGGGCCAGCTCCGTACGCAGCCCGTTTTCTGTCATGTCAAATTCGAACAGACACGGCTCGGGATAGAGGCCCGGTCCGTCCGGGAGCACGGCCTGCCAGTGCAGCGTCGCTGCCAGACGGATCGAGCTGCCCCACATATGCGGCAGCGTGCGGACACCGTGGGCTTCCGCCAGGGCCGCCACCTTTCGACACTCCGTAAACCCTCCTGCTATCGAAATATCCGGCTGCACGATATCAAGAGCCCGTTTTGACAACAGATCTCGGAACGCAAGCAGTCCCTCCAGTCCCTCGCCACCGGCCAGTTGCATCGGCGCCGCGCGTCTGATTTCAACGTAGGCCTCGACCTCGGTCGGCGGGACCGGTTCCTCGTACCAATAGACGTCGTGCTCCGCCACAGCACGCGCCGAGGCGATCGCTGTAGCCGCATCATAAGCGCAGTTGGCGTCCACCGCCAGTACTATGTCGGGACCTACAGCGGCGCGAACGGCGGCGACTCTTGCCGCGTCAGTCCGTGCTCCGAAGCCAATTTTCATCTTCACGGCAGGGAAGCCGGCCGCGGCGTAGGACGCCGCCTCCTTGGCGAGGCCCTCGGTGGGATCATCCGCACTGTAGAGAAACAGACCGCTGGCATAGACCGGGATCTTCTCCCGCATCCTGCCACCGAGCAGCTGATGGACGGGTCGATGTGCAGCTTTGCCCATGATGTCATACAAGGCGATGTCGACACCGCTCCATGCTGCCTGGGAGCATCCAGGCGTAGCGTTGCGCCCGATGGCCTCCGCTTCGAAGGGATCTCTGCCGATCACGTGTTGCCGCATTAGGGCCGTATCAGGCAGGTCACTGCCCTCACCCCAGCCGACGATTCCCGCGTCTGTCTCCACTTCCACCACGCAGACCGCACGGTCCCGATTCCAGGTGCAGGAGTTGGCGAAGGGTCGCTGCAGCGGATAGCGCAGCTGATGGGTATGGACTCTGGTGATCTTCATGGCACAGAAGTATAGGCCGCAAAAGGCCGGCGTGGGACTTGCCAGAGTCCGATAAAACGATTCCGTTGTTGTCCGCGTCCAAGTTGTAGACGGTCCCTATCCATTCTGCCGCCTTTCTGGAGTGCGAGCCTATGTTTGGCGCCCTCGTCGGCCGTGAGCTCCGGTCGCATCTGCTGACCTATCGATTCAGCCTCAGCGCGGTGTTGCTGTTCACCCTCGTTGTCGGCTCGTCACTGGTTCTCGGCTTCAACTATGATCGCCAGTTGACGGCCTTCGGTGAATCGAAGAACGCCCGTGAACAGAAGCTGTCGGAGTCGACTGACTTCCGCAGCCTGCAATGGCAGGGCATGCAGCAGGAGAAGCCGCCAAACGCGCTTTCGGTTTTCGCCGTCGGACTCGAACGAGAGCTGTCCCGATCGGTCACGATCTCCAGCCGTCAGCCGAAGCTGGGCAGGTCCAAGTACTCCAGCCCCCTCTACACGTTGTTCCCGCCCCCCGATCTGCTCTACATCGTCAACATCGTCGGCTCCCTTCTGGCTGTGCTGTTCGCCTTCAACGCGATCTCCGGCGACCACGAAGACGGTACGCTGCGACTGGTCATGTCCAACGCGGTACCCCGCCACGTGGTGTTGCTGTCCAAGTGGGTGGGCGGGTACCTGGCGCTGCTTGTGCCGTTCCTCGGATCGGTCCTGGCGGCACTGCTGTTGACGACGACCTTCACTTCCTTCGGACTCACCGGGGACCAGTGGACTGCCTTTGCCGCCATGCTCAGTGTCGCCGCCCTCTATCTGTCGGTGTTTTTTACCCTGGCCCTCGCCATCTCCGTCTACACCCGGCGGTCGTCCACGTCACTGGTCGTCAATTTCCTCGTCTGGGTCCTGCTCGTGCTCGCCGTACCCAACGTGGCCCCCATCGTTGCCCGTGCGGCGGTGAAGATTCCCTCGCCGGGAGCCATTGCCGGCGAGCGCGACGCCATCCGCACCGGCGCCTGGTCCGCGATGCGGGGCCGGGACTGGCGCAACATGAGCCGCGAGGAACGGGATGCGTTGCGCGAAGAAGTCGAACAACAGATCGAAGAGAAGACGGAGCGGCTCATCGACGACTACTCCCGCCGCCTCGAGACCCAGGTGGCTGCCGGGGTCGCCCTGGCGCGAATCTCGCCTTCATCCAGCTACGTCTACGCTACGGCGTCGCTGGCTGGCGGCGGCCTCGAAGACTACGCCGGCCTGCGCCAGTACATCGACCGCTATCGGGTGCAGTACCTGGACGCCCTCGAGACCATCGAGCAGGACCGACAGCGACAGACGGAAGGCATCGAAGACCGGCAGGAAAGAGATGAGATCCGCGAGGCCCCCGTCGATCCCGATGACCTGCCGGCCTTTGCCCCGCAACGGCGGCCCATGGGAGACATCCTCGCTGCCAACGACATCGACCTGCTCGTACTCGTCGTTCTCAACGGCGTGTTCTTCCTCATAGCCTATGTGGGCTTTCTCAAGTTCGACCTGGTGGATTAGCGATGCTGAGAATACTGGTCATCAAGGAATGGCTCACCAGCCTGCTCGAGCTCCGCTTCGTCGTCTGCGCCACCCTGTGTGTCGTGCTCGGAATCGTCTCCGTCGTCGTGCTGCGAGCCGACCTCGAGGCGCGGCGGGCGGAATTCGGCCAGAACCAGGCCCTGTACAAGGATCAAGCCGAAGAGTACGGGTCTTTCCGCCGCCTCGAGCGCGAGGGTATACGCGTCGATCGGCCGCCGCAGTCCTTCCAGGTCCTGTTCTACGGCGTCGAGAAGACGCTGGACCGTACCGCCGTCATCAGCGACGATTTCCTGCCCGGCTTCCAGGGGGATCTGAACACCAATCCCACCGTGCTGTTGTTTCCGGTAGCCGACATGCTCTTCGTCGTCGCCGTGGTGTTGAGTCTGCTGGCGTTCTTCATCTCCTACGATACCGTCGCCGGAGAACGCGAGACCGGAACCCTGAAACTGCTCATGTCGTACTCGGTGCCACGTGATCTGATCATTGCCGCCAAGTGGCTTGGCGGCTACTTCAGCCTCGCCCTGCCGTTTCTGGTCTCCCTGCTGGTTGGCGCCCTGTTGATCTCCATGTCGGCCGACGTGCCTTTCACCGAGACCGACTGGCAGGCGTTTGTCCTGGCCGGTGTCGTTTCCTTGCTGCTGCTTGCCGTCATGTTCTCCATCGGCCTTCTCGTCTCCGTACGCTCCCGCTCATCGACGACAGCCATCCTCAGCCTGCTGGCCCTGTGGGTGCTGCTGGCGCTGATCGTGCCGAACCTGGGACCGTACGTGGCCGAACTGGTCTCCCCCGTGCCCGATGTCGGCCAGGTGGAGCGCAACATCGCCCTGCGCTCCAAGGAGATCGCCGACCAGTACAATATCAACTGGCGGGGAATCCGCGGGCGCATTCGGAACATGAGTGATCAGGAGCGATCCGCCTTCTTTGCCGAGTTGCGAGCCAAGCGTGACGCCATGCAGAAGGACATCAACAAGGTCACGGCCGAGGTCGTGCGTGACTTCGAGTCACGCCTGTCGCAACAGACCGATGTGGCCCGCGTGCTCACACGGGTGTCGCCGGTGGCCTCTTTCGTCTACGCCAACACCGACATCGGCGCCACAGGCGTGCTGCACGAGGAGCGTCTCGTCAACCACCTGCGGACCTACCAGCGGGAGTTCGTCCGTTACGTGTCGGAGCAGACACAAGGCCAGGGAGGTTTCGGCTGGGACGGGGGCGGCGGCGATGACTACACCGTCGATGATCTGCCCTCCTTCGACTACCACAATGACGATCTCGGTGTCCGCCTCGACGCCCGCATCGTCGATGTGCTGTTGCTGGTGCTGTTTGCCGTGACCTTCTTCATGGCCGCCTTCGTGAGTTTCCTCCGCAGCGATGTCCAGTAAGAAGGAAACGGCCGGTCTATTGCAGGAGCTTTTCGACCTCAGTAGTCAGCTTTTCCTCAAAGCCCTCGGCAAACACGACGAAGGCAGCCACGTTCTCGCTCTTGAGCAGTTGCACATCCTGCGGTGAGATCGTGTCGGCCATGACGATGGCGGCAACATCCACCCTCTCCTCCCGTCGCAAGGTGCGCAGGGCCTGCCCGCGTCCCGCGTCGGCCTGATCTATGTTGGCCACGATCAGATCCACCTTCGTCTCATTCAGGATCTGTCGGGCGCGCGCCCAGGTGGTGGCAATGCGCACCCGATACTGCTTGCCGAGCAGACTGAGTGAGATCGCCTGGGTGTGGTTGGAGTCATCCACCAGCAGAACGGAAGCCTTGGTCTTCGGCTTCTCATCCGGGACCACCGCCTCCACTCCCAGGGCATGGGCGATCGTCTCGTGCAGTTTGTCCCGGTTGAATGGCTTGACGATAAAGCCGGCCGGTTTTGTCGCCTGGGCCCGGGCCACGGTGGCCTGATCGGTGTGTGCTGTGAGGAAGACCACGGGCGTAGCGAAACGCTGACCGATGACCTCGGCGGCCTGCACGCCATCTTTTTCTCCCTGCAGCGAGATGTCCATCAGCACGAGATCCGGATGGGTCTCTGCCACCTTGCCCACCGCCTCAGCGGCAAACTGAGCGACCGCCACGACTTCAAACCCCAGACGTATGAGTGTCTGCTCCAGGTCGCGGGCGACGACGGCCTCATCTTCGACCACCAGGATCTTCTCACCAGCCATCGGCCTCACTCACCCTTCGAATCCATGGGATACTGCACCTGGAAGGACGTGCCGCCCTCTCGTCCCACCTCGATCGTGCTGTTCATCTGCCGGGCCAGGTCCCCTACGAGGCGGAGACCTAGAGTATCGGCCGTTCTCGGGTCAAAGTGCACCGGCAGCCCGACGCCGTCATCACAAACCCTCAGCCTGCCGACATCGTTGGGCAGTGGTCCGGACTCAACGCGTACAGTACCCCGCCGCCCGTCCGGAAAAGCATGCCTCAAAGCGTTCGATATCAACTCCTGAACGATCAGACCACAATGGATGGCGGTATCCACCGAAACGCTGTGGGATGCGACGGCCGCATCCAACTGGATCCTTTGAGGATCGACTCCGTGGGAGGAGAACACATCTTCGGCCAACGCCTGCAGATATTTCGCACAGTCCAGGCGGGCCAGATCCTCTGTTTCGTAGAGGCGTTCGTGAACCAATGCCATCGACTGGACCTGGGACTGCGTGTCTTCCAGGCTGCGCAGCGCCGTCGGGTCGTCGATGGTGCCTGTCCGCAGACTGAGAAGACTCGGGATCACTTGCAGGTTGTTCTTCACCCGGTGGTGGACCTCCTTCAGCAGCACGACTTTCTCCTCCAGAGCCTGCTCCAGCGCCTGGTTCCGCTGCGCCAGGGCCTGCAGATCATCCATCCGACGAAAGCCTTCCTCCAGGATGTCAGCCAATCCCTGAAGCAACTCCACCTGCTCGTCAGAAAAAGCGTCCGGCTCGGTGTGATTGAGAGCCAGCGTCCCGTGCGAGAAGGGTACATCGATAACACAGCGCACCGGTGTCTCGAAGAGTTCGGCCATCCAGCGCATTTCACCCAGCCGGTCCTGCTGCTGCAGGTCGCGGCGGTAGACGATGCGCTTCTCGCGCCAGAACTGCTCGATCACCGGATGCGGGCCCGCCACCGGAGACTCGACCCAGTCAGACCCACGCTCGAGCGAATGGGTGACGAATGATCCTGATTCCCGTATCAGATTGAGACCACATCCGGTGTAGGTCAAGCCGAGCGTGTCGAAGCAGTCCCTCAGCGTCACCAGTACCTGTACGATGTCCTCGGCGCGGTGCATCTGCCATACCTGCTCGCGTAGTTGCAGGCGGGCTGCCATGACCTTCAGCTCGTCCAGACGGCGAAAGCCGTCGGTCAGCAACTGAGCCATGTCCTGCAGCAGTTCGAGGTCGGCGTCGCTGAAGGCGTTGGGCTGACGACTGCTGGCCGCCAGCGTGCCCTGGGAGAACGGCACGTCGATGATACATCCCACGTGGGGAAAGATAGCTCCTTCGCCGTACGGATCATTGTGCGTCAGATCACGGCGGTAGACGACTTCGCCCTCCTGCCAGAACCCGAGCACGGTCTGCGAGCCTTTGCTGTGCAGCCGTCGCCACTGCCCCTGGGGATTCATCGAGTGCGAAACGACGCTTGGCGGTCTCGTCTGCGGTTCGACGAGGTTGACACCACAGTAGAGCAGCGGGATGCCGAGATCGACCATGCCGGAGCGGATCTCGCTGAGAAGATCACCCATGTCCTGCGGATCCTTCATCGCCCAGATCGCCTCCCGGACCCGTGCCACCACCTGTCGCCGACGGGGTCGGGTTTGTGTTTCCATCCCGCCCATCACTTCAGCTTGTGGGCGAAGCGCTGGCGAAACCTGGCCACCTTGGGACCGACTACCATCATGCAGTAAGGCTGCTGCGGGTTGCGTTGGAAATACTGTCGGTGTGTGTCCCCGGCCGGCCAGAACCGCTCGAAGGGCGTGATCTCGGTGACGATGGGATCGCCGAAAACGGCGCCAGCCGTCAACTCATCGACGAGGCTGCGGGCGATGGTGGACTGATCGGCGTCATGGGCAAAGATGGCGGATCGGTACTGGGGTCCCACATCCTCTCCTTGACGATCCTTCGTCGTTGCATCGTGGACCCCGAAGAACACTTCCAGAACTTCCCGGAAGGAGATCTGCTCTGTATCGAAGCTGACCTGGATGACTTCGGCATGCCCCGTCGTCCCGGTGCAGACTTCCTCATACTCCGGTGACTCGACATGACCACCGCTGTAGCCGGACTCGACAGTAATGACCCCTTCGAGCTTTTCAAAGACCGCTTCCAGGCACCAGAAACAGCCGCCACCCAGCGTTGCAGATTCCACTGAAATCCCTTCGGCCCCTGCTAGAGTTGCTCTGCTACGTCGATGTCGTGCACGAACAGTTCCTCACCTTTGGTGGCGGTGCGGCAGACCCACTCCCCCCGCGGATCGATGATGCCGGAGGGGGACGAACAGGGTATGTCCACTGGCTCACAGCTGTCCACGGTGACGATCCACAGATCGCCGGCCCTGGCACGAAGGCGCAGATTCGATTCGTGGTACTGCCAGGCAACCTGAGACCATTGGCTGCCGTCGCGCCCACCGTTGACAGCGTGAAAGATGATGCGTGCCCCGGCCGACGCCAACTGTTGTGTGAGATGAGGATCGTGAGTCGGCGTGCATCCCGGGTTGGCCCACAGGTCATTGCAGATCAGCCCGCCAGTGGTCACGCCGGCGAAGAGACGGGTCGAGAGTGGCCTCAGAGAGAAACGCTCGACCTCCCCTCGGGGCGGCTCGGTCAACGTGCCGCAGGTCAGAGTCTTGGCGTGGAAACCCAGAAACTCCCCCTCACGGTCATGGAAGCGAATCTGGTTGTAGCAGAGGTCGTCGTCTTCGACGAAACAGGTGCCCAGTGCCAGGCCCAGCCGGAGGTCCCGAGCTGCGGCGGTGACGGTGGACAGGGCGGCCATGACCGCTGCGTGGTCAAAATCTGACGTGTAGCCACTGAGGCTCCCTTCCGGGGTCAGCAGGATATCGGCCCCCGCGGCGCCGGCTCGTTCCACCGCCCCCAGCAGAGCTTGCTCATTGGCCACCACATCGGCTGTGACCCGCATCTGAAACCCAGCCACTCGCATGATCGCCTCTTTCAATGCGGCATGGATGCTTGTTGGTCGCCGGCGCTGGCTTCACAGGCGTTTCCGCCAGTCCGTTGCGTAAGTATCGATTTCCTAGTATCTTGTAACATTCCGCAGTCAGCGTCCCGGCGACGTCCCGGCGACATCAGGTCGCCAACGCTTGTGGTTGCTTCCGAAGATTTCCGCGCCTGTTCTCCGCCCCTTCTGCTCAGTTCTTCCTTCCCAGTCCGAGCGTGGTCCGAGAAATTGTCGCGGGGAGTCCACCCATGGTGGGTGCGCTTCCGAATCTCGGTTCATGTTTGTTTCTATCGTACCGCCCCGCCTCCCGCACGCAAGATTGCTAACGGGACAGGTCGGTACAGGACAGGATTGCACTTTGCAGACCGATCGTTCCATCCGTTTCGACGACCTCGACCTCCTGCAGCCCATTCTGCGGGCTGTACAGGATGAGGGGTATTCAGAGCCCAGCCCCGTGCAGGCTGCCGCCATTCCCATCGTACTTGAAGGCGGTGACCTGATCGCTACAGCCAAGACTGGTACCGGCAAGACCGCCGCGTTCGCCATACCCATGCTGCAGTTGCTGCATGAAAGCGGGGCTCCGGGTGATGCCCTGCGCGGTCTGATTCTCACCCCAACCCGTGAACTGGCGTTGCAGATTCACGAGAGCCTGCGCACCTATGGCCGGCACCTGAAGCTGACCCACGCCGTCGTCGTCGGCGGCGTCTCCGCCGGCCCGCAGATTCAGGCCATGCGTCGTCGTCCCGACATCCTGGTCGCCACGCCGGGTCGACTGCTCGACCTGATGGGCCAGGGCAAGATCCGCCTGCGCGACATCGAGATGGCCGTCCTCGACGAAGCCGATCGCATGCTCGACATGGGTTTCATCCGCGATGTTCGCCGTATCGTCGACTCCCTGCCAAATCAGCGTCAGACCCTGTTGTTCTCGGCGACCATGTCGAGGGAGATCACGGAGTTGGCCGGCGAAATGCTGCACAAGCCGGCCCGCGTTGAAGTGACACCGCCGGCAACGGTGGCCGACAACATTACGCAGAAGGTCCTGTTTGTCGATCAGGCAGACAAGCGCAACCTGCTGGCGCGCCTGCTGAAGGAAGACCAAAGCATTGCCAGCGCCCTCGTCTTCACCCGCACCAGACATCGGGCAAACCGAGTCGCCCGGCAGTTGTCCCAGGCTGGTATCAAGGCGGACGCGATCCATTCGGACAAGAGTCAGGGGGCACGGCAGAAGGCGTTGGAAGCCTTTGACCGCGGCCGTGTCCGCGTACTGGTGGCGACCGACATCGTGGCTCGCGGCATCGACGTGGAGGGTATCACCCACGTCATCAATTTCGAGATCCCCAACGAGGCCGAGAGTTACGTGCACCGCATCGGTCGCACGGCGCGCGCCGGAGCGGCCGGAATCGCCCTCTCCTTCTGCAATTCCGACGAGATCGCCTACCTCGCCGATATTGAGAAACTCACGGGCGTGCGCCTGGAGGAGGTCGACGACCACCCCCATCGCAGCAGCAGCATCGCCGCTCTGCGCGACAGTGGCAAGGCGCCGGCCAAGAAGAAGTCACAGTCCAGTTCGGGACAGGGGGGGACGTCTCGCGGTCCCCGCCGACCGTCCGGCAACGCGCAGGGTAATGGTGGTCGTCGCGGTGGCCCACAGCGCCACAAACGCACCGACGACAGTGGTGCCAACGGTGCCTCCAAGAGTCGCCGCAACGGCAGTCGTGACGAACGCCGTGGGGAGCCGAAGGCCACGCCGAAGGTTCACTTCGGCCGCCGCCCCCGGGCCGCCTAGAGCTTCGCCGCAACCGACTGAACCGCCGGCGACCAGTCTTTCCACATGTCGCCGGCGGGTGGTTCTTCCTGGGCCTGTTCCAGATCCTTCTTGCGGAAATCACAGAGCACGGCCTGACGGATGCGCCGAGTGTGATTGTGCGCCGCCATGTGACCCAGCCGGTGGTGCCAGAACACGATATCCCCGGCCCGACCCGAACAATCGACGGACGGCTCTTGGCTGAGACGCTCGCGATGCGGTTCATAGCCGGCGGTGGGTTCCATGCGATAGGCTGATTCGAAGTCGGGATAGAACGTGCGGTGACTGGCAGGCCAGACGCGGAATCCCCCGCCGCCAGGATCGACATCGTCGATGTAGCCCACCACGCCCAGGTGGAAAGGGTGAGCGTCGACATGACAGCGATCCAGGCCGGCCTCATGCTGGCCTTGAGGCAGCGTGCAGTAGATGCCTCTGATCCCTTCGGGCTCGGTCACCTGCCCCCGGCCCAGCAGTTGCTGCACCATGGACCAGACGGCGGGATTTTTCGGCAGCAGGTCCACCATCCAGAGCTCGCGTCCGAGAGCTCGGTACTGCCACCGGAACCCTTTGCGGTAGTTGCCGCGGTCCTCATCTTCATCCTCGGGCTCAAACGGGCCGATCCAACTGGCAGGATCGTCGCGCTTCAATGAATCGGGCGCCGCGTCCCACAATCGTGCCCGGGCACGGGCCAGCAGATCGGCTCTCAGGGCACGGCGCACGATGAGATAACCACGGCGCACGAAGTGGGCGACCTGGTCGTCACTCAGTGACGCTTCGATCACTCCTGTTCCTCGCCCTTGATCTGCAGGATGGCGCTACGCAGTTCGCGCATGTCGGGATCGATGAAGTGCACGTGCAGAATGCGCGAGGTGTCCGTCTGCTCGGTGCTGATCACACCGGAGCGGGTCTCGCCGAGCACGACATTCGGATCACCGGACCAGAACTGAACCTGGCCGCCACGATCCACGTCCATATCGACCTCGATCGCGGCGCCGCCCTCGCTGATGTCGAGCAGACGTCCGGACACCGAGTCCAGATTGGCGAACATACCCTCACCCTCGGCCTCTTCCTCGTCGTCCACGAGGGCCGCCATCTCCTGATTCGTCAGCCCCTGCTTCGACACCCATACGGCAATATTAGCGTCGACGCGCACCGACTCGCGTTCGTGCACGTCGCTGGTACGCAGCACCTGCAACCGCTCCATGATGCGTCCCAGCAACTTGATCTCCCGCTGACGGCGACCGATGCGACGTTCGAGGTCGCCGATCAGGAACTCTCGCCCCTGGCCGCTGTTGAGCAGATTCAGCGGTGACTTCGGCGCCAGCCGGCGCGCGACCCGCTCCACAGTGCGTGCCTCGCCCTGGCGGAAGCCGAGCTGTTGCGCCCGTTCCTTGAACGCCTGGGCCCGGCCTTCCTGTTTGTTCGACTGTTCCCGTCTTCGCGTCTGCTCTTTCCGCTGCTTGGTCAGATACCAGTAGGTCAGGTGGGCGACGCCCCCGAGTGCGGCCAACAACAGGATCCACTTCAACGGTCCGCCGAAGTCTATGGCACCACTTTCGAGCGACAGATAGCCCTTGGGGGCATTCACCGCGGCGGGCAGAGCGGCAATGATGGCGACTGTGTTCATGGCTACCTGCTTTCCTTATCTCAGCCCAGCGCCCGGTCCACCTCTTCGAGCAGGCGGAATTCAAAGTCCGAGCGCCTTTCGACGAAGCCGGACACCTGCTCCGTCTTGAGAAATGCTACTGTCTCCTGCTTCACCCCGCGGCCCATGACGATGATCGGTGTCTTCACGTGCATGTCACGCCGCATTTCACGCACGGCTACTCCTTCTCTTGCATCGGGCAAATCCAGATTCAGCAAGATCAGGTCAAAAGGAGTTTCCACCTGGCGGATCATGTCCTTGGCGTGTCCCACAGACGGCGACAGCTTCACCCGGTGATCGCGTCCCATCAGGTTCATCATCACCGTCTGCGTGTATTCCGAGTTGTCCACCAGCAACACGTTGGCATTTCGCTGACTGTCGCGGGCCACGATGCCTATGGCGCCGCGGCCGTACTGCAGAGCCTGCTGAATCGTCTCCTCGAGACGCTCGGGATTATACGGTTTGACGATGAAGGCGGCGGGGCGTGTGATCCTGGCCCGTTCCACCGTGTACTTGTCCGAGTGGGCTGTCAGATAGATCACGGGGGTGTCGAATCGTCGGCCTATGAGCTCGGCCGCCTTGATCCCGTCCTTCTCCCCTTTCAGCTGAATGTCCATCAGGATCACGTCGGGTTTGGTCCTTGCCGTCAGTGTCACCGCCTGCGTTCCCGAGGCGGCGATGCCGACTACGTCGTAGTCCATGGACTGCAGGGTGTGCTCGAGATCGCGCGCCACGAGCATCATGTCCTCGACGATGAGAACGCGCCCCTTGTTGAGGCCTGTCCCGCTCACGGGGTCGCCTTCGCGGTCGCAGCGGCCAGGGGAAAGCGAACCCTGAATGTCGTACCCGGGCCCTCCTCCTGCACCAGATGACCGTCGAGCTGGGTGGTCAGGTCAGCCACCAGTTGCATGCCCATCGAGCCGCAGAGTTGCCCGGCCGATGTGGTCTCCATACCGACACCATCGTCTCGGATCTCGAGAATGGCGGTGGTCTCACCGTCGTGATTCAGACGCACATCGACACGGCCGCGGCGTCCTTCGGGGAACCCGTACTTGAGGCTGTTCGATACGAGTTCGTTGACGATGAGGCCACTGTGAACGGCAGTGTCAACGTCCATCGGCATGGGCTCGGCCTCGACCTGCAGATCGATGACTTCACGATTGACGCCGTAGGTTGAGAACAGGTGATCGACAAGGTCGCGCAGGTAGTCGCCGCCATCGACGGAGGCCAGATCGTCGGATTCATAGAGTCGCTCGTGGATCAGGGCCATCGACTCGATTCTCGATCTACTCTCGCGGAATCCCGCCCTGGCCGACTCGTCGTCGGTGAAGAAGGACTGCAGGCTCAGCAGGCTCGAAACGACCTGCAGGTTGTTCTTCACACGATGATGAATCTCACGCAGCAGGACCATCTTCTCCTCGAGGGATGTGGCCAGCTGTTCTTCGGCCCGGCGGCGTTCGGCGACCTCGCGCACCAGTTCCGTATTGCGCTCCTCGAGCGCTCTCAGGTCGTCGAGGCGCCGGAAGCCATCGGACAGCCACGCCGCCACCGTCTTCAGCAGATCGATATCGCCGGGGGCGAAGGCTTCCGGTTCCTTGCTGGATACGGCAAGTGTGCCGTGAGAGAACGGCACATCGAGAACGCTACGCACGTTTCGCTGAAAACGCTCGTACTCGTCGTACGGGTCCTCAACCGTCAGATCTCGTCGATAGACGATGTCACCGGCGCTGCGGAACGACAGGATCGCCTCCGCTCCCCGTCCCTCCAGGTGAAACCCCCGGCTGTCGCGCCGTAGCGAGTGGGCGGTGACGTGCGTTTCGCCGTCCGTCGTGTCGATGACGTTCACACCACAATAGAGGAATGGAATGCCGAACTCGTGCAGATTGTCACCGATGGCGGCCAGAAGGTCGTCGACAGCGTCGGAGCCACGCATGCTCCAGATCGCTTCGCGCACACGCTCGGCAACAATGCGACTGCGGCGCCGCTCAGGTCGTCGATGGATTGGGCCAGGTTGAGTCACGGCGCCTAAACTGATACCTGTGGCTGACAGCGACAAACCGGCCCACTCAGTGCCCGGTCTCGCTCCAGCTCTTTTCGCCGGCTGTCACCGCCATGTCGAGTCGGTTGCCGGGCGGCGGCAGCGGGCAGGTGGCGAAGGACGTGAAGGCGCAGGGCGGATTGTAGGCATGGTTGAAATCGACCACCGTGGTACCCGTCTCGTCCACGGCCTCGACCCACAGGAAGCGCCCCGCACCGTAGGTACTGATTCCACTTGTACTATCGGCAAAGATGATGAACAACTCGCCATCACCGCCATCCAGGGCCTGCAACTGATAGGACCGCCCGGACAGCTCAAAGGTCAGCATGCCGGCGGGTTTTTCGAGAATTGGCGACCCGAGAACGGTGGGTACGGCAAGTTGAGGCGCGTCGTCATCGGTAATCAGTCGTGCCGGGGCTCGCCATTGGTCGGCGATGGGGAAGAATTCGATCGGCGCGGGGTCTACCAGGGCCGGGTGGGCGGTGTCGGACAGCCGCAGCCAGCGACGCCCGACGCGCTCGATCACCCACCAGGAGAGGGTGCCTGAGTGCAGTCGAGTCGGCCCGTCATCGGCAGAGTCATCGAGCAGGTCGAGGGAAGTGACGAGCGCCTCCCCGAGGCGGACATCGGTCCCGGGTGCGGCGTCGAAGTGCAGCGTCGCGTACGCTACGGTCATCTCACCGAGGCGGTGGGGCGTGCCGTCGGGGAACCGGATCCTGCTGTCGTCGGCCGAGCCGATGCTGAATTCCCCGTCGGGCAGAGGAAACAGGCCGGCAAGAGCCAACCAGCCCTGGGGGTCACTCAGCGTGGCATTCCGCTTCGCCTGCCAGGCCTCTGTCTGCTCCGTCGGAGTCGGACCGGGCGACTCGGCTGCAGCGGCGAGGGAAGCCAGCGCAGCGGTAGCGATGCCAGTTGTCCATCTCGTCATGCCTCAGCGCCTTGCTCCGGGGATCGGTGTCGTGCGTCGCTGGGCAATAGGCTATACTCATCCGTCCCTTCACGCACGCATCAACTCGTACGGGAGACGTCCATTGTCCAGCTATCGAGTGGGCATCATCGGCCTCGGCCGCATGGGCTCCACCATCGACGACGAAGGCCACACCCGGCTGCCGTACTCTGTCGCCTCCGCCAGTCGGGCCTCGGATCGACTCGAACTGGTCTGTGGATGCGACCTCGACGGCGACAGGCGGTCCGCTTTTTCACAGCGATGGGGCGTCGACGCCGTGTACGAGGATTTCCAGCAGATGGTGGAGCAGGAAGAACCGGACCTCGTGGCGGTCTGCACCCGTGCCGCCGGCACCGACAACCGTGAGGCCCCGGATGCCGGGTACCGCGTCGATCTGCACGCCGACCTTACTGTGGCCCTGGCGAACCTGAAAGTGCCCATGCTCTACGTCGAAAAAGCCATGGCCTGCTCCATGGCTCGTGCCGACGAGGTCCGCGACGCGGTGACTGCCAATGGCACGATTCTCAACACCGGTGTCCTGCGACGTTTCGACAATCGCTATGATGTAGTGCGCGACGCCGTCCTTGCCGGCAGAATCGGCGAGCCGCGGGTGGTCGTGCACTATGCACCTTCCAGCCTGCTGCACGGTCACATCCACTCCATCGACACCGTGTCGTGGCTCCTCGGTGACCCGACGATCACTCACGTTCGCGGTGAGCTTCAGCCTCGTGACTTCGTCATTGAGAACGGGCACATTCCGTTTGACCCGCAGGCGACCTACCAGCTGTCGTTTGCTGGCGGCGTCCAGGCCTGGTCGGTGCCGGCTGCATATTGGGAGTTCGAGATTTTGGGGACCGAGGGCTCGGTGAGGTCCCTCAACAACGGCACCGGGGCGAGTCTGCGACTCGCTGGTGACGACGGCCGTGGCTGGGTGCACGCAGATCTGCCGCCGGTGGAGCCGGCCAGCACCGTGGTCTGCTGCCTGGAAGACCTCGTCGGCGCTCACGAATCCGGCGAGCCGTCGCGGGGTCACGTCGACATCACCCACCATACCACCGAGGCCTGCCTCGCCGTCGCCGAGTCTCACCGCAACGGGGGTGATTGGGTTGCGTTGCCGGGCGTGGACCGGCAGTTGTACGTCTTTCATGTATGAGCAACCCACTGCACGCGGGAGAGCTGATCTGCCAGCTCGCCATCTGGAGAAACACAACGGCCCGCCACCACCGGTTGGTGATGCGGGCCGTCGCCAGATTCCCGGGTGCTGCTGTGAGCGCCGGTGACCGTCAGTCTTCGAGAGCGCGCAACTCTTCGTGACGTGACGGATGGCGCAGCTTGGTAAAAGCACGCTCCTTCAATTGCCGGATGCGTTCCCGCGTCAGGCTCATACGGTCTCCGATCTGCTCCAGCGTCATCGGCTCAGCGCCGTCTAGCCCGAAGTAGAGTTGGATGATCTCGTGTTCGCGTTCGTCGAGACCGTCCAGCACCCTCTCAAGCTGCTTCTGGCTGGAGAAGCGGGTAATGCTCTCGTCGGGTGACTCCTGCTCGCCATCGGCAAGACGTTTCAGCAGGGTCGTATCCTCATCCTCGTCGAACACGGCGCGATCCAGCGATACGGCGCGGCGGCCGGACAGCACCGTGTCGCGTACCTCATTGATCGACAGTTCGAGGGCGTCTGCGATTTCCTCGTCATGCGGCTCCCCTTCATTGGCGTTGCCCAGTTGCTGGGCGGTGCGCGCGATCTTGCGCAGAAGGTTGAGACGGTTGAGAGGAAGACGTACGGTACGACTGTCTTCAGCCAGGGTCTGCTGAATGGCCTGGCGAATCCACCATACCGCGTAAGAGATGAACTTGTAGCCCCGCGTTGCGTCGAATCGATCAACGGCGGTCATCAGCCCGAGATTGCCGGCGCTGATCAGTTCCGAGAACGACAGACCACGATTGCGGTACTGCTTGGCTACGGTGACAACGAACAGGAGATTGGCCTCGGCGAGCTCTTCACGAGCCCGTTCTTCGCCAGCCGCGATGCGCTCGGCCAGCTCGGCTTCTTTCTCCCGGGACAGCGGCTGAGAACTTGCGATCTCGTTGAAATACGTCTGCAGACTGACATCCTCGTCCGTCCAGCTTTCGTAGTTCAATGTGCTCTACTCCTTGGCCGCGTGTGGGGGAAACCGGCCTCCCTACCAACCCGCTCCTCTACTTCTCAAATCGGGGAGACTTGGGAGGCCTGGGGTTAAGGGGACCAGTGAATGTAAAGCTTTAGATCAACCTCGGCCACAGGAAAAATCCGCCGGTCCGCTGGACGGGCTCCGGCATGCCCTATGCGCGTGTCAGCAGCTCTGCATGGGGCGCGTATATATAGCGGCGGTGACGCCGGCGTCCGGTGATCTCTTGGAGAATTCCCAGTGCCTCGAGGCGGCCGACGAGAAGATTGGCGTTGGCGAAGGTTCGCTCGCAGACCTCGGCCACGCGCTGCACCGATGTGATGGGATGGGCAACCAGACAGTGCAGTAGACGGATCGCCGTCTCCCGCACGGTGGGCTGCTCCCGTTGGATCAGTTCTTCGTGCTCCCGGAGCACGGCGTCGTGATGTGCCAGCCGTACCGATCCGGCGCGCGCCGCGTCTCGCAAGAGGGTGCCGAAATGGAGCACCCATCCTTCCCAGTCCCCATCTCTTCTCACACTCTGCAGACGGCGGAAGTAGCCCCCGACGTCCTCTGCCAACGGGATCGAGGGACAGAGCAGTCGGGAAGCGATTCCGTGCGTCTCGCTCAAGAGGCGGACGAGGGTCAGTCTGGTGACCCTGCCGCTGCCATCGACGAAAGGATGGATGCTCTCCAGTTGCCAGGTGATCAGGGCGATCCTGGCCAGGGGCGGCATGTCCACGTCGTTCACGGCGAAAGCCAGCAGCCGCGCCAGGTGCTCCGGTATATGCTCCGGTGCGGGTGGAACGTAGTGAGCGGTCTTCAGCGTGCTGCCCTGGGGGCCGAGCCAGATGGCCGACCGGCGGGTTTGCCCGGATCTGGCATCTCGTCCCCTGACACCTCTGTAGAGCTGGCCGTGCAGGTGATGGAGAGACTTCCCCAACATCGGTGTCGCCTCGGATCCGTCAGGCTCTGACAGCCGGCGCAGGATGGCGGCGTAGTTGGCACAGACCCTGAGATCTCCTCGGGGGCTCGACAGGCTCTTGGCCGCGTTGGCCCCGTCGAAGTCCCACCACAGCATATCTGGCAGAGTGACCTGGCTCCCCTCCAGTCGGCAGGAGGCGACCGCTTCCCGCAGGCAGGCCAGATCCATCGTCGCACCCGATCCAGGGCGGGCGGCCACCTGGCCGTGCAGGAATCCCAGTTCCCGGTCGGCCTCCGACAGACAGCGGTGGGTGGCCCCATCCAGCGCCAGATCAGTCGGCGGCAATGAGGCCGGCTCAAAAGTTGCGTAGCCGCCGGGTTGATCCAGTAGATAACCAGCGCGCAGAGAGTGAGCTGGTGTGACCATGGCACCGCTGTGTCAGGAGTTTGATGATTGTTTTTTCTGATCAGCGATAATATAGCCGGGAATCCCGGCCTGGGCTAGAGATTGATCTTCTTGAACTGAGGCAGCCATTTCTGGTTCTTGCGGAACATCTCCTTCGTCATCTGCCGGGCCTCCGCCAGCGACAGCTTCGCCGCGGTCAACGGATCGTGAGCGATGGCCTGGTAGACGAGTTCCGCATCGCCCTGCAGACAGCCTTCGACGGCCAGCATCTCAATCTGTGCGCTCAACCCCGTCAACAGGGCGCAGGGAGCCGGAATGTTGCCGACACGAATCGCCTCGAAACCCTTACGACTGGCTACCACCGGCACTTCGACACAGGCTCCCTGGGGCAGATTGTCGATGAGGCCATCGTTGCTCAGGTTGCCGTTGAACTCAAAGATGTCGCCACCCAGAAACGCACTGATGATGGAGGCGGCGTACTCGTGGCCTCGTCCCAGGGGCACCTCGTCCTGACCCAGCCAGTCTTTCACCGATTTCTGCCAGGTCTTTTCGCGCAGCTGATATTGCTTGAGGATGTGGGCATAGTGGCCGGGGTTCCAACCGGTACCGTCCTTGCAGTACTGCCGGATGAGATCGGGCCGTTTGCGGAACCACCAGTTGTACTCCGAGTTGTGTCCGCTCGACTCGGTTACGTACGACCCGAGGGCGAGGAACATCTCGTTGCGAACCTGCTCGTGGTCATACACGTCTTTGTCCGTGCTCACTACTTTTTTCAACTTCGGGTACAGATCCCGGCCCTTGTGCTCCAGCTTCGTGTACCAGGCCATGTGGTTGATGCCGGCGCACTGGTAGTCCATCTGTCCCGGCTTCAGTCCCAGCCAGCGCTCGAGCATGGCCGCCGTCCCCTGCACCGAATGGCACAGGCCCGTGAGCTGGATATCTGTCTCCTGCTGCATGGCGTGACAGAGCATGGCCATGGGGTTGGTGTAGTTCAGCATGATCGCCCGCGGGCACAACTGCTCCATGTCTCGGGCGATGGCGACCATCTCCGGAATCGTGCGCAGGGCCCGGAAAATGCCACTCGGTCCGCGCGTATCTCCCACGTTGGTGTCGATACCGTACTTCTTCGGAATCAGGATATCGTGCTGCCAGACGCTGGTGGCGCCGCGCAGGATCGTGACGCACACCGCATCGGCACCCTTGAGCACTTCGCGACGGTCGGTGGTGGCCGTCACCGTCGCCCTGTAGCCCCCCTGGTCGACGAGCTTCTGGCACGCCCGGCGGGCAAAGTTGAGGCGTTGTCTGTTGATATCGACGAGAGCGATTTCGGTGCTGTTCAGATTGTCGAAGGTGAGCAGATCCCGCACGAGATTGCGGGTAAAGCCGAAACTTCCGGCACCGATGAAGACGACCTTGGCCATGGATTTCCTCTCTAGTCGTCCGCCTGCCAGCGTACCACACCCATGTGGTAACGCCCGTGGGCGGCGATTCTGTTGGCGTAATATGCGGTGACGATGGTGCCGTCCTCGCACTGTGAGCTCGACGGATACCCGCCGTCGGTGGCGCCCTCGAACTGCACCAGAAGACGGGGCGCCGACCAGCTGCCACCTTCGTCCTGACTGCTGCGGGCGCCGATGCCGTACAGGCCCTCGTTGCGTATGCCGTAGGTCAGCAGAATGCGACCGTCGGCCAGGTGTGTCAGATGCGGCGGGTGCTGACGCGGCAGTGTGAGTGCGCCGCGTCCCTCCCAGGTGTAACCGTCATCACCCGAAGAGAACAGCTCGACATGACCGTCCGCCATTGTGCGGCAGGCCGCCAGCCAGCGGCCTTCACCCAGATGCAGGATGTCGGTCTCGTTGAAGTCATCGGCGGCGATCATACTGCCGCTGCCCCAGGTCTGCCCATCGTCGGTGGAGCGCAGGATCCAGGCCGTATTCCGCTTGCCGTCGGGTGAGGCGGAGTAGAACGGTACCGCCAGTCCCTGGGGACCTTCGGTGATGTCGCCAAAGGGGATGAACCAGCGATCGGTTTCCACCGGATGCGTCACCGTGTCGGCGTGGTCCCAGGTTCGGCCGCCGTCGCGGGAGCGACAGACCCTGGCCTCGAGGGCTCGCCGTTGCCTGAAAGCGAACTCGGGGTCTTCGGTTCCCGGCGCCAGTACCGGGGTCCAGCCCGAGGCGATGACGATGAGATCGCCGTTGGCGGCACAGCCGGCGGCGACATTCATGCGGTTACCGGGTGGCTCACCGGGTGCCGCCACACCGCGACGATCCCATCTTTGACCGTCGTCGGAACTGGACCAGACCTCCACGTCCCCGTGCCAGCGACCGTGGATGGGACGATTGTAGATCGTCGCTGTCAGCGTCCCGTCCGGCAAGGCGGTCAGATTGGGCCAGGCACAGACATCGTCGATCGCGATGATGCGTTCCACCGTTGTTTCTCCCGTCATGATGACGTCAGACCGAATTGCAGTTGTGCCCCTCCCCCATCTTCGGGTCGGCGCACACGATCCCACTCTGCCAGGAACTGATGCAGGTGCGACCGATCCGATCGTTCGCCCTCGCGTTGCAGCAGATCGCGTACCCGGCGCTGTTCTTCTTCATATTGCGTGGCGTTGAAGAAGCCGCCGAAGTAGGCCACGCGCAGCCACAACAGGTAGGTCGTTAGGGCGTCGAACTCGTTGTAGGCGATGATGTCGGCCAGCCCGCCGCACAGCCATGAATCAAGGACGCTGTCACCGGCACCGGAAAACTTCCCGGGGATGCCACAGGAGGCCGCCATTTCGTGCAACGCCGGCCGACCCCGACCGCGTCCGGCCAGCAGGTCCATCAGGTCGATGTGCCAGTCGCCGCCACCGAAGTAGTCGACCCCCTCCCACGGTTTGTCGGGGCGCTTGGCAAAGTCTGCCGCCTGCACGCCGAGAGCGACGGAGCGCTGCACGAGGATGCGGAAGTCGGCCGACCAGGAGTTGTAGCCCACCATCTGCGGCTTGGCTCGACCCACGCCTTCGAGGAAACGCCGCAGGATTTCACCCTCGGCGGCTTCCGGCGCGTCCCGGTCTGCCACCGTCGGCAGCGAGTGCAGTTGCAGACGGATCTCGCCGCTTTCTTCGGTGCGGGCCAGTGCCGAAATCGACACCAGCCGGCAGAGGACGGTTTTCAGATAGGGCCGCGGCTCTTCGTCGGTGGCGCCGCCATGGCGGAACATCTCGTCGATGACGTCGACGTCGGACATGGATGACGGCAGCCCATAGACACGTCGGCCGGTGTCGGCATCCGGAACCCATTCGGCGTCGAATGCCCAGACGCCGCTATGCACATTCTTGAACAAAGCTCTCTCGGGATTCTTTGGTATGAAGGAAGCGAAGGTTGGCGAAGGCAGGAATGTACGCGCCACTTCCAACCCGGGACAACGAATCCATTGTTGCTTGTCACGTCCCGATTGCGGTTATTTGTGCCCTGCCCGGAATACGCGCCCCCCCCAGGGCGCCCGTTGCAGAAGTTCCACCGGCCGACGCTCTTCCACCCCACGGCCGAGAAGGAGTCTCCCCATGACGGTCCTGAATGGTGTCCTCGCTGGCGCCATCATCGTTCTCGTTCTGCTCAACACCTACCAGTTTCTCGTGCAGCGAGCCGCTCTGCGCATCGCCGAGATTCTCTACGTCATGGCCGGCAACGTACGCGCCAAAGCGCAAGAGGTACGGCGCGACGGTAAGGACGTGGAGATCATCGAGGCCCACCTGTTCGACATGGCCACGTCGGCCCGCAGCATCCTGCGGGCCCTGGGTCGTAGTGAAGACTCGCTGGGGCCGGATCCCGCCCTGACGGTCGGCACCAACGGCAACCACATGTCTTCAGACAGTCTTCTGCGACTGGCCGACAACATCTTCTTCGCCGTCTCGGAGGAGAACCCGGGCGCCGAGTGGGATGATGTTCAGGGCGAGGCCCTCCAGCGGTTCCAGAAGAAGGTGCCCAACATGGAGCCGGAAGCGGCACGCAAGATCGTCAACGTCGTGGCCCATCAGTTTCACAAGGAAAACGGCCGCAAGACATCGCTGAGCGTCGCCCGGCAGTTGTAAGCACCAGGCGTCAGGACAGAGCGAGGTACCTGTCCTTGCCGTCTGACGCCGCCAGCCAGAGCCCCCGTTCGACCACCGGCTCGCCACTGACCGCCTCCCAGTGATCGGCATAGGCGTCCACCTGACGCGTGAATCTCGCCATCAACTCGGGTGTCACATCCCGGTGTGTCTTGTAGTCGACGACCTTCCAGCCAGCCCCCACACCTGTTGCGTCAACGCGATAGATCAGATCGATCACACCGCGTCGTACGGTGTCGCCCTCCCGTTGCTGTTGGCTTGACGCAAAGGGCACCTCCACATGTACCGCTCCCGTGGCCTGACTCAGCTCCCGCCAGATATCCGACTCGCGGAAGGCCTTCAGTGAGCCTGTCGCCGCCGCGATCTGTGCTGCTGCGACGATGCCTTCGGCAGCCAGCAGATAGCGCACATAGGTGGTCTGCTGGGCTTCCGCCAGATCGTTGAGTCGGCCTCGAACCGCGATTTCCAGCAACCGATGCACAACCGTCCCATAGTGTCGGCCACGACCGCTAGCCTCCGGGTCGATATCGAGGTACTGACTCTCTTCATCGTCGGCTGTTACGGATTCCAGCGCGTAACTCGGGGTGCGCGCCAGAGACCACTGCTGCCGGATCCGTTCCTGCACGTCTGTGACGTCGATGGTCTCGGCCTCTGTGGCCGGTGACGAAGGTGTCGGTCCCGGAACCGGCAACTCCGGGATGCCCGTGGCCGCCGGCTCGAGAGCGGTCCAGGCTCCCCGGCTGCGTCCCGTCGTCCCCAGCACGAGAACATCCCGGGCGCGGGTGGCCGCGACATAGATGAGCCGCAGGTTCTCAGCGTCCAGGAAACGTGCCTCTTCGGCGGCATCCGCTGCCCAACCCTCCGGTTCAGCCAGTACGATCGTGTTGAACTGCGCCGGGCGGGTGACAGCCATCGACAGGTACGGCGTGTCGGCGACGCGCGACACGTGCATATCGATGCCGTGGCGCTGCGCCGAACTATCCGCAGCGTCAGCGAGGAACACGACCTTCGCCTCCAGGCCCTTTGCCTGATGCAGGTTCATGATCCGCACCACGTCGGTCCGGCCCGTCGCCAGCGTCATCTCTTCGAGGCGCTGTCTGGGATCCTCGAGCAGCTGGCGCAGCTCGTCGGTGATCTGCACCCACCCCAACAGCCGACGGCTCTGGGCATCGCGCACCACGGCCAGCACTCGCAGCAAATTGCCGGCGCGCGCCGAGCCGGCTTCGCCGACGGCGGCGTGCGCGGCCAGACCGGTTCGGTCGACGAGTCGTTCGAGGGCAGAGGCCAGTGGCCGCTGAGTGACGTCATCCCACAGTCGGCGCAGCAGGGCCAGGGCGCGGGTCAGGCGCTCGGCCAGATCTGCCGACAGCTGAGCGCCGGGAGGATCCACCCACAGACGAAACCCCCAACCCGCCTGGCGCAGAACGTAGAGCTCGTCGTCACCGAGACCGACGAACGGACCGCGCAGATAGGCCACGAGAGGCACCGGATCGTCGGCACGCCGCAGGACATCGAGGGCGTCGACGAGGGCCCGCAACTCAACCGAATCCCGTAAACTGCCCGCGCCGGTGATATCGTAGGCTACCTGCCTGGTTTCGAGGGCGCGGCCGTACTCCGCCAGGTGGCGACGCGAGCGCGTCAGAATCATGAAATCGCCGGGTTCGGCGCGCCGACCCAACACCGCCTGTTCGCCGTTGAGATCCGTACGGCCCTGGAGCGCTGCGGTGATGAAGTCCGCGATCCTGCCAGCCTCTTGCCTGGCCTGCTCTTCCCTACGACCGCTGTCGGCGTGGGACCGCAGCTGGTAGACACCCGCGCCCTCCTGCCCAACGCGATGTGCACTCAGGCGGCGGAAGGGGGCCTGGTAGCGGGCATCATGATTGTCGAACAGCGGCTCGAAGGCAGCATTCGTCCACGAGATCACCTGGGGACGAGAGCGAAAGCAAGTCGTCAACTCGACGACCTCTCCGCCTCCTGCTAGGACCCGGTCTCGTGTCAGCCGGAAGATGTCGAGGTCGGCGCGACGGAAACGGTAGATGGACTGCTTCTCGTCGCCCACGAGGAACAGGCTTCCCGGTTCGGGTGTCAGCTGGCGCCAATCGTCGACGTCCTGCTCCCCACCGGTCAGGTAGAGGACAACTTCGGCCTGCAGCGGATCGGTATCCTGGAATTCGTCGATAAACAGGCGCCGGTAGCGTCGCTGAAAGTGAAACCGCACGTCTGCCCGGTCGCGCAGCAACCCCGCCGTCAGCTCCAGCAGATCACCAAAGGTCAGGGTCGCTGCCGCCAGTCGCCGATCACGGTAGTGCCACATGGCCTCGTCGACGAGCTCACCTGCCAACGTGTAGACATGCCGACGCCATTGTGCCAGCACTGGCTTGATGACACCCTCACGCAGCCCCGGCAGGACGTCGTCGCGCAAGCGCCGCGCCAGGGCTTGCTCGGGACTTCCGGCCGGGCCCCATCGCTTGAGGGTGACAGCGGTCCTGGTGGTCGAGGCCAGATCACGCAGCAGGCGCTCGCGATCCGCATCGCTCGGCGGCCCTGCATACTCCACGAAGTGACGCAACTCGCGCACGGTGGTCATGAGCCTGTCGGGCTGCCCCTCCGGCAAGGGGTCGGGAATTTGCGCCTCCACCTCACGCACCAGTTCGCAGGCCTGAGCCACCGCCGGTGCCAGATCTGGCCGGTCGCCGCGGGTCGGCTTCAACGGCAGGTCGCTGTACTGACACCTGTCGAGGTAGAACTGATAGAACTGTTCGGCTGTCAGGCCCGTGTCTTCGATGGCCAGCAGACGCTCGTCACCGGCGGCAGAGCGTGTCTCCAGAAACCGGTCCCATGCGGCGCGCATGAGGAACTGTTCCTCCCGCTCTTCAACCTCGGCAAAATCCGGCGGCAATCCAGCTTCGATCGGGCGCTCACGCAGCAACCGGGCACAGAACGCGTGGATGGTTCCGATCGCACACTGGTCCACCCGATCCAGTGCCCCGCGCAGCCGTAGCAACTGCCGTGCTGCCACCGGTCCCTCGCCCGTCTTGGCGACGGTGTCGATCGCGTCCTGCAGGGCGACGAAGAAGCGGCCCCTCAGCTCACCGGCCGCCTTGCGCGTGAAGGTGATCGCCGCCATCTGACCGATGTCGAGTTTGCCTTCCCGAACGCAGGCCACCATTCGTTCTACCAGAGCGTGGGTCTTGCCGGCCCCCGCACCAGCCAGACAGACCAGACTGGTGTCCAGGTTCTCAACGATGCGCCGGCGAGCGTCGGCATCGGCCAGTTGACGAGGCCCTGTGGTCACGACGCGATCCAGTCGCGGGCGCAGCGGGCCGCTTCTTCGGGCGCCACGTCTTGGGGACGCAGGCCCAGATCTGCCAGGGCCCGCTCCAGCGATTGTCGGGAGCCGGCACGATCCGCCGATACCGCCTCCGCCCAGCCTTCGACGAGGGCGGCCAGCTGGGCCGCCGCCTCGTGCTGTTCTGTTACCTGGGTGGAGCCGATGGCCTCGCCGGCACACACGCGCCGGTAGTCACAGAACCGACAGGGACCGCCTCCCCTGGAATCGCCTTTGTGCAGTGCGGGGAAATAGCCCTGCCGGGCCAGATCGAACAGCGGCTGCAAGGTCGCGGCCAATTCGTGACGTGCCGGCGGGGCGTCGCTGAAACGCTGGCCGGCGCCACGTTCGCTGGCGAAGAAGTAACCGCTCAGGCGCACGGGGCTCTCGTCGTCGACAAGATGCGGCAGGGCGTAGGCGTAGAGCGCCCATTGCAGAATCCGCCCGCCCCGTCCCAGATCCGTGGCGCCGAAGTTAAAGGTGCTCCCCGTCTTGTAGTCCCAGACCTCATAGGCCGTGGTATCCCCGGAGGCATCACGCACAGCATCGACACGGTCGATGCGGCCTCGAAGACGGAACGCGATTTCGTGGGACAGGCGCACCTCAACGGCCGGCTCCGGAGCAAAGCCGAAGTCGAGCTCGAAGGCGGCCGGATGCAGCCCCGGGTCGGCGGCAAACCGGTGTGCTTCGGCGTGCAGGAAGATGCGCGCCGCACGCTCGATACGGCGTCGATCGCTGCGGTAGGCGGCCTTGAAGATCACCGGCACCCGCTGACGCTGTGCCTCGATGGCGGACTCGACCAGCTCCTGCAATCGGGACTCATGCCCGAGTCCGACACGATCCTGCTGATCCTGCACTTGCCGCATGAAATCGAGAAACAGTCCGTGCAGCAGATTCCCCATCTCCAGCGGATGTAACCAACGACGAGGATCGCGTTCGGGCTCGTCCGGCGGCACCAGACCCAGTGAGTAGCGCCACAGATAGCGGCGCGGACACGCGGCCAGAGTCTCCAGCATCTGACTCGACAGAACTCGATCTCCGTCGAGGCCGAGGGTTTCGGTCTGTGGCTGCGCGATCCAGCCAGCGAAGCGCGTGGGGGCTGCCTGGGCTCGGCTGCGGACAGCCGTCAGGCCGCTGGCCACATCGGGATAGGCCTGATCCAGGGCGGCGCCCAGACCTTGCTGCCCACGTTGCCCAAGCAGGGCGTCCAGGGCGTCGGCACCGCCCTCGCTGAGACCGGGGGCCGGCCGGGCCCAGATCGGCTGGCACTGCAACTGTCGACGAGCCTGCTCGAACAGCGGTGTCGGCGATGGCTCACGACCGTCGGCCAGATGTAGACAGCTGGCCGACAGGGTCACCCTCCCGGGAGCGCTGCCAAGGACCCGGATCAGGTGGAAGACATTGTTCCCCGGCGACGTCGCCGCCAATCCCATCTGCGGTGACAGAGCTCGGCGTTCGTCATCGAGCAGGATTGGATCCTGAGCGGCGTTTCCCGGAAAGCGAAACTCGTCGAGGCCGAGGACGTAGAGATGTCCGCGGCCGCAATACCCGGCACCCCGCAATGGTGCCACCCGGATGCGGCCTGGTTGGGCTCGTCCCGCTTCACTGGTATGGCGTTGCAGCACAGCCAGCAGGCGTTCTGCCTGTTTTGACCGTGAGCCGGGGGACTCCGGCAGTCGACACAGATCTTCGAGACAGGTTGTCAGGCCATCTCGCACACGCAGATCACGCTCGGACCGGGCATCGTCGCTGTACGATCCTGCCAGCTGCAGGAAGCGGCAGCAGCCACGCAGCAGATCTTCAGATCCGCCGTCGGCCGGCACGCAGTCGAAAAGAGCCTCCAGTTGCTTGCGACCCGCCGCCAGCCGCTGCTGCAGTTCGTCGTCGGCCGGTGCTGTCGCGCCGACGCGTTCGAGGGCAGCCAGCGTCTCCTGGTGACCGGCACCGGCCCGACCCCGAAGGAGCCAGCGGGCCAGCTCCCCGGGCCGGATCGGAGACGTGGCGGCATGGATCTCGCCGGCTTGCAGGCAACCGGCCAGCTCCACCCCGTCGAGGCCACCGGCAATCCAGTGGAGGAACCACTGCAGTGAGCGTCCCGGTCGGGTGAGGACGCTGGGCACGCCGACGGCGAAATCGGCGGGAAGGTCCCAGCGTTCGACGGCATCGAATAACAGCGACAGGTACGGCACCGTTGCCGTGTAGGCGATCTCCACATCATCGAACCGAAGCCCTCGATCGAACACGTCCCGCAGGACCTGGCCTACCTCTGTCTCCAGACCGATCGCCTGATGCACATGCACCCGATCGCCATCCTCGGGGGTCAAGCCGGCGGTGAGCAGGCGACCGCCCGGGGACACCTCTACCGATTCTTCTGCGGGAGCCTTGCGACCCAGATCAAACAGCGATTCGGCGGGCTGATCCGGATCGGCATCCCTGAGAGGATCGAGAAACAGGTCTCCCTGAACGACGGACTCGGTGGGACGCCGGGGCCGCTTTGGCGGTGGTTTTCCCGGGGACCTCTCCGGTGCCGGTGCCACCGGAGCATCCTCCCGCGCTCCCGGAATCTGTGCCCTTGGGAATCGTGCCGCAGCGCTGAACTGGGGTGGAGAAACTCCGTAGACTCGTCGACCAAGGCGGTACATCCGGCCTCCGGCCCGACACTCCACAAAGTCAGCCGCGAGCTCTGGCAGCTCCACTTCGTCCAGAACCACCCAGAGGATGTCCTTGGGAGCATGCTCCGACGCCAGCGTCAGAGCACAGGCAAATGTGGCGGCGTCATCCCACCACGATCCAGCCTGCAGCAACTCACCATATCGTCTGTAGATCGTAGCGAGATCTGCTGCCTTGTCTCCAGGCTTGCCCTCACCATCCGCGAGATTCACGACGTGCTCCGGGAGCACGCCGGCGAGGCGCATGGCATCCAGTGTTGCGTACAGAGAGGGTGCCAGACCCCTGTCGACCTGCGCCTGACCAACGGCACTGCGGAAGTATCGGCGCTCTTCGTCGGGCCAGGCCGCCAGCAGCCCCTCCACGAGACGTCGTCCACCCTCCGGCTGCAGTCGGCGGCCGTTGCGGACCGCCATCTGCGGCTCTGCTTCCTCGGCGGCCAGCAGGATCGGTGTCGTCACCCGCAGGTTCGTCCAGCCCTGCCCGCTACGCGCCAGCGCCGTGGTCAGGTCGTTTCCGGCCCGGACTCCGGGGACCAAGAGGATCTTTGTCTGCAGAGGATGGTCGATGCACAGCTGCGCGAGCTGGCGCACCACGTAGGATGGCGACATGACTGGTGAGTGTAACAAATGGACCGCACCCCGTCGCGGGGGCCGGGTGTTTTAGCTGAAGAACTCGGCGTAAAGCGACTGCACGGCGGCGTCCACATCGTGATCCTTGACGCCGAACATCATGCTCACCTCGGAAGATCCCTGATTGATCATTTCGAGATTCACCTTGGCGTCGGCGAACGCCGATGTGGCTTTTGCTGCCAGGCCGACGGTGTGGCGCATGCCCTCGCCGACGACCATGATCAGCGCCAGTCCCCGCTCCACCGAGACCTCGTCAGCAGCCAGTTCGGTACGGATACGACGCAGGACACGTTCTTCGGTCGCATGATCGAAGATGTCCTCGCGTACGATGACGGAGAGGTTGTCGATCCCCGACGGCGTATGCTCGAAAGGAATCCCTTCGTCCTCGAACAGTTGCAGCAATCGGCGGCCGAAACCGACCTCGCGGTTCATCAGGTAGCGCGATACGTAGATGCTGCAGAAGCCGGCTGTGCCGGCGATGCCGACGATGGGTACGTCGCCGACTTGTCGCTTCGGCACGATGCGGGTTCCGTCAGCGGCGGGATTGTTTGTGTTCTTCACCGCCACCGGGATGCCGGCGTGAAACACCGGCTCCAGTGCCTCGTCGTGGAATACAGAGAAACCGGCGTACGACAGCTCGCGCATTTCCCGATAGGTGATCTCCGCCACCGCGCGGGGGCGGTCGATCAGGCGGGGATTGGCGACAAACACAGAATCGACATCGGTGAAATTCTCGTACAGTTCGGCGTCGACGGCCGCGGCCAGGATGGCACCTGTGATGTCGGAGCCACCGCGCGGGAACGTCACCAGACGGCCGCTTTCACCGTAGCCGAAGAAGCCGGGGAAAATGCTGACCCCGGGCCGGTCGCGCAGACCGCGGAGTCGGCCGTAGGCCTGTTGCAGCACCCTGGCATTGCCCGGCTCGTCCGACAGGATCATTCCGGCCTCGGCCGGGTCGATACTCTGGGCGTCGAAGCCCTGTTCCCGCAGATAATGGGCGACGAGGTGTGCACAGTTGGCCTCGCCGGCGGCTTTCATCGTGTCCATGTACAGCCCGGCGTCACCGGTCTCGGCTGCCAATCGCCGCTGCAGATCAGCACATATCGGTGCCACCGCGTCCTCGGCCAGACCGAGGCCGATGGCGATCTCGGTGAAACGGTCCACCACGTGGCCCAGCTCGTCATCACCGGTGCGGTGGGTCAGCCGCGCCTCGGCGGCGGCGATCAGCAGATCGGTCACTTTGGTGTCGCCGTCCTGCCGTTTGCCGGGAGCACTGACGACGACGAGCCGGCGGGCCGGGTCCGCGGTGACGATGTCGCAGACCTTGCGCACCTGTTCGGCGGAGGCCAGCGAACTGCCGCCGAACTTCACAGTTTTCATCGGGTTCTCTTCCTACAGCTGAAGCATATCGGGGTAGTGCTCTGCGTACCACCGGCGCAGACGCTCGACGTCTTCCCGTGTCGCCGAAACGTACGGAGCGCGGTTGCGCAGACTCGTCTTCAGGAAGCCGGAGGCGCGGCCCCCCATACGATCGTAGGCCGTGTCGGTGAAGCCACGAACGCCAAAGTTGGCCGCAAGGAATTCGCTCAGCGCCTTCAGGTGAAGAGCGTTCTGCTGCAGCGCGTCCCACTCGCCGTCTCTCATCTTGGCCCACAGATCGAGCACGACGCGGGGATTCCAGTACACCATGGCGCTGCAACAGCCGCGAGCACCTCGGGGCCCCAGTTCGGCCCAACTATGCTCGGAGACGAAGACATTGACGAAGCTCGACAGGGCCTCACAGCCCTCGCCGGTGGCGCCCAGAGTACCGGCGTTTGCCTTGACCATCATATAGTTTGGCACGGCTTCCTTGATGGCCTGATGCTGGGCCAGCGTCAAGGCCTTCTTTGCCCGCTTTGTGTCGTAGATCGACAACGGTCGACCACCGGCGGCACGAGACACTTCGCGGAAAAACGGCACCACCTCCTCTTCGGCGACCTCCATCCAGAATGGCAGGCCCACCTGAATCGCGTCAGCGTCGATTTCCGCCGCCCAGCGGGCCCGCAGTCCGGCACCGCGGGTGTAGGTCGACGTACAGCCCACCATGGCGGGCCGATCGTAGGCGTGGCAGGACTCCACCATCGTCCGCGTCACCTGGCGGAACTCCTCCAGCTCCATGGCGTAGAACTCACCGGTGGTACCGCCACTGTAGATGCCGGGAATCCCCGCCTCACAGCAACGCCCAAGATCGCGACGAAAGGTGTCCTCATCGAAGGAATCCTCCTCCGACCAGGCTACCGGCAGGCCCGCCCAGGGCCCGATGAAGGTGTCTCGGTCTAGTGTGACCACTGTCTCCGCTTTCTGCCCGGGACCGGGCCTCCGGAAGATAACCACGACGCTCTGGTCGCGCCCGCGGGCCGGTGGTGGCCCGACTCCCACAGCGGCCGGGATGGGCACTGGCGGTGCCGCCTTATCCTGTTGTGCGCTAGTGTCGTGTCTCAGAGATTCGCTCACAAAGTCTCTTAACCTTGGCGAGGATCGAATCTGCAGTGGCGGTCCAGGTGAATGGCAC
>PBSR01000260.1 GCA_002726335.1 Gemmatimonadaceae bacterium
GAGCCGCTCTACGCGCACTACCTGGCGCACACGTCGGCGCGCGACTATCACCCGGGCGCCGAGGCGGTGCTGGCGTCGCAGAACCAGGACGGCGCCGCTGTCGTGCGCGACGTCATTCTCGGGCCGTGCGACCACTCCCTGCTGTTCCTCAAGCAGATGACCCACCACCTCGTCGGGTTGGATCTCGAGTTTCTGCGGCAGACCGTCAACGTCATTCTGATCCGCGATCCCGTGGACATGCTGCCGTCGTACGTGCAACAGGTTGAGGCACCGAGCCTGCGGGACACCGGGTATGCGCAGAACGTGGAATTGCTCGAAGAGCTGGAGGGGATCGGGCAGGCGCCGCCGATTCTGGACGCTCGCGAAACACTGCTCGACCCGCGCCGGGTGCTCGAGCAACTGTGCGATCGTCTGGGGTTGGCCTTTGACGAACGCATGTTGAGCTGGGACGCCGGGGCACGCCCGGAAGATGGGGTGTGGGCCCAGTACTGGTATGGCAGTGTGCATCGATCGACGGGGTTCGAACCGTACGCGCCCAAGACCGAACCCTTCCCGGAACGGCTGCAGCCGCTGCTCGAGGAGTGCCGGCCACTGTACGAGCGATTGGCGGCACGGGCGATTCGCGCCTGACGGGAGCGCTTCACCCCCGCCAGGCGTGCTTCATCCGTTACGCCGCCTGCAGCACGGCGTCCAGCTTTTCGGTCAGCTGCCCCTTGGCGGCGACACCGACAAGGGTGTCCTGCACCTGCCCGCCCCTGAAGAAGAGCAGCGTCGGCAGACCGCGTATCTGAAACTTGGCCACCGTTTGCGGATGGTCGTCAGCATCGAGTTTGGCCACTTTCACGCGGCCGGCGTACTCGCGCGCCAACTCTTCCACGATCGGCTCCAGAGTGCGGCAGGGACCGCACCACGTGGCGCCGAAATCGACCAGCACGGGTTCGGTCGCCTGCAGGACTTCCGCCTCGAAGGTATCGTCGGTTACTACCAGTGGTTCTGCCATGACAGGCTCCTCATGGTGGTGGTCTTAGTGTCGTGTCCCTTCCGGGATTGCAGCGGCTGAAGGCGGGGAAGAAGAACCCCGGTTCAATGCCGGCGACACGCCCAAAGTCACACATCTCACCGATGTGTGAGGCATTGGGCGCAACCTTCCCCGTCTCCCAGCGGGCCACGGTACATTGTGGCACGCGAAGCTTAGCAGCCAGCTGGGTCTGGGTGAGTCCGACAGTCCCGCGGAATACCCGGATCTGACAGTAATCGAAGGGCATATTATAGCACCTTTGCTATTACAGTATAGCATAGATGATATAGACGGTGCAGAGATTGTCAACCTACCGGCTGGCTGACCAGCGGATAGCCCACCGTGTTACGGGCCGTCTTCCTCCACCAGCCGCCGGGTCATGACGATTCTCTGCACAGCACCCACGTGCGTCATCAGTGCGGTGGCCCACAACATGAGGCTGATCGTCGACCAGCCGGCCACGACAGGGATCCATACGGCCAGTAGCAATCCGGCCAGCAGCAGGATAAAACGCTCCGCTCTCTCACCAATGGTCGGCCAGTCCTGCGCGTAGATGGCCACGACCATCGCCGTGCGCGGCTTGGCGTAGCTGGTCAGCACCGTACCTGTGGTGGCCAGGAAAGCTTCCAGCTCGTACCCGTCGAGGACGAATCCCAGGTACAGCAGGCAATCGACGTAGCGGTCGATCATGGCGTCCCAGTAAGAGCCGAACTTCGTCGTGCGATCCAGGCCGCGCGCCACACAGCCGTCGATCAGGTCCACGGCGCCCGACAGCAGGATGAACAGTACAGCCAGCAAGTATCGCTGCTCGGCAATGGCCCAGCACGCCGGCAGGGCGAGGACCAAGGCACCGAAGGTGAGCACATTCGGCGAGACGGGGTACCAGGCCGGATGACGGCCGATGTGCTCGATGAGGCTGGACTGAATCCGGTCGCGCAGCTGTCTCGTAATCACGAGGGATCTTTTCGCGGGACTGCGGCTGCGAGCTGGGAGAAGATCTCCTCGCGCACCGGAATGGAGGGACAGGCGCCGGCTCGGGTGACACAGATCGAGGCAGCGGCGTTGGCGAAACGGACAGCTTCGACGAGGGCGCCGAAGGGCAACTCCGTCAGCGACGGTCCGTGCGCTTGCTGGGCTTCGGCTGCGGCCAATGCCAGTGCCCCGCGGAAAGTGTCGCCGGCGGCGCCACCGTCGATGGCGTTGACTTCGAGTCCACGCACGCAGTCAACGTCGCCGCCACGTGCCACGAGTGCACCGTCGGCGCCACGGGTGAGTACGACGACAGGTACGTGGTCCAGCAGGCACTGTGCGGCCGACCGGGCGCTGCCGTCGTCGGTGACACGAATGCCGGTCAGTTCTTCGGCTTCAGAACGATTGGGTGCGATCAGGTCGACGAGGGGGAGAATGTGCTCGAACAGCTGGCGCCGCCCGGCCTCGGTAGGCGGAACCACCGACGGATCGAGACAGGTGCTCACCTCTGCCGACCGCGCTACCACGAAGGCGTGCTGCACGGTGTCGATGGGGGTCTCGATCTGGCCTAGCAGCAGGGCGGCGTCCTCGATCACAGGGCGAGCCCGCTCCACGTCAGCCACCGTCACCGTGTCGTTGGCGCCGGGCTCCAGACCGATGGTGACCTCGCCGTCGGCGTAGAGGTATTCCATGACCACACCGGTGGACACACCATCGCTGCGGATGAAGCGCACGTCGACATCGGCGTCGCGCAGTGCCTGCAGGGACTGTTCGCCCCAGGTGTCCTGCCCCACGGCACCCAGCAGGTACACGGCTCTGCCGTCGGCGGCGGCACGGCGCGCAGCGATGGCCTGGTTCGATCCTTTGCCCCCCTGGCTCTCGCTGTATCGACCACGGAAGGTCTTCGGACCCTTGTGCACATCCGTGCGCAGGATCAGGTCGACGTTGATGCTGCCCGGAGCGATGACGATGTGACCGTCCATATAAGGAATAGACGGTCCCCGGACGCGGAGAGGTCAAGCGTGTCACCTGCAACTATATTCCGCGCGCTGCAGCATGGCGCTGTGGCAGAGGCTCGAGGTCAACGATGTTCATGGTCAGAATGGCGTGGCTGGGGGTGTTGGTCCTCATGGGACCGGCGGCCTCGGCCCAGGATGGACTGGCAGGAACCTGGGAAGCCATCAGCGACGTTGAGTCCGGCGCCTTCGTGTCCCGCCTCGTGCTGGACAGCGACGGTGGCGCCCGCATGTCGGTGACAGGCCGGCTGAACGACGAGTTTCTCGCGTCCGAGTCCGAAGCCGGCGGGGCCGTGGCCGACGCCGACTCACTGACGGTCTCCTTCGTCGGCTCCGGCACGTGGACCACGTCTGGGGATCTGCTCGTGCTGGCGCTGGCGGAGCGGGAGCTGCGCGTCAACGACGCTGCCTTCGAGGCGTTCATCGACGAGTTGGGAGAGAGACTGGCAGCCTCGCTGGCGGCAGACCTGGAGATTCCGGAGCAGGACATTTCGGCGCTGACGGCAACCATCCAGGCGGCTCTGCACGCGCAGCTCGACGAGGAAGCCCTGCTGGCGGATCTCATCAGCGGGCTGGCTGGCGGCACGAGCTACGAGCTGGCGGGGGATCAGCTGCGCCTGGACGACGGCGAGGGGGGCACCGATGTGTGGACCCGCGTACAACAGACGGCGGTCGAGGCGGCGATCTGGGCAACTGTAAAAACCAACCCGGGGAGGGGACAGCGATGGACAAGGTGAAGGTCGGGATACTCGGACTGCGACGGGGTCACAGCCACCTGCGCAATTTCCTGCATACCGAAGAGGCGGAAGTCATCGGTGCGGCGGATCGGATCGAACAGTGGCGGGACCGGGCGGCGGAGACCGCGTCGGGGCTGGATCGCTCCGTCAAGATGGTAAGCGAGTTCGAGGAGCTGCTCGACATGCGACCCGACGCTGTCGCCATCGCCAGCAACGGTCGTTTGCAGAAGGAGCACACGATCCAGGCCCTGGAGGCGGGATGTCACGTGCTCAGCGAAGTGCCGGGCGCCTTCACGCAGGAAGAGATCGTGCACATCGCCGCTACGGTGGAGGCCACGGGAAAGCAGTACATGCTGGCCGAAAACTCCAGCTTTCTGGCCTTTCTCCGCTACTGGCGACGCTGGATCGTGGAAGGCCGCTTTGGCGCCGTGTCCATGGCCGACGGGGAGTACCTCCACTACCTGCCGAACACGATGGTGGATGCCAAAGGCGACCAGTTCACGCCGAAGCAGGTACGGGAGCAGGGGATCACCGGGACACGGCGCGTGTGGAGGTCGGACATGGCGCCGATCCAGTACCTGACGCACGATCTGGGACCCTTGCTGGAAGTGCTCGACGACCGGGTCGTGTCGGTGAACTGTGTTGAGGCGCCCTGGTGGAACGGCGAGACACCGCTGCGGTCAGACGGCCAGTACGCGCTGTTCAAGACGGCGCGCGGACGACTGATCCGCATCCTGGTGACGCTGAGCACACGTCGACCGGGAGCCCACAACTACCGGATCTTCGGCACCGAAGGCAGCGCCGAGTGGTATTCCCATGAAGGATTCTGTCGACGCCTGGAGAAAACACGGGACGAGAAGGAAGGCTGGGAGCGTGTCGAGATCGGCACGGCGCGCGCCGACGTTCCCGAGGCAGCCTCGGGCCATGGGGGCACCGACATCTGGACAGCCATCACCTTCGCCCGGGCGTTGCAGGCCGGCAAACGTGTGCCCATCGACGTCTACCGCATGGCCGACTACACACTTCCGGGGATCCTGGCCGATCAGTCGGCCCGTTCAGGTGGTGCTGCCGTACACGTGCCAGATATACGTCGCGCCCCCTTCGAGCATACCGAGTTCTGGGACCACGTCGGTCTGCCGGACGACGAGCCGCCGGGGCGTACCTACGAGTCGGACGCGGGGCAGACGGTGTAGCCGTACGACGGCTCAGTCGTCCCGCCGCAACCGTTCCCGTTCCATCCACAACCGCAGGACATGATCGGAGCGATTCAACATCTGCATGTAACGTCCCCTGGCCACCTTCTGGGCCTGGGCGGAACGGGGGGCCTGGCCCGGAAGCATGTTGAAGCGTCCCCGCGCCTGGGTGATGGCGCGTTTGCCCACGTCGACGGCGACGGTGAGCACGTTCTCGCGGGTCTCCTCTCCCTCTCGCTGCAGGCCGATGGACCAGATGGCGGTCTGGCCGTCGGCGCACTGATCGGAGTAGGAGACAACGCAGTGGTCGAGAGCGGTCCCCTCGGCGGCCAGTTCCCAACTCGACAGCAGCTCCTGTACCGTCCAGCGCACAGGGCCGAGCTCGGGTAGTTCCTCTTCCAACTCGTAGGGCCGTACGCCGCTGGTCTGCCAGCTCTGAAAGACGACGTCGCGCACACGGGTCAGGTGGCCATGCCAGGCGTCGACCTGGCGCAGCAGTTTCTTGGCGCTGCGGCCCTTCATAGTGAAGTCGGGCTGAGGCGGGGGCGCTTCATCGACACCCCCTCCTTCGCGGACCACCCGTCGCGGCGCGAAGCGCATGTTGTGCACGTAGTCGATCATGGGACCCACCTGAGTGGGATCGATGAGCGGATTGCTGGCCAGGAACAGAACCACCGTGCTCCAGAACTCGTCATGTTCAAGGTGCCGGCCGAGGCGTGTTTTCAGGATTGTCCGCGCCATCTGCTGGTCCCCGCCGACGCCCAGCACCTGGGACCAGCGCAGATTGTGGGCCAGGGAATCGCGGTTCTTCCCCTGCATGAACATGTGCGCCATCCGGCGGGTCAGCTGCACCGGCAGGTCGAGATCGCGCGCACTGCCACCCGAACCGATGTGGATGAACGCATTCTGGCGCTGCAGTGCTTCGGGACCGTATTCATCGAACCAGACCTCGTCCATGAACCTGGGTACGTCGAACTGCGCCAGCAGGTGACGGGCCAGCGAACCGAACTGGTCGACGCTTTGCGGATGGCCGCCCTGCTGGATGGTGGAACTCCAGGTCTCCGGCTGCCGGATCCAGCGCCGATGGTGGTGGGCAAGGGCCGCCAGCCCGTACAGCGCGCTCCTGTAGCTGCCGCCGGCCCGGCACAATCGCTTGAAGCCGAGCACGTCCTGGTACCGGTCCAACCGGTTCAGCGCGCGTCCGTAGGCATCGATGGCCCCGGGGTCATCCTCGACCCAGCGAAAGGCGCTCTTCGCATAGCGGTTGGGAGCGGCGGCGAACTCAACGAGCCGCTGCCGACGCTCTTCGGTATGGTGGGTCGCCACGTCTTCGTCCATGGTCGTGGCGTCAAGAGCGGGAGTCAGAGCTTCCATGTTTCACAAGACCCTGGGTAGGAAGAATCCGTGACACGGACGGAGCCCGGGTCGGTGGTCGCTCACAGCTGGCACCCGATCTCGTACGATGGTACGCGTTGCCGCGCGTATCAAGAGCCACCGTCCCCCGGCGTCTACTTCGCCAATCCTCACCACTCTTGGGAGCGAGGAACCAGCGAAAACACCAACGGACTCATCCGCCAGTACCTGCCAAAGCGTACCAGTATGGACCACATCACCCAACACGAATGCAACGCCATCGCTCGCAAGCTCAACCATAGCCCACGAAGACGGACCTACCAAACCGATTTCCGTCTTAGGTGCCGGCCCGATCTGACCGAGCTTTGTTGGCGAGACCACTCAAGTTACCGTCGAGGATCTTACCCATCATCAGCTTCATCACGGTTTGGCCCAACAGCCAGCCGAAAGGACCGAATTTCACGCGGTAATCCATGCCCCACGTCACTCTCGTGCGCTCGTTTTCCAGCGGCTCGACCGACAGCTCCGCGTGCACTTCGTGAAGAGGCATCGCCGACATTTCCAACAGACGGACGCGGTACCCACGATTGGGCTCCCACTTGGTCACCTCCTCCACCACCGAGGTACCGTCCTCGAAGTTACAGCGCCGTTTCGACCCGACCCCGTCTTCGTCGTCCGTGAGTGCTTCCACGGACTTTACGAGCGGTGCGAATTCGTCAATGTGCATGAAGCGACCGATGACGGCCCAGACAGTGTCGGGTGCGGCGTCGATGTCGAGAGTTCGTTCATAGTGTATCAATTCTGACTCCTCAGTTTGCAGAACAACGCCAGGTTTATTCTTGCCGTTCCAGATTCCACCAGCATCATGATCCGCGACCGGATTGACCTGCTCCCCTAAATCTGGACCATTGTCAATGAGAGTTCACCGGCCTAGGATCTGGGCCAGGAGGACGTCTCATGAAGCGCAAGCAGTTCACCGAAGAGCAGATCATCGCGGTCCTCAAGGAGGCAAAATCGGGCCTCAAGGTCGCTGACCTGGTTCGCAAACACGGCATCGCTGAGGGCACCTACTACCGGTGGAAGGCCAAGTATGGCGGCATGGATGTCAGTGACGCCAAACGGCTGAAGCAGATGGACGAGGAAAACCGCCGTCTGAAGCGAATCGTCGCCGACCAGGCCCTCGACATCCAGATGCTGAAGGATGTCGCCTCAAAAAACTGGTGAAGCCTGCAGCGAGGCGAAGCGCCGTGGATCACTCCAAGACTCCTTCCACGTGTCCCGTCGCCGTGCCTGTGGGCTTCTCGATCTGCATCGCAGCACCTATCACTACCGTCCACGAGCGCACCGTGACGAGCTGTTGGCGACCGCTCTGCGGTCCCACGCAGCCAAACGACGACGCTGGGGCTATCGGCGCTTGCTGCTGCTGTTACGGCGCGACGGCTGGACCGACAATCACAAGCGCGTCTACCGGGTCTATCGGCAGCAGTGCCTCCAGGTCCGTCGGCGTCGGAGACGACGCACCGCGGCCAGTCGAGGTCAGCTGCCTATGCCCGCCGTCGGCTTCAACCATAGGAACAGCAACGGGTTCCAACGGGTTCCAACCGTCGAAACCGTGGCCGCTGTGCTCAACCTTTACAGCCCCAAGCCCAAACCGGTCCGCGATCGCTCGCGCGCAGGCAAGGCTGTCGATCAGATTTCGCGACCAGGCCGCGTCTAGAATGAATCCACCACCGCTGTCCCGGGTACGCTGCGTGGCATGCGCAAGGAACGAGCGCTCTTCGGCGCGGAGGTCGGCGAAGATTGCTTTCTGCTCGGCTTCAACGTTGCCGCCCGTGGCCGTCACCCTAAGGGCTGAGCGCGAAATAAGCACTATACTTCACGACGTAGCGGAGTCATGTTTGGGGCGTGGATATCGATACGCTGCGAGCGAAGTACGAATCTCTTTCTCCTCTGCTGACGGAGCGAACTCAGCGTCTGTGGGCGGCCGCTGAGGCGGTGGCGATTGGCCATGGCGGCATCGCGATGGTGGATCGCGCCACAGGGATCTCGCGGGCACGGATTGCACGCGGTATCCAGGAGTTGCAGTCGGAGGCGCCGCTGGATCCAGGGCGCACGCGTCGGCCTGGGGCGGCCGCAAGCGCCTCGCCGATACCGATGTCACGCTGGAGGCAGATCTCAATGCCTTGGTCGAGCCGATCACGGCCGGAGACCCTGACGACAATCCGCTGCGCTGGACGTCGAAGAGTTTGGCCAAGTTGACCGCTGAGTTGCAGGCCATGGGGCACACCGTGAGCGCCAAGGTCGTCTCGGGCCTGCTGCATGGACTTGGCTACAGGCTGCAATCGAACCGCAAGTCTCGGGAAGGGTCCTCGCACCCGGATCGGGACGCCCAATTTATCTATCTCAATGACCAGGTGTGCGAGGATCAGACGCAGGGCCAACCGGTCATTTCGGTCGACACGAAGAAGAAAGAGTTGGTCGGCGACTTCAAGAATCCCGGGCGCGAGTGGCGACCTCAAGGAGAGCCCGAGCGTGTGAAGGTGCACGACTTCATCGTCCCTGCCCAAGGCAAGGCCCACTATCCTCCTGGCACCAGCAAGTGGAACAAGATCGAGCATCGCTTGTTCTCTCATATCGCCATGAACTGGCGTGGTAAACCCTTGGTGAGTCTGGCCACGATCGTCAGCCTCATCGGCGGCACGACCACTGAAGCAGGACTCCGCGTACGCTCCGAGATCGACAAAAGGACCTATCCCAAGGGCGTCACCGTGAAGGACGAACAACTGGCCCGTGTGCCGCTCTGGCGGCATGATTTCCACGGCGACTGGAACTACACCATCCGGCCAACTGCGGCGACATGAAATACATCCCTTATTCCGCACCGAGCCCTTAGTCGGGCCCCAAGACAAGATTTCCTGCCTGCAACGCCTCGCAGTCTCTGCCGGTGGGGATTGCTCAAGTCAACTCGATGCGCAACTTCTTGCCGAGTGCGCGCGCGGCTCGATCCATCGTCTGCAGAGTCACAGAAGGATTGGCCGGATTCAGCAGCCGATCGAGTGCTGAGCGGCTTGTTTGCATGC
>PBSR01000261.1 GCA_002726335.1 Gemmatimonadaceae bacterium
CCCACCCCCGATTCACCCCCGATAGAACTCCCCAGCCAACGCCTCCCCGACAAACCCCCAGCGCCACCCCCTCGTCAACCGATTCAACGTCGCTTCTTTTTCGGGTCCCTCCCGCACAAGCCCACGAACATCCGCCCTCGTGGCCACGAGCCCCGGATCGAGGCCGCGATCCTCGGCCACCTCCCGCATGCGCTCCATGGCGGCACGGCAACGGCTTTCCAGTTCACGATCATGACGCTGCCGGGGAGGACCGCTTGGCCACTCCCCTTCGTCGAGGGCCAATGCCCGGCCGATGGCGTCGACGATGTCCTGCCCGTGACTCTCCACATCCCGCCGGCGGAAACTGCGCACCTCGCCGAGATCATCCAGCTCAGTTGGCTGTCGTTGCGCCAGGAACAGCAGCAGTTTGTCTGAGGCCACACGACCGCGAGGGCGATCCAGTTCACGTGCCGCCTTCTCCCGCCAGGCCGTCAGCTCGCGCAGGGCTGCCAGTTCGAGGCCGCGCATCTTGCCGTAGCCTTTCACCCGACGAAATTCCTCACGAGGATCTCGTTCCTGGTAGATGGCAGGATCGTTGAGTGCCGCCATCTCCTCCTGTAGCCACGGCTCCACGTCTTGCGCTTGCGCCCGACGGAGCAGCTCTTCATAGGCATCGATCAGGTAGCGCACATCGTCCTCGGCATAACCCACCTGGGTCTCTGCCAGGGGCCGCTGCAGCCAGTCGGTGCGTGTTTCGGTTTTGTCGAGCTCTATGCCGACCAGATCCAGCAACAGATCGCGCAGCGAGATCGTGCTCGTCAACCCGACGAATCCGGCAGCGATGCGCGTATCGAACAGGTTCGCCGGTGACGCCGATGTCGCCGTGCGCAGGATCGTCAGATCCTGTACCGCATCGTGCAGGATCTTCACCGTATCAGGATCTGCAAGCATCTCGCCGAGCGGGGAGAGCTGCCCCTCGAGGGCCACGGCGTCGAGCAGATAGCAGCCCTCTCGAGACACACCGAGCTGAACCACGCCGAGCGCCGGATAGAACGTGCGCTCCCAGACCAGTTCGGTGTCGACGGCAACCCGGCCCAACTGCCGGGCCTCGTCCAGGCGCTCCACCATATCCGCCTTGTTTTCAATCATCCCCCACCCTCAGTCGCCTTCCTCCGGCGACACCGGTGCTGTGCGTTCTGTGATGAGTCCGTAGTGCTCCGTACGGCGATGGCGTGCGAAATCAAACGTGCTGTCGCGGTAGAGCCGTGCCAGGTCAAGGTCACACCGGGCGACGATGAGTTCGTCAGCCAGACTCGTCGCCTGGGCGACAATCTGCCCGGAAGGCGCCACGATACACGTACCACCGATCTGCTCCACACCTTCTTCGACGCCGGCCTTGGCCACGGCCACGACCCAGCACGAATTCTGGTAGGCGCCGGCCTGCAGACTCAGGTGGTTGTGGAAAGGCGCCAGGTGATCGGCCCCGGGGTTGGCCGGGTTGTGCACCGGTGTGTTGTACCCCATCAGGATCAACTCGGCGCCCTGCAGGGCCAGCACACGATAGCTCTCCGGCCAGCGGCGGTCGTTGCAGATCATCATGCCTACAACGCCACTGAAAGCCCGCCATGTACGGAACCCCAGGTTGCCGACCCGGAAGTAGAGTTTCTCCAGATTCTGAAAGGGCTGGCCTCGCTGGTAACGGTCATAGCCGGGCAGATGGATCTTGCGATAGTGACCGAGGATGTCGCCGTCCGGACCGACCAGGACGGCGGCGTTGAAGCGGCGGATCTCACCCTCCTCGGCGGCCAGTTCTGCATATCCCAGATGGAAGCCCACCCCCAGTCGCCGGGCCTCGTCGAACAGGGGCTGTGTGTCCGGGCCGGGCATCTCAGGCTCGAACCACCCGTCGATCTCCTCCTCGTCCGTCATGTGCCAGTGAGGAAAGAACGGCACGAGGGCGACCTCGGTGAAAACAACGAGGTCGCAGCCCATGGCGTGTCCCTGACGCAGCAGATCGATCAGGCGCTCGACCACGTCAGCGCGTGACTCGGTACGGGACACCGGGCCCTGCTGGGCGGCGCCGATCGTGAGGACGCGGGCCATCAGACCGATGCCTGTTGTGTATGTGCATTCAACATGATGTAGAATCGCAAGATAGATGCGCTGGGACACGCCGGCCATTCGACCCTCCGGCAATTCTTCACGGAAGCAAGGCCTTTTCCACTCCAGTTTCAGGCAGGACGAGCGCCGGTCCCTGATACCGGACGCACACCCACTCCCTTCCGAGCTGGAGGCTGACATGTTGCGAAAATGGACTTTGGCGCTGGCACTGAGTGCAGCCGTCCTGACGGTGAACTCACAGGCCCAGGCCCAGGACACCCCACCTTTCGGCGATCCTGAGAGCCTCGCCTACGCCGCCGGCCTCTGGGAACAGATGGCAGAGTACCGAGGCTGGAAGCTGACGACTCCCGTGTACATGGGGGAGAAACCCCATGGCAACATGCTCCGCATGTTTTCGTCGTACGTCACCGTCGGCGACGTGGCCAGGCCGGTCATCGTCAAGGAGAGTTTCGGCGGCGAGGGAGTCACGATAAAAGGCGCCACCGACAGCCCGGATGAGTGGCTGAAAGCCATTACCGTCATGCTCCAGCGTGAACCCGGATACGACGAGGACAACGAGAACTGGTTCTGGGTCAAGTATGCCCCCGACGGCTCGGTGATGAAGAACCCCAAGGGTATGCAGCTGGCCGGTCGCGTTGCCAAGGGGGCCAAGGCCGGATGCATCGCCTGCCACTTGAGCGCCGAGGGTGACGACTACCTGTACTTCAACGATAGCGAGTGAAGTGACCCTGCCGGGACGGACCACCTGACGGGTGTCACAACGGTCGCCCCCCCGGCCCCCCGGGGGGGCGATCAACGCTCGTAAGCTCTGAAGACACGACCGGTGCAGAGAGAATTGACGATCATGCGAGTCGTACTCCTGCTGTTGCTGCTGCCAGCCATCGGGGTGTCCGCGGAAGTGCCGTCGAGCTACCGCGAACTGGCCCGCGACGGCCTCGTCTCCGGCTTCGGCCTGCAGTCAGGGGATCCGGCGTCGATGATCAATCGCATCCCCGCCATCGATCGCCCTCGGTACGTGGGCGTCGACCAGGCTCGGCTCCGCGATGACGATCTCTGTGTCGGTGTCGAGCGTCAGGACGTGTGGCACTTCGCCCCACTCTACATCCTCAACAGTCACGAGATCGTCAACCACGACGACGCCCCCGCCATCGCCTACTGCCCACTGGCGGGGCTCAGTGTCGCCATCGAAGGCCGGACGTACATCTCGGGGCTTCTGCGCTGGGACGCGTTTGTCCTCTACGACCCCGACAGCGATCGGCTGATCCTGCCCTTCGATCAGCGCTCCCTGAACGGTGAGCAGGACGTACGCCTGCAGCCCCTCGAGTTGCTCACGTTTGCCGGAATCCGCCAGAAGTTCCCGGACGCACGGATTCTTTCGCCGTCGTCGCACGGCGGCAGCCGGTCTGTCTACGGCAGTTATCCGTCGGACAATCAGCTGGGGATCGGGCACCCGAAACCGGGTGTTCGCGGCAAGTACAACAGGCGGAACGAGACCGTCCACCCCAAGGAACAGGTGCTCATCGTGGGCACAGCGACGAAGATGCTGAAGGCCTACCCCTTCTCGTCCCTCGAGGCAGCGATGGACAGATCGACCGGGACCGTGACCGATCGGATCGGCGACGTCGAAGTCGTGTTGTCCTACGACCCGCAGTTCCAGCACGCCCAGGTTGACTCGGCGGCAAACGATGCCCTCGCCGCACGCGCCTTCAGCTACTACTTCGCCCTGCGCCAGCACCTGCCGGATCTGCCCGTCTACTCCTACCCGCAGTAACTGGAGCCGCGCGGCTCTCGGCTCAGGCCCGGAGTACCGCGATCCTGCGGTTGCAGCGCTGGCGCATGCGCAGCAGCCACGTTGCATCCCGCGGGTAGCGTGTCATGGTGATCGACTCGTCCAGTCCCCGTTCCAGCAGCCGCACCGTCTTCTGCCTGCCCTGCAGTCTCTCGAGCAATTGCAGCGCCCGTTGATCCTGTAGCGCCTCGCGAAAGACCTCGCCACGGATCGAGTCCACCGGTCCTTCAGCTCCCGGATACACAAGGAAGGCATCCCCTGAGGGGAAATTGCCTCCAGCATCCGTCACCTTGAACGGATCGACCGGGCGCGTCGAGTACTGGGTGTACCAGAAGTTGAACCCCCAGTGAAGAAAGCCGGCCAGGTCGTAGCGGTACAGCTGGGACCCCAGAATCCTGTTGCGCGCCGACGGCATGCAGAAGAACCGGTTCGACACGCCCTTCCATTGAGACACGCAGTAGTATGTCCACAGGTCCGGGATGTCGCGCTCGACGAATGGCTCTATGTGATCAATCGCCGGGATCGGCTGGCTGACCAGGCCGCGGTCATAGTACTCGACGTTGGACAGGGCATCGATGAAGGGGAACCCCTTCAGGTGTTGGTGCATCATGGCCGCTGCCGCACCGAAGGAGTCGAAATGATCGGCATGTGGCTCGTCGGAGACGTGGAAGTAACAGCGACGGCGCAGACGACGGCGGTCGATGTAGCCCACGAGGGCCGGCAGAAACTGATCGAGGAAGGAGCGGTACCCGCGCCCGGCGGCCCTGTCACCCCAGCCGAACAGCTGGCGCTCCCTTCTCCTGTCGAGGCCGACGATTTTCGGGCAATGTGCCGCCCCCCACTGCGTGAACAGGTGGGACATTTCGAAGAAGCTGACACCGGCGGCATCCGCCATGCGAACCCAGCGGTCGAGGCGGGAGAAGTCGAAGCTATAGCGCTCCTTCGATGTCCTGCGGACCTGCACCAGCTGCACCGTGGGTCGCTCGCCACCCACCTGTGTGTCCAGCGGCGGCGTGAAGAGCGGCGTGAGCAGCATGTTGATGCCATGATCGACAGCATTGCGTACGAATAGGTCGGTCAGTTTCCAATGCTGCCGAGACCAGGCGTCGACACCGTAGTGCGTGGCGATGCAGTCGGTGTGAAACCAGCTGGTGTGCTTCAGCTTCTGGGCCGGCAGTGTGGCCGGCAGGACCTCTAGCTGGAAGACGTCTCCACCCAGCCGTCCTGCCTCGCCCATCAGCGCCATGTCGATGTCGAGCTTGCCTGGTGAGCACCTGGCAGGTACACGCACGGTCACCCATAGCGAACGCCACTGTCCCGGTGGCGCCGGCAGCCGGTCTCCCACGTCGAGCAGCAGATCCGGGTAGAGTCCGGGCGTCGTGCGCAGAACGTCCTTGTCGAATCGTGTTCCTGGCAGCTCGCAGGGAGCCAGGCCGACGGTACGCACCCGTATGTGGCGCTGCAGATCTGAGGTCACCGCCACCTGCAGATCGCGGATGATCTCCTCGGCCCGATATGCCAGTTGGAAGGAGAACACCTCACCCCGCAGACAGGTGGCACGCCGACAGTTCGGAGCCTGCAGATCCTCGTCGGCAAAGACCTTCGTCAGTGAGCTGAGGAGACGGGTCTGCAGATGCTTTTTCGCCATGTTGAGAAGCCTCGGGTTGGTATTGCTCAGTCGCGCACTGCCGTACCAAAGCGCTCGATGTACCACGGTTTCAGCGGTACGTCGTCGTCGGTAGGGATGTAGTAGCCAAGATGGGATGACTTGTCGCCAAGCAGCTGTCGGCCGATGGGCGTGCACCTGTCGAGAATCTCTTGCGGCATCCGTTCGTAGTCGATGGGCCGCAGCAGGCGCGAACTGTATCCGTAGTAGAGTACCACCCTCGTCTTCTGTGACAGATTCGGTGCTCCCGCATGCCAGACGCCCTGCTGAAAGATCACCGCCGCGCCGGCGCGCAGCTTCAGTTCGACGACTCCGTGCGGGTCAGGATCCCCGTCGTCCCACGTGGGTCGACCGGGCTGTCGATGGCTGCCAGGCACGACCATGAGCGATCCCATGGACTCTTCGAGGAGATCGGTGAGGAAGTACCCCACCTTCAGGCTCATGAAGGGTCTGATGCCGTCGACGGCGAAGAAGGGCTTGCCGCCATCGTCGTGCCAGCCGGTGTTGCGTTGGTCGGGGTTGGGAGGCACCATGATCAGATGGGATGTCGTCAGCTGCAGGTTCCAATGGCCGAGAAAGCGCACCGCCAGGGGGAAGGTGGCCGGCCACTCCATGAGTTCGAGGAAGGCCTCGTCTTCGGTGATCAACGGCCGGATGTCCAGGCCGAAGACCTGCCGACGGTGCGGCGAGTCCTGGAGCCGCGCTTCCAGCGAGGCGATGACAGTGAGCAGATCTGCTACCTTCTCGGCGGGAAGAGCGTCCTCGACGAGCAGGTAGCCATCGCGCTCGAAGGACTCGAGTTGCGCGCGTGTGGGCAGCTGTTCGGCGGGGTCTGTCATCGGTGTTCCTTCCGGCTCGTCCTCGACGCCTCAGCAGATACGGGGCAGCTGCTCGCCGCTGAGACGATCGAGGATGCGGCGGCTGCCGATGGCCGTTTTCACGGTTACCAATGCCTGTCAGCGATCTGTTCCATCGCCTCCCCGGAGACATACCCAAGTCCTTCCTGCACGCCGCGCACGATGTCGATCATGCGATGTTGATCGTTGTTGCAGGCGCCGCAGACCTCCTTCACGGTCGCCTTCAGATCCATGCTCATCGTCTCTCCTCTGCCTTCCCGTGCTTCCCTGCCAATCACAATGCAAATGCCGTACCGGCGGCGGCGGCGTGAGCATTCGTCCGGACGGCGATACCCGGTCCGCCGCGATACCCCGAGACTCAACCGCTTACGTCTCACTGTGACACCGGCATCCCAGTACAATAGATTGAACCGCCCGTCTGGCAAGCTGCCCACATTGCGAGCCACCGATTCCCGAGGGTCGATGCCATGTTCCGCCGATCCATCACTGGCTTGGCGACCATCTGCGGAGCATTGCTCCACGTCGCCTGCGGCAGTCAGTCGACAGAGAATGACGCTGTCATCGGAGGCAGCACGTTGGATTCGCTGATCGTCACCCGCTACGAGGTCGACGACAGCCTCTTCCCCAACCCGGAGCGGGGCTTCTACCGCTACGCCGACCTGCCGGGATTGTCTGCCGACATCGGCGCCATCCGCGAGCAGGAAGGCATCACCCTCGTCTGGGGACGCATCTCCATGGCGGCCTATCGCCAGGACGAACTGCTGCCCAACGACTTCCTCGCCAGGGTGGAGCAAGGCTTCCAGACCGCCCGCGACCAGGGCATGAAGGTAATCGTGCGCGGCACCTATGGCTTCGAAGGCCCCGGGGGCGACTACACCAGCTATACCGACCCGCCGATCCACAACATCCGCCGGCACGTGACCCAGCTGGGGCCGATCTTTACCGCCAACGCCGACGTCATCGCCCTCTTCGAGGCCGGTTTCATCGGCCCCTGGGGCGAGTTTCACACGACGGCGATCGCCACAGACCCGGAACAGAGCCGGGACTTCGTCCACTTCCTGCTCGAGCAGACCCCGGAGGAACGCATGATCGCCCTGCGCTATCCCCTGCTGAAACAGCGGATCTTCGCCAGCGGCGGCGGCTTCGAGACGGTGACCGATGCCAACGCCTACAGCGGCGAACCGGTGGCCCGGGTCGGTCACCACAACGATTGCTTCCTGTCGTCAGCGAACGATGTGGGTACCTACGATCGAGGCGGCATGGATCGAGCCGGAGAAACCGCCTACCTGACCGGAGAAACAGCCCTGACGGTGTTTGGTGGAGAGAGTTGCGCTGCCTACGAACTCAACGATTGCGAGCCGGCGAGGACGGAACTGCACGCTCTCCACGCCACCTACCTCAACAGTCAGTGGCATCCTGATGTGCTCGAGAAGTGGGAATCACAGGGCTGTCTCGACTACGTCAGGCGCAGGTTGGGAGCACGCTTCGCCCTGCATGAGAGCCAGTTCCCCGTCCGGGCCCGAGCCGGTGGCCGTCTGCGCGTTGCCCTGGACCTGGAGAATTACGGCTTCGCCTCGCTCTACAATTCGCGCAATGTGGAGATCGTCCTGCAGCACGCGGCGACCGGACGCTCCTGGTCGCTGGCCACGGGACTCGATCCCCGAGCCTGGAAGCCGGGAGAGCGGTACCTGATGGAGATCGAGTTGCCACTGCCGCGAGAGTTGGAATCGGGGACCTACACGGCCTACCTGCACCTGGCCGACCCGGCAACGTCGCTGCGCGACGATGGCCGCTACGCCTACCGGCTGGCCAGCCTGGGCGTGTGGAACGAGAAGACCGGATGGAATCGATTGGCTCAGGGAATTCTGATCGAAGCGGCCCCCGAGGGAAAAACGCGGCCTGATGGTTCGGTCTGACCGGTCACGCCTTCCACAGATCGGCCAGATTGCGGTGGGTGTACGGCTTCGGCGTCGAGCCTTCGTAGTCGTCGACGGTGTGTCCGTCACCCTCCAGCAGATACTTGTAGGTCGTCAATCCTTCCATGCCCACCGGCCCACGGCTGTGCAGGCGGCCGGTGCTGATGCCGACTTCCGCCCCCAGGCCATAGCGGTACCCGTCAGCGAAACGGGTGGAGGCGTTGACCAGGGCCGAGCACCCGTCCACTCCCTGCAGAAACCGCACCGCCCGGGCGCGATCCTCCGTCACGATCGTGTCCGTATGAGCGCTGCCGTAGCGGTTGATGTGAGCCATGGCTTCGGCCAGACTGTCTACAACCTTCACCGACAGGATGTAGTCGAGGTACTCGGTGGACCAGTCTTGCTCGGTGGCCGCCACCACCTGTTCTCCGGCGATAGCCCGTGTCCGCTCATCCCCTCGCACTTCCACTTGTTCGTCGACCAGCTCGGCAACGGCGCGCCCCAGGAAAGCCTCCGCCACATCGGCGTGCACGAGGAGCGTCTCGGCGGTACAGCAGGTAGACACGTCCTGCACCTTCGAGTCGACGGCCACGCGCACCGCCTTGTCGAGGTCGGCCGCCTTGTCCACGTAGACATGGCAGATGCCATCGGCGTGGCCGGTGACGGGGATGTTGGTGTTGTCCATGATGTAGCTGACAAATTCGTTCGACCCACGGGGAATGATCAGGTCGATGGCGTCTTCCTGCGCCAGCATCTGCTTCACGTCCTCGCGCGTCTCCATCAGCGTCAGCCAGTTGGCCGGGAGTCCTTGCACGGACGCGGTGGCGCGCACGATCAGGTCCGCCAGCGCCCGGTTCGAACGCGCCGCTTCGGAACCGCCTTTCATCAGCACGGCGTTGCCTGACTTCAGACACACGGCGGCGATCTGGATCAGTGCATCGGGGCGCGACTCGAAGATCACACCCAGCACACCGATGGGAACCGACACGCGGAACAGGTTGAGACCGCCATCGATCTCGGTGGCGCGCTGCGTCTGCCACAGTGGATCAGCTGCCGACTTCACGGAGCGAACCATCTCGATGGCGCGATCGTACTTCCCCTTGGCCAGGTTCAGACGGGCAACCAGGGGCTCACCCAGATCACCGCGGGCGGCCATCTCCTGAGCCTCCCCGAGGTCCTCGGCATTGGCCGCCAGCATCTCCTCCCGCTCGGACTCCAGCGCCACGGCGATCGCCTCGAGACCGGCATCGCGCACGTCCCCGGAGGTGGCCGCCAGACTGCGTGCCGATTCGCGCGCGGCCAAGGCGCTGGCCCGCAG
>PBSR01000262.1 GCA_002726335.1 Gemmatimonadaceae bacterium
CTACCTCGACGGCCACTGGCGCGCCTGGCACGTGGTGGCCTGACCAGAACTTGCGAGGCATCGGCTCTGACCTCCCTTCTGTGTCACTGTATGATCTAGACAGTGTAGTCGAAAGGCCTGGGCATCTCGGCCGTCGTCGCCCTGCAGTGGAGTACACTGTCGGACGACGCTGCCAGCAGGGGTGTCGCCGTGAGCATGGCGGACGGTCTCATCGGCGCCACGGCCCTTGTGCACTCGATGACGGTGGTCACGCGCAACGTCGATGACCTGACGGCCACCGGGGCCCGCGTGCTGAAATCCCTGGGAGGATGTGTGATCACGCCGAATCACCCCCACCACGGCTCGCCCTCCGCGCGATTCGCCTTCAGGTAGTCCTCGTCGAGCTCCAGCCCCAGGCCGGGCCGCATGGCCACCTTCATCTTGCCATCGCGGATGACCAGCTTCTCCCCCGTCGCTTCCGGCGCTGCCGCTGCCGTCCTGCGGCATTCCATCAGCGGGCAATTGAAGACGGACGCTGAAAACTGCTGTGATGCCATGTCCAGCACGTAACCGCTCACGTTGTGGCAGGAGATGGGAATGCGATAGAGGGCGGCCAGATCGGCGATACGGCGGGCGCCGCTGATGCCGCCGCAGTTGATGAGATCTGGCTGGAGGCTGTCCACCGCCTGGCTCTGCAGGAAAGGCAATGCCCCTTCGGCCAGAGCCAGGTTCTCCCCCGTCAACAGGGGGATGCGCGTCGTCCGTCTCAGGGCCATCCAGGCATCGCCAAACTCTGGCGCCAGAGGATCCTCGAGGTAGAGGGGCTGGATCGGCTCCACGGCCTTGGCCGTCTTGATGGCGCTGGGCAGGTCGAGCTCGTTGTGGCAATGGACGATGATGTCGATGTCGTCGCCCAGAGCCTCGCGCGCCAGCTCGTAGGCCTTGGCGATGTCCCGCGCTTCGCGAGGCCCGATGCTGGGCACGTACTCCTGCATGTGAGCCCGCAGGACGTGATGGATGTCGACCTTGTAGGCACTGAATCCGTAGGGATCGGCCTGCAGCTGGTCCGCCCGCTGTTTCCATTCATCCTGACTCAGATGGTCTCCGCCAGGACAGTGAGAGTAGAGGCGAATCTCATCGCGGAAGGGACCACCCAGCAGACGGCAGACCGGCTGCCCAAGCACCTTCCCCGCCAGGTCCCACAGGGCGATGTCGATGGCGCTGAGCACGCCCATCACGCGACCGCGCTGCGGATAGGCGTAGAACAGATTGTGGAAGTGGACGTCGATCGCCAGTGGATCCTTGCCGATCAGCCCGAGATGGGGCAGACGAGGCCCTTCCAGCCCCTCGATGGCGGCACGGACAGAGGGTCCCGAGCCGTGGCAGGGACCGATCCCATATACACCCGCGTCGGTTTCCACCTTGATGAGCGTGGCGCCCTGCTGCGGCTGCAGAGCCTTGATGGCGGTGATCCTGATCTGCCCTCGCAGACTCTCGGCGTGTGGTGATGGATCGGTCATTCGGCGCGCTCCACTTGTTGTCGGGTTAGCAACGGCCAGGCCGCGATCCCGAATAATCGTGAGTCTGGTGAACCAGGCTCAATCCGGGACGCACAGATCCAGGTCGGCAAAGCTCGGAAAGAATGTCAGGTCCGTTCCTCGGTCGTCCATCGCCTCCACCCGGTCGCCGCGCAAGCGCACCCACACGGGCTCATCGTGGTGATGGGTGAGGGGGAACTCCTCCACAGGCAGACCGAAGCGGATCCGTATGTCGCTGTCGAGGGTGGGCTCGGTGATGTGCAGACCGGCTGGGTCGACGGTGTAGCGCTCCCTCACCGGTTCGACGATGACACGCTGCGGATCCACCCAAGGAGGCAGTCGGATGTGCAGGGCGCCCCGCCGCAGAACACGTATCACGAGGATCTCGGGAGTGCTGTGCTGTCCATAGGGTGATCTCACCTGCACGCCGTCTGTTTCACTCGCCATCAGCAGGCGCACGTGGTGACCATCGTCGTCGGTACGCACGGCTGCCTGCAGGGCGGCGCACAGTGAGCCCACGACCCCACCGACGATGTCCATGTTGAACGACAGATTGCCACGCCCCTCGCCGGCAGGTTCATGGCCGTATGGAGCGGGGAATCCCCAGGCCCCCTGATGTCGTCGGGCCAGATCGCGCAGCCCATCCACGCCCTCGGGATTGTCCGGCTCTTCGACGAAGGACACGTCGAGCAGCTGCGAGGGCAGCAGATGGCAACGCAGGATTCGCTCGGCGTCCTGGTCATAGCGTGGGTCGAGATGACGACCCAGGATCAGAGCTGTCTCCAGGATGTCGCCGGTGTTGTTGGCCTCGCCGTGGTCGCTGCCCGTCTGCTGCGCCTGTTCGGGTGACCAGCCGATGACGTCGCGCATCTCCCACAGGCCGTGGTTGTAGAACGCCTGCACCCGCCGCAGCAGGTCGAGGTCATGTCGCAGCTCAGCGTACTGCGCCAGCGAGGACAGGCAGCAGGTGACCGAGTGAGCGTGACGGATGCCGAAGCGGTCCTGTGTGTAGGCACCGTCCTCCAGGTAGAACTCCGCCGTCAGCTTGTCGACGAGATCCTCGGCCAGTCGCAGGGCACGCAGGCTGCCGGTGGCCTCGTGGAGCTTGACCAGTGGCCCGAGCATCCTGGCCTCGCCGTGAACGAACCCCTGGCAGGGCTGGTACTGCAGGCCGGCTCGTCGCAGACGCTCCTTATCCCAGCCACGCTGGGGATGCCACAGCTGCCGGATGGCGGCGATGCTCTTCTCCGCCAGCTCGGCCGCTTCGCCGTCGTCGCCCCAGCGCGCCAGGGCGAACAGGCCGTGGAAACCCTCCCTCAGGTTGTGCGGACAGAAGTTGACGGGAGGGATGTCCGCCGGTTCGGGGCGGTTCAGTGGCAGTGGCAGGACGCCGCCGTAGGACAACATCAGCGCCCGACGGTGGTTGGCCACGGCGTTGTCGAGGATCTCGGCATCAGCGCTGTCGTCGGGGGCGACCTCTTCCGCCGCCAGCAGGGCATTCAGATGACGTCCGGGAACATGGGCTTCGCTATGGTGCGGACTGAAGCGCAGAAACGCCTCCGGCCGCAGACGCGAGCCGAAGAACGGCACATCCCCATCGTCGGCATCGAAGATGTGCCGCATGGTGCGGCAACCAAAGCGGATCGCCCCCGCGATCCCTTCCGTGTTGACCGATCGCAGACGAGTCACGACGGCCTTGCCTACCCTCGCCCGATGTACGGCATCGTCGTCGCCATGACCGTCATGAACTGCACATTCGCCTCCAGCGACAGCGACGCCATGTAGACGACGGCGTTGGCCACATTGTCGACGTGCATGCGGGGTTCCACCTTCTTCGAGCCGTCCGCCTGGGGCACACCGTCGTTCATCCGCTCCGTCATGTTCGTTGCTGCATTGCCGATGTCGATCTGGCCGCAGGCGATGTTGTACTTGCGTCCGTCCAGGGATGTGGATCGGGTCAGCCCGGTGACGGCGTGCTTGGTCGCTGTGTACGGCGATGAGTTGGGCCGCGGTACGTGGGCCGAGATCGAGCCGTTGTTGATGATGCGCCCGCCCATCGGATCCTGCGCCTTCATCACCTTGAAGGCCTCCTGCGTACACAGAAACACTCCCGTCAGATTGACGTCTACCACTGCCGTCCACTGCTCGTAGGTCAGCTCCTCCAGCGGCACGCCGGGTGCTCCCATGCCGGCGTTGTTGAACAGCACGTCCAGGCGCCCGAAGCGTTGTGTTGTCGCTGCGAACAGCTGCTGCACCGACGCCGGGTCGGTCACATCGGTGGGCACCGCCAGGGCCACATCCCCCGCCTCGGCGGCCACCTCTTCCAGCTTATCCGCGCGTCGTCCTGCCAGGCCCACGGCATAGCCGGCCTCGACCAGGGCCAGGGCCGACGCTTTGCCTATGCCGGATCCGGCGCCCGTGACGATCGCCACTCGATCGGCTGCGCTCATCTCTTCATCCTCCCTTTCGGGTGAGTTTCCACACGTCGCTTTCCATATTGTTGCCGGTGACCATCCACAGCGCCTCCTCGTACACGAAGACACTCGCCGCGTGCCTTGGAGCCCAGGGCGTGCCGGGCAACTCCTCCCAGGTCACGCCGTCGGCGCTGTGCCAGACATCGTTGCGGTTGGTTCCCAGTTCGTGCCACCCCTCCAGCACCCAGAGTAGATCGTCAAAGCAGAGTACCTCATGATACATTCGCGGGTGCCATGGGGCCGCCCCGTTGACACAGGTCCAGTCGACGCCGTCCGTCGAGCTCCACACATCGTTCCAGTAAGCGCGCTGCGGTGTCGTCGGCGTGTCATAGCGGCCGCCGCCCAACAGCCAGATCCGTCCGTCGTGCACGGCGGCCGCCCCGATCGCGCCACGAGCCGGCCATGCCGCCTCGGCGCAGACACACTCCCATGCGACGCCGTCCTCCGAGCGCCACACATCGGCGTAGAACCGCTCTTCGCCGCCGGCAAACTCCGGCATCGTCTGCCCGCCCATCACCCACAGAGCATCGCCATGAGCGACGGTGTAGTGCAGGGCGCGCGGCGCCCATGGCACATCCGCGCATACGAGCTGCCAGTCAGTCCCATCTGACGTCCGCCACACGTCGTTCTGGTAGTGCCTCTGGTTGGCGTCCCCGCCGATGACCCACATGGCCCCCTCGTGTACGGCGTACCCAGCGGTGTGCCGTCCCTCCCATGGCGCGTGGCCATGCAGCTCCCAGTCGACGCCGTCCACCGACGACCACACCTCGCTGTTGCACGTGGTCGGGAAGTGCTTCTTGTTCCCCGGGTTCCAGCCACCCAGCAGCCACATTCGGCCATCGAAAGAGAGGGCGCCAGCGCCGTCCCTGGGCGCGAAGGCCGCCTCGCGGGTCACGAGTGACCATTCGTACTCCGGATCGCCATTGCTCATATGCGACGTCCTTCCTTGTTTCGTGGCATGCTACGCTCCGTCATCTTCGATCTCGACTGCACTCTGGCCGATCGGTCTCGCTCGATCGATGCCTACCTTCAGCCTTTCCTCGATCGTTTCGGCAAGGCCCTGGATACGGCCGACCCCAAAGTCATTCGCGAGACTCTTGGTCGGGCCGACGGCAATGGCTACGCCGCCGACACGCGCGCTGCCGATATCATCGCTGGCATCGACTGGTCCAGGCCTCCCAGAGCGGCAACTGTCGACAAGCACTGGCACTTGACCTTTCCCGGGTGTGCCGTCGCCATGGAGGACGCCCACGACGTGCTGGATGAGCTGCGCGAAGAGGGCCTGAGCCTGGGCATCCTGACCAATGGCACCGTAGCCGCCCAGGAGGCCAAGATCGCCCGCCTCGGTCTGGACGAACGGGTTGATGCCGTCATCGTCTCCGAGGCGGTGGGTGTCAAGAAACCGGACGCCCGGATCTTCGAGGCTGTCCTCGAAGCCCTGGACATGGATGCTGACGATGCCGTCTACGTTGGCGATCATCCCGTCAACGACGTACAGGGCGCCACCGACGCCGGGCTCACCGCCATCTGGATGCGTGGCTGGCAGGAATGGCCCGACGACCTGCCACCTGCCGAGCTCTTCGTCGATCGCCTCGCCGAGGTACCGCCCCTGCTGGCCTCCCTGCCAGACGGGTAATCGTGCAAGTTGCAGCCCCGCTGATCCTCCGTCAACGACTCTGACCCGGGGACATGATCCATGGAAGAACTCGCTCTCCGCGGCGGGCCGAAAGCCAAGCCAACTCCCTACACGCTGACGAATCGTTACGGTGCCGAGGAGGTGGTGCAGTTGTCCCGCGCCCTGGACAGTGGCAAGCTGATGGGCCCTGGCGGCATCATCACCGAGTTCGAGGCCGCTCTGTGTGAGGCCTTCCAGGTCCGACACGCCATTACGGTCACCTCGGGTACAGCGGCACTGCACACCGCCCTCTGCGCCCTCGGTGTCGCCGAGGGGGACGAGGTGATCACCACGCCGATGACGGACATCGGTACCGTCGCTGCCATCCTCGCCCTGCACGCGGTGCCGGTCTTTGCCGACATCGATCTCGACACACGCCTCATTTCACCCGAGAGCGTGCGGTCAGCGATCGGTCCGCGGACCAAGGTCGTCATCGCCGTGCACATGTCCGGGTTGCCCTGCGACATGGGCGCCTTCGAACTGCTCGCCGCCGACACCGGTGTCACCATACTGGAGGACTGTGCCCAGGGACATGGAGGTCGCTACCGGGGCAAGCTCCTCGGCGGGCTGGGCAAGGCCGCCGGCTTCAGTATGAATGAATCGAAGCAGATGACAACAGGCGACGGCGGCTTCGTGACGACCGATGACGGCGAGGTCGCCCGCATCGCCTCGCTGTTCCGCGACAAGACCTACCTGCGCGACGGCTCCGTCGGACGCGGCGGCCAACCGATCCCCTTCTTCGCCCTCAACTACCGGGCCAACGGCCTGCACGCCGCTGTCGGACTGGCCCAACTCGACAAGCTCGGGGCGCTGGTGCGGCGACGGGACCAGATCGCCCGTCGCTACTACGCCGAGTTGGCCGACCTCGAGAGCTTTGATCTTCCCCATCTCATCGAAGGCGCCGAACCTTCGTGGTGGCCGGTGGCCGGACGGCTGACCTGTGATCCCGATCGTCGAGACGAACTGGTGGAGGCCCTGCGGGCGGAGGGTCTGTCGATCAGCACCGGCATGTCACCGGCCAGCAACATCCTGCGCACGGAGCTGGTGCGGACAAAGCGTTACTATCCGCTCACCGACGAGGTCCCCGCCTTCTGGCGCGACATCGTCTACGATCCTGACTGCTGCCCCCATGTCGACGAGCTGCAGCGCACCGTGATCCGGCTGCCGGTGGACGAACGCTACACCGACGAGGACATCGACCAGACCATCGCCGGCGTACGCAAGGTCTGGGCCCACCTGATGGACTGATGCCTCCGGCCATCCTCCACGACTACCGGAAACCTTCGTCGCCGTCCTGGTGCAGCCCCTTGCCCTGCCGCGTGATCGGTTCCGGCGCCTCGTCGATCGGCACATTGGGACAGTTGTCGATCCAGCGACCGCCCGCGGGTTGAGCCCAGCGCACGGCATTGCGCAGCACGAGACGAACGTTGTCGTCGTAGAAAATGGGGTAGGTCTCGTGCCCGGGTCGGAAGTAGAAGATGCGCCCGTTTCCCCGGAAGTAGGTGATCCCCGAGCGGAACACCTCGCCCCCTTCGAACCAGCTGATGAAGACCTGCTCGTCCGGGGCCGGCACGCCGAAGGGCTCACCGTACATCTCGGTTTGTGGCAACTCGAAGTACTTGCCCAGTCCCTGGGTGATCGGGTGTCCGGGGTTGCACACCCACAGGCGTTCCTTCTCGCCGGCCTCGCGCCAGCACAGTGAGCACGTGGTTCCCATGAGGCTCTTGAAGATCTTCGAGTAGTGCGCCGAATGCAGGAGGATGAGTCCCATCCCTTCGAGCACTCGCTTCTTGGTTCGGGCTACCACTTCGTCCCGTACTTTGCCGTGTGCGGCGTGTCCCCACCAGACGAGCACGTCCGTTTCGTCGAGAATCTCCTCGGACAAACCGTGATCGTCGTCCTGGTCGAGGGTGGCGGTGCGCACCTCGATGCCGGGATCGACACGCAAACCCTCGGCGATCGTCGTGTGCATGCCCTCGGGATACACCTCTCGCACGACGTCGTTGGTGCGCTCGTGGACGTTTTCCCCCCAGACTGTCACGCGAATCATGGTGGCTCTCCCTCCGTGGTATCGGGTCTCTGTTGCCGGTGCCTCTGGTGGACCGACGGCATGTGAGGTACTGTAAGCGGGTCGTTTCCCCGGGGCCAGCGAAGAGAAGATAGAGGAGATTCCGTGGGCGAGATCCCGCGTTTCCAGCGCACGACCATCTACCACGGTGTACCCGCCGAGCGCGTCCTGCTCGTCGTCGGCGACCTCAATGCCGACGGTGAGCCCGAAATCGTCGTCGCTGCCCGGCGTGGCGCCGATGGCCTCTACTGGCTGGGACGTGAAGAGGACGGCTCCTGGCGTCGTCACCTGATGGACGACAGCTACCCGTCCCTCGAGGCCGGCGGTTTTCTCTACGACCTCACCGGCACGGGCAGCCTCGACTTCGTGGGCGGTGGGGACTACAGCACACAGCACCTGTCCTGGTGGGAATGCCCTCAGGATCCGACGGAGCCCTGGACACGGCACCTGATCTGTGAGTTGGGCGCCGGTCAGTGCCACGATCAGTATGTGGGTGACCTCGATGGCGACGGACGTCCCGAGCTCTACTTCTGGAACCAGGGCGCCCGTGCCCTCTTCAGCCTGCCGGTTCCCGATGACCCGCGCCAGTCACCCTGGCCCGGCCTCTGCACGGTCGCCGAGGATCTGGTCGAAGAAGGCTTTGCCGTGGCCGACGTCGACGGTGATGGCCGCCACGAGTTGATCGCCGGCCTTTCCTGGTATCGAGTCCGGGGCGGCGGGCGCGTCGAGCGCCATCGATTTACCGACGATTTCGTCTCGCCCCGGCTGGCGGTGGCCGACTTCGACGGCAACGGTCAGGTGGACATCGTTGTCGCCGAAGGGGACGCCAGCTATCGACGCCAGGACAGCGACTTCGGACGAGTCGCACGCCTGCGACACCGCGGCGACCCCGAAGCCCCCTGGGAAGCCGAGCTGCTCCATGACCGGCTCCTCGACCCGCACTCGCTGGCCGTGGCTGACTTCGACGGCGACGGTCGTCCCGATCTCTTCGTCGGCGAGCTCGGCGACCCGGGCGGCAACGATGCGCACACGCCACGGCAGCGCATCTTCTACAGCCGGGATGGACACCTGGTGGAGCACGTCATCGACGCGGGTCTGGGTACGCATGAAGCCAAGGTGATCAGCCTCGCCGGCGATGACGGCACCGTAACCGGCATCGTCGGCAAGCCCTACCGCGGCCTCAGATCCGAGGTCCCGCGGTCCCCTGAGATCGATGGCGTGCAACTGTGGCTGCCGGAAGGACCCTGACTGGGCGCACCCGCATCGGCGGCCGCCCGTTGACAGTGTCCGAAGGCCCCGGTACGTTCGGGAAAATGACTGACTGGTCAGTTCAATTCAGCATGCGGAGCAGGGAATGAGCAGGCGATACACCCGAGAGATCGTGAGCCGAGTGGTGCCACTGGCCGCGGTGTTGTCCATGGTCTGCCTGAGCGCGTGCGACCAGGAGGAAGGCGGGGGCGCCAGGGCTGGGGGACAGCGCGGGGGTCGCGGTCAGAGGGACAGCGGCGACGCGGCGCTGCCGGTGAAGACCGAGGCGGTGACCCTTGGCGAAGTGACCAGCTACGTCGAGACACACGCCCGCCTGGAGGCGGAGCGCTGGGTCGAAGTGGTGTCGCGGGCTCAGGGCCTGGCGGAGCGCCTGCAGACCGAAGAGGGCGAGCGCGTCGAGGCCGGGCAGATCCTGCTGCATCTGGAAAAGGAAGAGTTGCGCCTGCAACTCGAGCAGGCCAGGGTCTCGGCGCATCAGGCGCAGGCGACGTTCGACCGCACGAAAGCCCTGCAGGAGCGCCGCATGATCAGTCAGCAGGAGTACGAGACCACGCGCAACGAGCTGGAGAATGCCGAGGTCTCCCTGCGCGAGGTTCAGCTTCGCCTGGAGTATGCCGACATCCGGGCTCCCATCGACGGTGTCGTCATGCTGCGCAGTGTGGAGATGGGCGATCTGGTCCGCACGAATCAGGTAGTGTTCGCCATCGCCGACCTGCAGCCCCTGCTGGCGCGCATCCGCGTCCCCGAGAAGCGCATGACACAGGTGCTCGTCGGCCAGGAAGCCCGCATCACCGTCGACCCCGTGCCGGACCGGGTGTTTTCGGCGACGGTGCGTATGATCAGCCCCGGCGTAGATCCCGCGAGTGGCACGATCAAGGTGACCCTCGAGGTGCCGGCCGCCGGAATTCTACGCCCGGGTATGTTCGCCACGGTGCGCATCATTACGGACAGCCGCAAGGATGCACTGATCATTCCGAAGAAAGCCCTGCTCCTCGAAACAGACGAGGACGACGTCTTCGCTGTCCGCGAAGGCAAGGCGGAGCGAGTGCGGATCGAGCTGGGCTACACCGACGGTGACCGGGTCCAGGTCGTGACCGGCCTCGAAGAAGGTGACGAGGTGATCACCGTCGGCCACGAAGGACTGAAGGAGAACGCCGCCGTCCGCATCGTGGGCGCCAAAACGTCAGCGCCGGCGGCCGAGGCGCCCGCTGAGGGTGGTGACGGAGGATGGAGCGGGTCTCGCGGCGGCAGCGAGTGATCAGGTGAAGCTCGTCGAATTCTCCACCTCCCGGCGGGTGACGGTGACGATGATCATGGTCGCCATCAGCGCCTTCGGTATAGTGGGCTTCTCCCGTCTGGCGGTGAATCTGCTGCCTGATATCACCTACCCGACCATCACCATCCGCACGGAGTTTCCCGGGACGGCTCCAGCCGAGGTCGAGCGCCTGATCTCAGAGCCGATCGAGGGCCTCGTCGGCGTCGTCAGCAAGGTGGTACGGGTCAGTTCGGTTTCCCGGCCCGGGGCGAGCGACGTAATCGTCGAGTTCGGCTGGGGCACCGACATGGACTTCGCCTCCCTCGACGTGCGTGAGAAGCTGGATCTGCTCCAGCTGCCGCTGGACGCCAGCAAACCGATCCTGCTACGCTTCGACCCCTCCCTCGATCCCATCCTGCGCATCGCCATGTACGGCGGCAACAGTCTCATGGAGCTGCGCCGGGTCGCCGAGGACCGCATCCGCCTCGACTTCGAGAGTCTCGAAGGGGTCGCCGCCGTGCGCGTCGAAGGCGGCCTGGAAGAGGAGATCCACGTCGAGGTAGAGACGCAGCGACTGGCGACGCTCGGTATTCCCGTCAGTCAGGTGACGCAGCGGCTGGCGGCGGAGAACGTGAATCTCACCGGGGGTCTGTTGAAAGACGGTGAGGCCGAGTTCCTCGTTCGCACGCTGAACGAGTTCACCAGCCTCCAGGACATGGAGGAGATCGTCATCGCCCGGGTCGAAGGTGCGGCGGTGAAGTTGTCGGACGTGGGACGGGTAACACGCAGTCACGTCGAACGCGACGTGGTGACTCGCATCAATGGTCGCGAAGGGGTCGAAATCGCCGTCTTCAAGGAGGGGGATGCCAACACCGTCAGCGTCTCGGCGACGGTGCGCCAACGGCTCGAGGAGTTCCAGAGTCGCTTCGGTGATCTGCTCGGGGACGCCACGGTCGAGATCGTCGTCGATCAGGCGACGTTCATCAAGCAGTCGGTAGAGGAGGTGCTGACGACGGCCCTCATCGGCGGCGCTCTCGCCATCCTCATCCTGTTCCTGTTCCTCCGGGACCTGAAGAGCACGGTCATCATCGGTCTGTCGATCCCGATATCTGTGGTGGCCACCTTCTTCATGATGTTCACCACAGATGTGAGTCTGAATATCATGTCCCTCGGCGGCCTGGCCCTGGGCATCGGCATGCTCGTCGACAGTTCCATCGTGGTGCTGGAGAATGTGCAGCGCTTCCGCGACGCCGGTGATTCGGCCCTCGAGGCGGCCCGCAAGGGAACCGGAGAGGTAGGTGCAGCCGTGATCGCCGCGACGATGACGACGATCTGTGTCTTCGTCCCCATCGTCTTTGTCGAAGGGGTGGCCGGCCAGCTGTTCCGCGATCAGGCTCTGACGGTCACCTACTCGCTGGTGGCGTCTCTCGTGGTGGCGCTGATGCTGATCCCCATGCTGTCGTCCTTGTCCATGCGTCCCCTGTCGGCCGAAGAGTCCGGCCGCCCCGACGGCCTCTTCGTACGCGGGCCTGCTGTCGTGCTGCGTCTGGCGGGGGTTATGTTCGGTGCCATCGGCAGATTGCTGACATGGCTGCTGACGCCACTCTACTGGATGTTCGACCTGGCGTATGGCGCTGTCGCCACCATCTATCCGCGCGGGCTGCGCTGGTGCCTCAGCCACCGGGCCGTGGCGCTGTTCGGCTTCGCCGCGATCTCCGCTCTGGTTCTGACCCGGGCGCAGCGACTCGGAGTCGAGCTGATTCCCGAGATGAGCCAGGGCGAATTTCTGATCGACCTGGAGTGGCCGGCGGGAACGCCGCTGCAGGCCACGGTGGACCACGTGTCGCGGCTGGACGAGGCAGTGCAGCGACTGCCCGGTGTCCTGACCGCCTTCAGCCAGGTCGGGGCCAGCGGTCAGACCGGTGGGTTCGCCGACGAGAAGAAGGAGAATCTGGCGCAGATGTTCGTGCGTCTCACCCCCGGGGCGCAGCGCGTCGAAGAGGAAGAGGTGATGGAGGGTACGCGGCGAATGCTCACCGACGAACCAGACCTGGACTTCAAGTTCTCCCGACCCTCGTACTTCTCCTTCCGCACACCCATCGAAGTAGAGATCACCGGCTACAATCTGGCCACCCTGTCGGACATTGCCGCCACCATTGCCCAGCAGATGCGTACCATCCCCGGCCTGGTGGACGTCAAGTCCAGCGCCGAAGGTGGCCAACCCGAGATTCAGGTGGTATTCGAGAGGAATCGTATCGCCGAGCTGGGTACGACGGTCCAGGCCATCGGCGCCTTGTTGCGCAACCAGCTGCAGGGAGACGTTTCGACCGAACTGATCCGGCGCGATCGACATGTGGGCGTGCGTGTACGCGCCGTTGAGGATGAGCGACGCTCGATCGAAGATCTGCGCCGTATGGTCATCAGCCCACCGAGTTATCCGGTGCCCGTCTCCCTCGACGCGGTGGCCGAGGTGGCCATCGTCAAAGGCCCGGCGGAGATCCGACGCCTCGATCAGCAGCGGGTGGTCGTGATCACCGCCAATCTCGCCGGTCGCGACCTTGGCAGTGCCGTCACCGACATCCGCGCGGTCACCGACCATCTGGTATTGCCCGACGGATTCGGTATCGCTCTCGGTGGTCAGAACGAGGAGATGGAACGCTCCTTCGAGAGCATGAAGTTCGCCATGATTCTGGCCGTCTTCCTGGTCTATCTTGTCATGGCTTCCCAGTTCGAGTCGCTGCTGCATCCCCTGGTCATCATGTTCACGATCCCACTGGGAATGGTGGGCAGTGCCCTGGCACTGATGCTGCTCGATGAAACCATCAGCGTTGTTGTGCTGATCGGTCTGATCATGTTGGCTGGCATCGTGGTGAACAATGCCATTGTGCTGGTGGACTACATCAATACGCTCCGCCGCAGGGACGGACTGAAGAAGGTCGAAGCGGTGACAGAAGCTGGGAGGCTGCGTCTGCGCCCCATCCTGATGACGACCTCAACTACGGTGCTGGCCTTGCTGCCCATGGCCCTAGGCCTGGGTCAGGGCTCCGAGATCCGGGCGCCCATGGCGATCACGGTGATCGGTGGCCTGCTGCTGTCGACCTTGCTGACACTCGTCGTCATCCCCATGGCGTACACGGTGCTGGCCCGTGGCGACGGACACGAGTAACCCGTGAGGTAGGCGATGAATATTGCCAGATTCTCGGTGAAGCGGCCGGTCACTCTCGGCATGTTGACGATCTCCATGGTCGTGCTCGGATTGATCTCCGTGCTGCGGATTCCGCTGGAGTCGTTTCCCAGTATCTCCTCCTCGTCGGTGCGCGTCGGGGTGAACTACGCGTCGGCATCACCGGAGGAGCTGGAACGGGACATCACGCTGCCGTTGGAGCAGTCGCTGGCCATGCTCGGCAACGTGGAACGCATCAGCGCCCGGTCCGGGGGCAACTCGTCGAATGTGAGTGTCGAGTTCAAGACGGGCACCGACATGGACCTGGCGGTGATGGAGGTTCGCGATCGCGTCGACCAGGCCCGGGTCCTGCTGCCGCCCGATGTGGAGCGTATCTCCCTGTTTCGCTGGCAGAGCGATGATCGCCCCATCCTCGACGCGGATCTGGCCTGGAAGGGGGACGAGGGGCGTCTGTTCGACATCGTGCGCAAAGTGGTGGAGCCACGGTTGCTGCGTCTCGATGGCGTCGCCAACGTCGGCATCGACGGCATCGAAGAGAAGCAGCTGTTGATCCACCTGGACCAGCAGCGCCTCGCCTCCTACGGGGTCTCTCTCGGCCAGCTGGCCTTCCAGCTGCGGGCGAACAACATCAACGTCTCTCTCGGTCGCGTGCTCGACGGCGGCCGGCGCTACCAGGTCCGTGCCCGCGGCGAGTTCGCCTTCGTCGAGGAGATCGGAGCCATGCCGATTCTCGGCGGCGACCTGAAGCTGGCCGATCTGGGCACGGTGACGTACGACTATCCGGAGCGCGAACGCTTCGAACGGCTCAACGGCCGCGACGCGGTGGAGGTGGAGATCTTCAAGGCGTCCAGCGCCAATACGGTCGAGGTCGCGCAGCTGGCGCGCGACGAGCTGGAGCGAATCAGTGCCGAATATGACCTGCTCGACATTCGCATCACGCGAGATCGCGCCGAGCAGATCCTTGGCGAACTGTCGAATCTGACCGACGCGGCGCTGCTGGGCAGCCTGCTCGCCGTGGGCATCATCTTCCTGTTCCTGCGCAGCATCCGCAGCACCATCGTGGTCGCCGCCGCCATACCGGTATCGGTGTGCTGTGTCTTCACCGGGCTGTACGTGGCGCGCGAGTTCTTCGGCTCCGCCGTGACTCTCAACATGGTGTCGATGATGGGACTCATGCTCGCCGTCGGCATGCTCGTCGATCCGGCGGTGGTGACCCTCGAGTCCATCTTCCGTCGACGTCAGGATGAGGGAGAGGGACCGGAGCAGGCCGCCGTGAAGGGCACCGGCGAAGTGGGGATGGCCGTCATCGCCTCGTCGCTGACGACGATGTGTGTGTTCATCCCCTTCTTTTTCCTGTCGACGGGGCGGGTGTCGCGCTGGATGGGTGATGCCGGGCTGACCATCTGTATCGCCGTGGCGGTGTCCACCATCGTCTCCCTCGCCGTGATCCCACTGGCCAGTTCGAGGTTGTTCCGCGCCGGCCTGGAGCGCTACGACGGGTATCTCAAGGTGCTTGTGGCAGCGTTGATCATGTCCGTCGTCGGCTGGAAGCTGAACTCGTTGGGTTGGGATGGCCTTGCCGCCTGGGCCGGCACGACGGGGGCCCGGGTAGTGGAGACGACGCTGAGTATGAAACCGATCACAGCAGGTGTGTTCGGCGTCGCCGCCCTGGCCTTGACGGGGATCGGCTGGCGCTGCCGCCGCAAGGGCATGCGATCGTCCTACACGAGCTTGCTGGCGTGGACCCTCGACCATCGCAGCGTCACTGTCGTCGGCGCGGCGGCCCTGATGGGGCTCGGGATCTGGCTCTACACGGATATCGAGCAGCGCGGTACACCCTGGCAGTCGGAACGGCGCGTCGATCTGACGATCGAAGCGGAACGCAGTTTCAGCCTCGACGAGGTGGACGCCTTGTTCAGGGAGATCGAGCAGGATCTGCTGACCCATGCCACCGAGATCGACCTCGAGTCGTTGTCGACCCGTATCCGCCACGGTGGTGGCAGCATCCGCGCCCGCCTGGTTGACGCCGATGAGGGCCGGTTGACGACGATGCA
>PBSR01000263.1 GCA_002726335.1 Gemmatimonadaceae bacterium
GCCGGCGGGACATCTCCTTCCACCGCCTCCGGCAGCACGCCGCCCAGTCGGGTCGCCATGAACGCCACGTCGAGTGCCCGATCGGGCTCCGCCAGCGACACCGTCACATGGACGCGGCACGGCAGGTCGTCTCCCAGCGCCCGAAGCACCTCGGGATCGAGCCCAGACCCCTCCTGTCCGGACAGCACCGCGCGCAGACCGGACACGTCGCCGGCCCGGGGCATGATGCCGACGCGGTCCAGCGCCGACAGCGCGGACGAGACCCGGCGATTGTCAACGCCGCTGAGCCCCCAGGAGCGGTCCGGCTCCGCGATCAACGCAGCGCGGATCGATGCCGGCGTCCACCGCTCGGCGTCCCACCGCTCCCACGCCACCGGCACGGGGCGCTCGCCGTCGAGACGGATCCGCACGTCGTATCGGAATCGCGTCATCTCGTTCAGTCCCGCGCCCCACTTGGGCAGGATCTCGACCGAGCTGACACGGGACGACCTGGCGGCGAGCGCATGGAAAAACGCCGGATGCACGGCGAGCTCCTGTTCGGCGCTCACTTGCTGCCGCACCCGCCCCCGAAGCTGCTCCACCGGCGTGGTCTCGTCGCTCTTGTGCAGCTGCACCGACAGGTGAAACGCCTCCAGCAGGGGCAAACTCCGGACATCTCCGATGAACACCGAGCCACCAACCGCAAGACGGTCGAGCAGCCCGTCGAGCACCCGCTCCAGATAGCCGACACTCGGAAAATACTGGACTACCGAGGGCAGAATCGCCGTGTCGAACCGGCCGTCATCCATCAGGGCATCGAGGTCGTCGGCGGCGCGGCACACGACGGCGGCCCGGTCGAGACCGGGGCACCGCTGCCGGACCGCCGCGTCGTGGAGCAGCGTGTCAAGCTGGCCGACCGCCACGGCTGACAGATCGGTCCCCAGATAGCGCTCGCAGTGTCGGACCAGCGAAAACAGGATGAGACCGGTGCCGCAGCCGATCTCGAGCACTCGGCGCGGCTCGAGCGTGAGCACCCGGTCGAGGGTGCCCGCCACGTACTCGCGCATCTCCGACTCCGGCAGCGGCAGGTTGGTGTAGTTGCTGTCCCACCCGATGACGTTGAACGTCGGGTCGTCGCCGTAGAGCAGCCGTTCGCCATAGCTGTCCTCGTGCAGACTGCGCCACAATGCGATCTGCTCATGCTGTAGCGTCGCCGGCTCCGGCGCCGTCTCCGCCGCCGACGCATCCGGCACGACGAACGCCACGAGGCGCGGCTCGCCCTGTGTATCACGTCGCGTGGTGGCGGCGCTCACGGCCACGCCTGGATGCCGGTCGAGGATACTCTCGACTTCGCCCAGCTCGATACGGAACCCGCGGACCTTTACCTGGTGGTCGATCCGCTCGAGGCACTCCAGTGTCGCATCGGACCGCCAACGTCCCAGGTCACCAGTGCGATACAACGTCGCATCCAGCGGCCCGTCGGCGTGCGGGTTCGGCACGAACGCCGCACGCGTGCGATCGGCGTCGTTCCAATAGCCGGCCCCGACCCCGACACCGGAAACGCAGATCTCGCCGGGCACGCCTTCGGCCACGAGCCGCTGGTCGGGGTCCAGCACGTAGACGCCCAGATTGGCCAGCGGGGTGCCGACCGGCACCGACCGGGCCGAGGCCGGCAGGGGCGCCGTGTACACCTGCTGGGTCACGTCATCGGCCGCCTCGGTCGGTCCGTAGGCGTTGACAACCGGTACGGACGGAAAGGTGGCCAGCCACTGATTCACGAGCGAGACCGGCGCCGCCTCACCGGTCACCATCGCCCAACGCAGCGCCGGCAACGTGCGGGCGACCTCGGGAAGCGATGCTACATGGTCGAGCAGCGCCTTCATCACCAGCGGCACCAGCTCGATGACGGTGACCGCCTCGTCGACCAGGAGCCGACACAGCCGCGGCGGATCGCACATCGTCTCGTAGTCGGCCACCACGGTCCGTCCACCGACCACAACCGGCGCGAGGAATTGCCAGACGGAGATATCCGACGAGCTGGGTGCGCTCTGCAAAAAGACGGTTCCCGCATCGAGCGCCAACAGGTCGCGCTCGGCGAAGATATGGTTCACAGCACCGTCGTGACGCACGATGGCGCCCTTGGGCTGCCCCGTGGAGCCGGAGGTGTAGAGCACGTAGGCCGGGTCGCGCCCACCCGTGACCGGCGGCAGGTCCGCGTCATCCAGCGCATCGAGCGCGTCCGCGTCGAGTCGCAGCAGATCGCATCGCCGAGTGCCGCCCGGCGCCCCCCGATCCTGCACAACCGGAGCAAGCGCGTTCCGGGTGATCACCGTACCGACCTCGCTGTCGGCCAGCATGTAGCGAATACGCTCTGCCGGATAGGTCGGGTCGATCGGCAGGAACGCACCCCCGGCCTTCAACGCGCCCAGCATCGCGGCCAGACAGTCGATACCGCGCGGCTCGAGGATCCCGACGAAGTCGCCGGGTGCCACGCCCTGCTCGCGCAGCCATCGGGCGATCCGGTTGGCACGCCGGTTCAGCATGTCGTAACTCGCCGACGCGCCGCCATGCCGCACCGCCGTCGCCTCGGGTGACGCCCGCACCGCCGCCTCGACGTGCGCGTGCAGCGGGCGGTCGACAGGATACGCCTGCCGCGGGCCGCGCGACTGGCGCAGGAGCTGCCGTGTTTCCCCGTCGGTCAGCCACGGCAGCCGGGACAGCGGCCGGTCCGGTCGCTCGGCCACCGACTCGAGCAGCCGCCGGTACTGGCCCGCCATGCGCTGCGCCGTCGCGTCGTCGAACAGGTCCGTGTTGAATTGCAGGTTCCCCGTCAGGGTGTCCCCGGTCTCCCAGAGGTCGAGCACGAGATCGAACAGGGCGCTGCGCGCCGGCAGGTCCAGAGGCTCGACGTGCAACCCTCCGACCTCGAGTGGCTCCACCGGGGCGTTCTGCACGGCGAACATCACCTGGAACAGCGGATTGAGGCTGAGGTCGCGCTCCGGTTGCAGCTCGTCGACGAGGCGCTCGAACGGCAGGTCCTGATGCGCATAGGCATCGAGCGCCGTCTGTCGCACGCGGTCCAGCAGCACGAGAAAAGACGGGTTTCCAGACAGATCGGCCCGCAGCGCAAGCGTGTTGACGAAGAACCCGACCAGCGGCTCGGTCTCGCGCCGGGTCCGGTTGGCGATCGGTGATCCGATCACGAGATCGTCCTGCGACGTGTAGCGCCACAGCAGCACGCCGAACACCGCCAGGCAGGTCATGAACAGCGTGGCATCGTGCTCGCGACCCAGCGCCCGGAGCCGCGCCAGCGGCGCCGCATCGACCTCGAAGGTCACGTTGCGGCCAGCGTAACTCTGCGTCGGCGGTCGGGCGCGGTCGGTCGGCAACTCGAGCGCCGAGGGCACGCCGTCGAGCTGGCGCCGCCAGTAGGCGAGCTGAGTATCGAGCGCCTCGCGCTCGAGCCACCCCCGCTGCCAGACGGCATAGTCGGCGTACTGGAGCGACAGCTCCGGCAGCGGCGACGGCGCCTGCCGTCGGAAGGCGTCATAGAGCGCCCCCAGCTCCGGGACCAGCACACCCAGGGACCAGCCGTCCGAGACGATGTGATGCATCGAGAGCAGCAGCACCAGGTCGTTGACGTCCAGTCGCCAGACCCTGACGCGGACCAACAGATCGTCCGTCAGGTCGAAGGGGCGCCGGGCCTCCTCGACAGCCAGCGTCACCGCGCGAGCCAGCCGTGCGGGCTCCGGCAACGTCGACAGGTCATCCTCCGGCGCCACGCGCGGGTCGAGGTCGCCAGCCCCCAGCTCTCGGACTATCGCCACCGCCGCGCCCTCGACGTCCACGAACCGGGTCCGCAGCACCTCGTGCCGTCCCACCAGCGCGCACAGGCTCCGCCCGAGCAGTTCGAGATCTACCGCCCCGCGAATCCGCAACGCCACCGGCACGGTGTAGAAGGGATTGCCCGGTTCGAGGCGGTCGAGAAACCAGAGACGCTCTTGCGCAAACGACAACGGCGCCGGTTCGGCGCCAGGCGGGCGCGGCCGGATCGTCTCCATCGCCACGGGCTCCGGTTCGAGACGCGACAGCCGCGCCGCCAGGCCGGCGACAGTCGGCGTTTCGAACAGCGTCCGGAGGGGCAGCTCGGTCTGAAAGGTGTCCCGCAACCGTGAGATCACCTGGGTCGCCAGCAGCGAGTGCCCCCCGGCGTCGAAGAAACTCTGGTCCACCGAGATCCGCGGCAGCCGCAGCACCTCGCTGAAGATCCGTTCGACCCGCGTCTCCGTCTCGGTCCCCGGGGCCCGATGGTGACCGGTCTCCGTCGACGTGGCCTCGCCTGGCGCCGGCAGCGCGCGCCGGTTGAGCTTGCCGTTCACCGTGAGTGGAAACTGTTCGAGCAGCTGGATCGACGCCGGTATCATGTAGGGTGGCAACCGCTCGTCGAGATGCCGCCGCAACGCCGCGGTCAGCGCTTCCGGACTGCTCCAGACCTGCGTCTGGAACGGCGTGCCGGTGTCCGATCCTTCACCGGTGACGGCGGATCGGACCGCGTACAGGGTCCAGAGCGCAGTGTCGCGAAGCCGCTCATCCTGCTCGGCGGTCACCAGGAACCCGCGCCGCTCCAGCCGCCGCGTGACCGTCTCGAGGCGGTCGTCCTGAGCGTGCACCTCGACGATTAGCTGACGGATTCGCGGCCAGTGCTCCTCGCGCACGCCGTCGAGCACCTCTAGCTCGCCCTTCTCCACGTCGATCTTGAGCAGATCGATCGCCTCGAGCCGCTCGTCGTCAATCACGGCGGAGAGCGGCCGGAGCCGGCACTCGACACGCCGGCTTTCCAGCCTGGTGTCGAGCAGCTCATCGACGGCGTCATCGGACCAGGTCTCATCGGCATGCGACCGCGCGACGAAGGCGCGCACCGTGTGCCGTTCCTCCGCGGCGTCGCCGAAGCGGCCGGAGATGATCGACACGTGCGGGTAGAACGTGAAGCTCGCGGTGCCGTCCCGGTCCGCGAGACCGCACTCGAAGACCCGCGCGCCGATGCCGTGCAGCTCAGTGTTCAGCTGGAGGCAGGCGAACACGTCGGGGATCGGCTCGAAGGCGTAGATGCGCGGGCGCAGACACGTCCGGGACACGAACAAACTGAACAGCCCGATGTTGGCCCCCACGTCCAGCACGCAGGCCTCGTCGGGCAGCGTGATGCCATGACCGGCATACGCCCGCTGCGTGAAGATCTCGTCGTAGACGAATTCGGTCTCGGCGCGGTTGAGGTGGACCACCGCCATCCCATTGGGCAGCTGCAGCAGTGCGCCCGGTTCCAGCCGCGACTCGCGTTGCCATTTCAGCACCCGGCGCAACGGTGCGACGGGCTCACCGTCCGGCACGACATACGCCGCGAGCTGACGCGCCGGCCCGTCGCCGTGCGCCAGGACCAGAGCGTCGCCGACCGCGTGGTGGGCACGGAGCGCCGAGGCGATCTCACCCGGCTCGATCCGGAACCCGCGAATCTTCACCTGCTCATCGGCCCGCCCGACATATTCGAGATCGCCGTCGTCGAGCACCCGCACGAGGTCCCCCGTCCGGTAGAGGCGTGAGTGACCGCGCGACGCCTGGTCCGGTGCCGTCACGACCGAGCCGTCGCCAGCTGGCGTGAACCGGTTCGGTACGAAGCGCTCGGCGGTCAGTCGGGGCCTGCCCAGATACCCGCGCGCCAAACCAGCGCCGCCCACATAGAGCTCGCCCGACATACCGCGCGGAACCGGCTGCATGCGCGCATCGAGCACGTGCAACCGCAGGTCCGGCAGAGGCTCGCCGATGACGCTTCGTCCGGCGGCCGCGTCGGCGGCCGCGATCTCCCGCCACGTGACGTGGACCGTCGTCTCCGTGATGCCGTACATATTGACGAGCCGCGGCGACGCGTCACCCACCCGGTCGAACCAGGGCACGAGACGCCGCATGTCGAGCGCCTCGCCGCCGAAGATCACCAGCCGGAGCGACGCGGGCAGGGCGGCCGCGGTCGAGTTGACGGCGCCATCGCCGTCGCGCGACGCCACCGCCAGGTCCACCAGCGGGTAGAACGCCGACGGGGTCTGGTTCAGCACCGTCACCCCCTCGTCTCGCACCAGTGCCGCGAACTCGCTCGGCGATCGACTCACGAGGAACGGCACGACCACGAGACGTCCGCCGTGCAGCAACGCCCCCCAGAGCTCCCAGACCGAGAAGTCGAAGGCGGCGGAATGAAAGAGGGTCCAGACGTCCTCCGCGTCGAACGCGAACCGGTCGCGCGTCGTGTCGAACAGCCGCACGACGTTGTGATGCGTGACCAGCACGCCCTTGGGGCGACCGGTCGACCCGGAGGTGTAGATGACGTAGCAGAGCCCCGTGTCCGCCACCTCCGTGTCCAGGTTCGCGTCCGGGTACGCCGCAATCGCCTCGCGGTCGCGGTCGACGCACACCACGTGGTCGACCGCCGACGCCTCCGCCAGCAACGTCGTCTCGGTGACGAGCACCGCCGCGGCGGCGTCGTCGAGCATCATCCGGCGTCGATCGACTGGGTACGACGGGTCGAGCGGCACGTAGGCGCCGCCCGCCTTGAGGATGGCCAGGATCGCCACCACCAGGTCGGCAGACCGCTCGAGACACAGCCCCACCAGCACATCCGGTCCGACCCCCAGCGTCCGTAGATGCGCCGCCAGACGATTGGCCCGGCGATTGAGCTGGTCGTAGGTGACTGTCGTCACGCCGTCGGTCAGCGAAGGCCGATCGGCGCACCGCGCCGCGACCTGCTCGAACAAGCGGGGCAATGTGAGTCCGCATGCGCCGCTGTGCTCGGCCGCGGCCGAGATGGCGGGTACCGGCCGGTTGGGGACATCCGACTCGACCGTCAGATCGAGATCGGCGACCGGCCGGTCCGGCGTCTCGACGGCTCGCCCGAGCAACTCCCGGAAGTGTTGCAGCAGGCGCGACACCGTCGACGGATCGAACAGGTCGGTCGCGTAGACGACCGAGATCGCCAGCCCGCCAGCCGCCCCGTCCGTCAGCCCGTCATCGAGGAAAACGGTCAGGTCAAACTTCGCCGTCGCCTCGTCGGGCTCCACCGCCGTCACCTCTAACCCGGGCAGCTCGAGCGCACCGACCGGCAGGTTCTGCTGCGCGAACATGACCTGGAAGAGCGGCGTCCGGCCGAGACTGCGCTCCGGCTGCACCGCCTCCACCACACGCTCGAACGGCGCGTCCTGATGGGCGTAGGCGTCGAGCATGACTCGCCGGACCCGGCGCAGAAGCTCGGTGTACGTGGGCGCACCGGTCAGGTCGGTTCGCAGCACCAGCGTGTTGACGAAGAGCCCGACGACACCCTCGGTCTCGGTTCGCGCCCGGTTGGCCATGCCGGTGCCGATGGCGATGTCCTGTTGCTGGTTGTAGCGCGACAGCAGCGCCACGAAGCCCGCCATGAGCGACATGAACACCGTCGCGCCGGCCGATCGCCAGCCCACGTCGCGTACACGGTCGACCAGCGCCGCGTCGAGCACCATCCTGGCCACGCCGCCTCGCGAACCCCGCACCGCGGGACGCGGCCGGTCTCCGGGCACGCTCGACAGCGCCGGCACGCCGGCGAGTTGCTCCCGCCAGTAAGCGAGCTCCCGCGCCTCGATGTGGTCGGCGAGCCATCGCTGCTGCCAGACGGCGAAGTCGCCATATTGAATCGGGAGCGGCGCGAGTGGTGACGGACGCTGCTCGCTGAACGCGCCGTAGAGCGCGGCCAGTTCCCCGACCAGCAGCCCCATCGACCAGCCGTCCGACACGATGTGGTGCATCGTCACCAGCAACAGATGATCGGCGTCGTCGAAGCGCAGGAGGCGGAACCGGGCGAGCGGTCCGCGCTGCAGATCGAACGGCAGGTCCGCCTCGGCACCGGCCCGTCGTCGCGCTTCGGCATCGCGTGCGGCCACCGGCGCCACGTCCGGCGCCTCGATGACCAGCCCGGCCAGTGGCGCCGCTGCCACCTGTGCGACTGGCACACCGTCGACCGCCGGAAAGCTGGTTCTGAGCGCCGCATGCCGGTCGACGATCTCGGCAAACGCTCGTTCGAGGGCCACCGTGTCGAGCGGCCCGTCGAGGCGCAGTGCCACCGGCAGGTTGTAGGTGGCATTCGGGCCCTCGAGCTGGTCGAGGAACCACAACCGGCGCTGGGCCGATGACAGCGGTATGGGGCTGCCCACCGCCACCGGCTCGATCCGCGGTAGCGGGGTGACGTCGCCGCGCACACCGTCCCGAACCAGACGGGACAGTCTCTCGAGCGTCGGTGCCGCGAAAAACTCCGCCAACCCGATCTCGACGTTCCAGCTGTCGCGAATCGCCGAGAGCAACCGCACGGCCAGAAGGGAATGTCCGCCGGACTCGAAGAAGCTCTGATCCAGCGAAGGCGTCCGCACGCCGAGCAGCCGGCTCCACAGCTCGGACACCTCGCGCTCGATCGCATCACGGCCGGCCGCGGGTCCGGTGGACGCGGCATCCGGCCTGGGCAACCCGGCGCGATCGATCTTTCCGCTCGGCGTGGTCGGAAACCGGGGCACCGGCATGACGAACGCCGGGACCATGAAATCCGGCAGGCGTCCGGCGAGGTAGCGCCGCAGCTCGGCCGGCGCCGGCGCCTCCGGCCCGGCGGCGGTGACATACGCCACGAGACGCAGATCCGCGTCATGACGAACCGCGACGACCAGCGCCTGGCCGACCCCCGGATGGCGTTCGAGGACCCGCTCGATCTCCGCCGGCTCGACCCGAAAACCTCGCACCTTGACCTGCTCGTCAATCCGTCCCAGGTATTCGAGGGTTCCGTCCCGCCCCAGACGCGCGAGGTCGCCGGTGCGATAGAGCCGCCCCCCTGGCGCGTCGCCAAACGGGTCCGGGACGTACCGCTCCGCGGTCAGCGCCGGCTGCGCAAGGTAGCCGCGCGCCACGCCTCGACCGCCGACACACAGCTCTCCGGGCACCCCCTGCGGAACGAGGTTGCCAGACTCGTCCAGCAGGTGCACGCTGGCGCCGTCCATCGGGCACCCGATCGCCGGCGCCCCATCCCCGGCATGCGCCCCCATGGTGGCGCACACGGTCGTCTCGGTCGGTCCGTACGCGTTGACGAACCGGCGCTCGTCGCTCCAGCGTCGGGCGGTCTCGGCCGGACAGGCCTCGCCCGCCGACACCAGGCAACGCAGCTCCGGCAGCCGGTCGCAGTCGGTCACCGCCAGTGAGCTCGGCGGCAGCGTGACATGCGTGATGTGCTCCCGCCGAAGCGTCTCCTGGAGCGTGCCTCCCGGCACCAGCTGATCGTCCGGCGCCAGCACCAGGGTGGCGCCGGTGGTCAGCGCCATGGCGATCTCCGACACCGATGCGTCGAAGCTGTAGGAAGCCGATTGCAGCACCCGGCTGTCGGGCGTGACCTCGAAGACCCGGCCCTGTGCGCGTCCCAGCGCGGCCAGCCCGTGGTGAGGCACCTCGACCCCCTTGGGTCGCCCGGTCGTGCCGGATGTATAGATGATGTAGGCGCGATCTTCCGGGGCCACCGGCACCCGCTCTGATCCCGCGCGCCCGGAGAGGTCCGCGTCGTCGAAGGCCAGCTGCTCACAGGAGGGGTGATCCGCCGGCACCGGCATCGCCGCCAGGGCCTTCGCGGTGCCGACCACGAGGCCGACGTCCGCGTCGCGGATCATGAAATCGAGCCGGTCGCGCGGATAACCCGGATCGAGCGGCAGGCACACATTGCCGGTCGACAGGATCGCCAGCCACGCGGCGA